>NZ_JBIDBS010000036.1:0-30963 GCF_043204165.1 Streptomyces sp. NPDC047982 | reverse complement strand
ACATGGTGCCGACGGCGTTCGTCGTCCTGGACGAACTGCCGCTCACCGTCAACGGGAAGGTCGACCGCAGGGCGCTGCCCGCACCCGAGGCGGAGGCGGGGGAGGAGTACGTCGCCCCGCGCACCGACGCCGAAAAGACTCTTGCGGGCATCTGGGCGGACGTCCTCGGTGTCGAACGTGTCGGCGTCCACGACAACTTCTTCAGCCTCGGCGGCGACTCCATCTCCAGTCTTCAGGTCGTCTCCCGCGCCCGTCGTGCCGGGATCACCCTGACCTCGCGGGACGTCTTCCAGCGGCAGAACGTCGCCGACCTCGCCGCCGTCTCGCACACGTCCTCCTCCGCCGACCCGTCGGCGGAGGAGGAGACCGGGGCCCGGCCGCCGGTCTCCGGCCCGGTCGCGGCGACCCCGATCCGGGAGTGGTTCTTCGCCCACCACCCGTCGGCGCCGCACCACTTCGCCATGTCGATGGCGTTCGAGTCGGCCGGAGAAGTCGACGTACCCGCGTTGCGGGCCGCTGTTGCCGCGCTCGTCGCCCAGCACGACGGGCTGCGTTCCACGTTCCACCGCACACCCGGCGCCGACGCGTGGACCGCTGTCATCGCTCCCGTCACCGATGTCGCCGTGGACTCCGTCCTCACTGTTCACACCGGCGACACCGGCACATGGCGTGCCCAGGTCGCCGCCGCTCAGGCGGGGATGGACCTCGCCTCGGGGCCGCTGTTCCGCGTCGTCGTGGGCGACCGGGGCCCGGACCGCCCGGCGCTGCTCGGGATCGTGGCCCACCACCTCCTCGTCGACGGCGTGTCCTGGCGCATCCTCCTGGAGGACCTGGAGGCGGCGTACGCCCAGGCCCGAGCCGGGGACGCGGTACGCCTCGACGCACGGACCTCGTCCGTGCGGGAATGGGCCGACCGGCTCGCCCGGCACACCGCCGACGGCGGGTTCGACGACCAGGTCGCTTACTGGCACGAGGCCGCCGCCCCGGACGCCGTCGCCCTTCCCGTCGACTTCCCGGGCGGACGCAACACGATGGCCGTCCAGTCCACCGTGGAGGTGACCCTCGACACGGAGACGACGGCGGCGCTGCTCCAGCGGGTGCCGCCCGTCTACCGGACCAGGATCGACGACGTGCTGCTGACGTGTCTGGCGCGTGTGCTGCGCACGTGGACGGGTCGGGAGCGGACGGCCGTGGACTACGAGGGGCATGGGCGGGAGGACCTGTTCGACGACGTCGACCTGACCCGTACGGTCGGGTGGTTCACGACCATCCACCCCTTCGCGCCCGCCCTGCCCGATGCGGGGGACGGCGACGGTTTCGGGGCCGCGGTGAAGGCGGTCAAGGAGCAGCTGCGCGCGGTCCCGGACCGGGGCATCGGGTACGGCGCGCTGCGCCACCTCGCCACCGACTCCCCGTTCACCGACCACCCCACACCCCGCATCAGCTTCAACTTCCACGGCCGGTTCGACGCCACGGCCGGCCTGGGCGGCGGCCCGTCCGCGGACGGCCTCCTCGGGCGGGCGCTGCCGCCCGTCGGAGGCGACCACCACCCCGACGAGCAGCGCGCCCACGAGCTGGACGTGATCGGTGTCGTCACGGACGAACGGCTGACCTTCACCTGGACGTACTCCACCGAGCGGCACCGCACGGCCACCATCGAGCGTCTGGCACACGCCCTCGCCGCGCAGATCGGCGGCTTCGTGCGCCACTGCGCCCGGCCCGAGGCCGGTGGGCGCACGCCCTCCGACTTCCCGCTCGCCCGGCTCGACCAGGCCGCCGTGGACGCCCTCGCAGGCGCCGGACGGCAGGCGCAGGACGTGGAGGACGTTTATCCGCTCACCCCGCTGCAGAGCGGCATGCTGTTCCACACGCTCGCCGACCCGGGCGTCTACCTCGACCAGGTGTCGTTCGTGCTGGAGGGAGCCGGAGACCCGCAGGCCCTCGCCGAGGCATGGCAGCGGGTCGTGGACGCCACTGCGGCGCTGCGCACCCACCTCGTGTGGGAGGACGTGCCGCAGCCCCTCCAGGTCGTGCGCCGACACGCCGCGCTCACCGTGCGCCACGAGCCGGCCGGCGCGGACCCCGTCGCCGTCGCGGCGGCCGAACTGGCCACCGGCATCGACCTCACCACCGGGCCGCTGATGCGCATCGCACTGATACCGGAACGGCCCGGCGCCGTCCGCGTCGTGTGGACGTTCCACCACATCGTCCTCGACGGCTGGAGCACCTCCCGGATCTTCGCGGACGTCTTCGCCCACTACACGGCGCTGACGCGCGGCGAGCGCGCCCCGGCCCCGGCTGCCAGGCCGCCGTTCGCCGACTACGTCGCCTGGCTGGGCCGCCAGGACCCGCAGGCCGCCGAGGAGCACTGGCGGCGGGTCCTCGACGGATTCCGCGCGCCGACACCGCTGCCGGTCGACCGGACACCGGCCCCGGGACACCGCGCGCACGCCGCCCGGCGGGTGCGGGCCGAACTCGCCCCCGCCGATGCGGCCGCCGTGTCACGGATGGCGAGGGAACACGGACTCACCCTCAACACGGTCGTCCAGGGCGCCTGGGCGTTGATGCTCGCCCGCTACGCGGGAGAGACCGACGTGTGCTTCGGTGCGACCGTCTCCGGACGCCACGCCGACCTGCCGGGCATCGAGTCGACCGTCGGCAACTTCCTCAACACCCTGCCGGTGCGCACCGACGTCGGCGGGTCCGGCAGCGTCGTCGACTGGCTGCGCGGACTCCAGGCCGAGCAAGTGGAGTCCCACCGCTTCGAGCACCTGTCCCTGCACGGCATCCGTGAGTGCGCGACCGAACTCCCGCAGGGCAACGAGCTGTTCGACAGCATCGTCGTCTTCGAGAACTACCCCGGCAACGAGGAGGCCGCCGCCGCGCACGGGCTGCGCGTCACCGACGTCACCGCCGTCGACACCACCAGCTACCCGCTCGACCTGACCGCGTACGCCGACGCCGACCGGCTCGCCCTGCACCTCTCCTACGACCCCGCGCTGTTCGACCACGACCGGGTCACCCGCCTGTCCGCCCAACTCCGCGCGCTGCTGCGGGCCATGGCCGACGATCCGACGGTCCGCCCGGCCGAACTGTCCATGCTGCCCTCCGAGGAACGCGCCCGGCTCGTCGAGCCAGGCGGCTGGAGCGGCGGGACCATCCCGTACGAGGACGGGACCTGCCTGCACGACCTGATTGCCGCGCAGGCGCGCCGCACCCCGGACCTCGACGCCGTGCTGTGCGGCGACGACGTCCTGTCGTACGCCGAGCTCGACGCCCGCGCCAACCGGCTCGCACACGAACTCGTCGCCCGCGGTGCCGGCCCCGGGGTCGTCGTCGCGATCTGCCTGGAGCGCGGTACCGAGACGGTCGTGGCCCTGCTCGCCGTGCTGAAGGCGGGCAGCGCCTACGTGCCCCTCGACCCGGCCCACCCCGCCGAACGCCTGGCGTACGTGCTGGCCGACAGCGAAGCCCGGATGGTCCTCACCCGAAGTTCGCTCGCCCGGACGCTGCCGCCCGTCGACGCGACCGTACTGGCCCTGGACGCCGAGCCGCTGCGCCGCGCCGTGGCCCGCCACCCCGCCACCGCGCCCACCACGCGGGTGCGGCCCCGGGACCTGGCGTACGTCATCTACACGTCCGGTTCCACCGGGCGGCCCAAGGGCGTCCAGATCGAGCACCGCAGCATCAGCCACGGGGCCGCGTCGTGGGACGCCGCCTACGGGTTCACCGACGGGCGGCAGGTGCGGCAGCTCAACGTCGCCAGCATGTCCTTCGACGTGTTCGTCTCCGACCTCGTGCACGCCCTGTGCCACGGCGGCGCGCTCGTCCTCGCGCCCGCCGACACCGTCAACGACCCGGGGCGCGTCCTCGACCTCGTGCGCTCAGCGGGCGTCACCCACCTCGACACGGTGCCCGCCCTCGCCACCGCCCTCGCCGACGAGGCCGCCCGGCGCGGCGAGGAGCTGCCACCGCTGCGGGTCCTCGCCGTCGGCGCGGACCTGTGGCGCACCGACGACTGCCGCCGCCTCCTGGAGCGCACCGACACGGCGACGACGACCGTCCTCAACACGTACGGGGTGACCGAGGCCACCGTCGAGTCCTGCCTGTACCCGGTGCACGCCGACACGCTGCCCGACACCCCGAGCGTCCCCATCGGCCGCCCCAACCCGGGCATCCGCATGTACATCCTCGACCAGGCGCTGCGGCCCGCGCCCGTCGGCGTCACCGGCGAGCTGTATCTCGGCGGCCCGAGCGTCGGGCGCGGCTACCTGGGCCGGCCCACGCTGACCGCCGAGCGGTTCGTGGCCGACCCGTACGGGGACCGGCCGGGCGACCGGCTCTACCGCACCGGCGACCGGGCCCGGCATCTGCCCGGCGGCGACATCGAGTTCGCCGGACGCGCCGACGAGCAGACGAAGATCCGCGGCTTCCGCATCGAACCCGGCGAGATCGAGACGGCCCTGCGCAAGCACCCGGCCGTCTCCCGCGCCGTCGTCATGGCCCGCCAGGACCACGGCGCCTCACCGCAGCTCGTCGCCTATACCGTTCTGCACGACGGCCACGCCTTCGCCCCGGCCGAACTGCGCGCCCACCTCAAGGCCCTGGTGCCGGCGTACATGGTCCCGGCCGCGTTCGTCGTCCTCGACGCGCTGCCGCTCAACGCGAACGGCAAGGTCGACCGACGCGCCCTGTCGGCGCCCGACCCGGACGCCGTACGGACCGGGACCGAGTACGTCGCCCCCCGCACCCCCGGCGAGGAGACCGTCGTTGCCATCTGGCAGGAGGTCCTGGGCCTCGAACGGATCGGCGCCGAGGACGACTTCTTCGCCCTGGGCGGCAACTCGATCCTCACCCTCCAGGTCACCGCCAGGATCCGGACCCGTTTCGGGGTGTCCCTGACCGTCCGGGCCGTCCACGACGCCCCGACCGTCGCCGCACTCGCGGACGCGGTGGAGGAACGCGTCCTCCAGGAGCTCGAGGAGTCGATGCGGGGCTGAGCCGCGCCCGCAACCGACCCGCACGCACGCGCATTCACCCAGCACGACCCGAGGGGGTTTCATGAACACGGCGTCCACGCCGAACTGGAAGTCCGACACGGTACCGGCGGGCGCCACCGTTCTGGAGGCGGTCGCCCACTGGGCGGCCCGCACCCCGGACGGCATCGCGGTCGAGTACGGCGAGACCGCCCTGACCTACGGGGAGCTGAACGAGCGGGCGGAGCGGCTGGCGCACCTGCTGCGCCGGTCCGGGGCGGGGGCCGAGGACCGGGTCGCCGTCTGCCTGGACCGCTCCCCGGAACTGGTCGTCTCGCTGCTCGCCGTGCTGCGCTCCGGCGGCGTGTACGTGCCGGTCGACCCCGGCTACCCCACCGACCGCATCGCCTACATGATCGAGGACGCCGCCCCGCGGCTGCTCGTCACCCGCGGCGGTCTCTGCGCCGGGGCGACCGAGGCGGGGACGGAGAGCGGCGCCCGCGTGATCGACCTCGACCACGTCGCGGCCGACCTGCTCACCGGCCCGGCCGTCGCCCCCGCGGCCGGTCACGGTGCGGCCTGCGGCGCCGCCTACATGATCTACACCTCGGGATCCACCGGCCGCCCCAAGGGCGTCGTCGTCCCGCACGCCGGACTTCCCGGGCTCGCCGCCGCGCACACCGCCGCGCTCGACCTGCGGGCCGGTGACAAGGTCCTCCAGTTCGTGTCACCCAGCTTCGACGTGGCCATGGCCGACATGGTGATGACCCTCACCGCGGGTGCGACCCTCGTCCTCGCCCCGGGCCGGCCGCTCGGCGACGAACTGCTGCGGCTCCTCGCCGACCGCCGGGTCACCCACGTCATGCTGCCGCCCGTCGTCCTGGGCACCCTGCCCGCCGCCGACCTGCCCGCGCTGCGCACCGTCGTCGTCGGCGGCGAGACCTGCCCCGACGACACCGTCGCCCGCTGGGCCACCGGCGGACGCCGCGTCATCAACGCCTACGGCCCCACCGAGGCCACCGTCTGCACCACACTCTCCGCCCCGCTGCCCGCCGACGGCACCGGCCCGCACCCCATCGGCCCGCCCATCGACGGCGCCCGCGCCCACGTCCTCGACGCCCGGCTGCGCCCCGTCGCCGACGGCGAGTGGGGCGAGCTGTACCTCGGCGGCCCGCTCGCCCGCGGCTACCACCGCCGCACCGGCCTCACCGCCGGGCGGTTCGTCGCCGACCCGTACACCGAACGGCCCGGCGACCGGCTCTACCGCACCGGCGACATCGTGCGCCGGCGGCCCGACGGCGACCTGGAGTACGGCGGACGCGCCGACGACCAGGTGAAGATCCGCGGCCTGCGCGTCGAGCCCGGCGAGATCGAGGCCGTCCTCACCGGCCACCCGGCCGTGCGCAGCGCCGTCGTCGTCGCCCGCGAGGACCGGCCGGGCCTCAAGCGCCTCGTCGCCTACCTCGTCGGCCACGACGGCGACCGCCCGTCCGTGGCGGACGTCCGCGCGCACGCCGCCGCCGAACTGCCCGAGGCGATGGTCCCGTCCGCGTACGTCGTCCTCGACGCGCTGCCGCTCACCGCCAACGGCAAGCTCGACCGGCGCTCCCTGCCCGCCCCCGCGCAGGACGCCGACCGCCCCTACACCGCCCCGCGGACGCCTGCGGAGACCGCCGTGTGCGCGATCTGGGCCGAGGTCCTGGGCGTCACACGGGTCGGAGCCGACGACGACTTCCTCGATCTCGGCGGCGATTCCGTGCTCGCCCTCCAGGTCGTCACCCGCATCCGTGCCGAGCTGGCCGCGGCGCTCACCTGGCGCACGCTCTTCGACCATCCGACACCGGCCGCCCTCGCCGCTCTCGTCGAGAGCGATCCGGGCGGGGAGCGGGGCGAACCGGAACGCATCCCCGTGCTGACCGACCGGAGCGGGCCGCTGCCGCTCGCGCCCGCTCAGCAACGCCTGTGGTTCCTGCACGAGTTCGCCCCCGGCAGCGTCGAGTACAACACGGCCGCCGCCCTGCGGATCACCGGGGATCTGGACCTCGACGCGCTGCGCGCCGCCGTCGGCGACCTCGTCGCACGGCACGAGACCCTCCGCACCGTCTTCGAGAACCACGACGGCCGGCCCGTCCAGATCGTGCGGCCCGAACTCGCCGTCCCCGTAAGGACCGTGGACCTCACCACGGAAGCCGACGCCGAAGCGGCTCTCGACCGGGTCCTCCTCGCCGAGCAGTCCGTCCCGTTCGACCTGCGCACCGGACCGCTGCTGCGGGTGCTCGCCGTCGCTCTTGGGCCCGGCGAGCACGTCGTCCTGCTCACCCAGCACCACATCGTCACCGACGGCTGGTCCGTCGGCGTCCTCGTGCGCGACCTGGGCGCCCTGTACGCGGCCCGCCGCGACGGTACGGCCCCGGCCGGGCTGCCCGAACTCCCCGTCCAGTACGCCGACTACGCCGACTGGGAGCGCGCCCGCACCGACGGCGACGCCCTGGACGCCCGGCTCGACCACTGGCGCGACCGCCTCGCTGACCTGCCCGTGCTCGACCTCCCCACCGACCGGCCGCGCCCCGCGGTCCGTACCGCGAGCGGCGCACTGCACACCTTCCACGTGCCCGCCGACGTCACCGGGCGCCTGACCGGCCTCGCCCGGCAGCAGCGGGCCAGCCTCTTCATGGCGCTGACCGCCGTGACCCAGCTACTGTTCGCCCGCCACAGCGGGCGCCGCGACATCGCCCTGGGCACCGTCACCTCGGGCCGCGACCACCAGGACACCGCGGACCTCGTCGGGTTCTTCGTCAACACTCTCGTGCTGCGCGTCGGCGTCGATGAGACCTGCTCCTTCCGCGACCTGCTCGACCGCACCCGCGGTGTGGTCCTGGACGCCTTCGCCCACCAGGACGTGCCGTTCGACCGGCTCGTCGAGGCACTCGCGCCCGAGCGGGACCCCAGCCGCACCCCGCTCGTGCAGGCGGCGCTCGTCCTGCAGAACGCCTTCGGCGACGCCGACGGCCTCAGCGACTTCGCCGGACTGCCCGCCGCACGCGTCCCCGTGCCGCGCGCCTCCGCCCGCTTCGACCTCACCCTCGAGTTCTCGGCTCGGGACGGCGGACTCGATGTGGAACTGGAATACAGCACCGACCTGTTCGACGCCGCCACGATGCGACGCCTGGGCCGTCAGTGGGTGGCCCTCGCCCAGGAGCTGACCGCGTACCCCGAGCGCCCCACCGCCGCCATCGGCCACCTCACGCACGACGAACGGCAACGCATCGTCGAAGAGTGGGGCCGCTCCGCCATCGGCGCCGCAACCCCGGCCCTGACCCTGCCCGCCCTGTTCGCCGCACGCACCGCCGCGGCCCCCGACGCGCTCGCCGTCGAACACGGCGACACCCGCCTCAGCTACGCGCAGCTCGACGCCGCCTCCGCCCGGCTCGCCCACCTGCTGCGCACCCGGGGCGTGGGCCGCGAGACCCGCGTCGCCGTCCTCCAGCCCCGCTCGGCCGACTGGCTGGTCAGCCTCCTCGCCGTCGTCCGGGCGGGCGGCGTCTACGTCCCCGTCGACCCGGAGTGGCCCGCACAGCGCCTCGACCACGTCCTGCGGGACTGCGGCGCCCGGCTCGTGATCCGCGCCGGCGACCCGTCCGGCGCGCAACCGCCGACCCCGTCCGTCCTCGGCCTGCCCGTACTCGACCTGGACGACCCCAGGGTCCGGCGCGAGACCGCCGCCCGGCCCGCCACCGCGCCCGACGTGCGGATCCCCCTGGACGCCGCCGCGTACATGATCTACACCTCCGGCTCCACCGGCCGCCCCAAGGGCGTCGTGGTCACCCACCGAGGCATTGCCGGCTTCGCCGCCGCGGCCTGCGCACGCCTGCGCACCGGCCCGACCGCCCGCGTCGTGCAGCTCGCCTCCGCCGGCTTCGACGCCTCCGTCATGGAACTCCTCATGGCCCTCGGGGGCGGCGGCACCCTGGTCGTCCCCGACGGCCACGGCCCCCTCGTCGGCGAGGCGCTCCACCGCTTCTTCGCCGACCGGCGCATCAGCCACACCCTGATCCCGCCGACCGTCCTCGGCACCATGCCCGCCGGTGATCTCCCGGACCTGAGGGTCGTGGCCACCGGCGGCGAGGCGTGCGGCCCGGACCTCGTGGCCCGCTGGGCCCCCGGCCGGATCATGGTGAACGCGTACGGTCCGACCGAGGTGACCATCGCCGCCTCGATGAGCGATGCCCTCACGCCGGGCGCGGGCGCCCCGCCGATCGGCGAACCCGTCGCCGACGCACACGTCGCCGTCCTCGACCCATGGCTCCGCCCCGTCCCCGTCGGGGTCGTGGGCGAGCTGTACGTCTCCGGCCCGGGCCTCGCCCGCGGCTACCACGACCGGGCCGGTCTCACCGCGGAGCGCTTCGTCGCCGACCCGGCCGGAACGGGAGGCCGGCTCTACCGCACCGGCGATCTCGCCAGCTGGCACCCCGACGGCCAACTCGCCTACCAGGGACGGGCGGACGACCAGGTCAAGCTGCGCGGCCTGCGCATCGAGCTGGGCGAGATCGAGGCGGTCCTCGCCCGCCACCCGTCGGTCGCCCAGACAGCCGCCGTGGTACGCGAGGACCGTCCCGGCCACCCGAGGATCGTCGCGTACGTGACACCGGAGCGGCCCGGCGCCCACCCGGACGCGGACGTCCTGCGGGCACACGCGGCCGGCGAACTCCCCGCGTACATGGTGCCGTCGGCCTTCGTCACGCTCGACCGGATGCCGCTCAACACCAGCGGAAAGACCGACCGCAAGGCCCTGCCCGCCCCTGACACCGACAGCACGGCCGGGCACATCGCCCCGCGCACCGACACCGAACGGACGCTCTGCGAGATCTGGGCCGAGGTCCTCGACCTGGCGGACATCGGCGCGCAGGACAATTTCTTCGCCCTGGGAGGCGACTCCATCCTCAGCATCCAGGTCGTCACCCGCGCCCGCCAGGCCGGACTCGACCTCGCCTCCCGCGACATCTTCGCCCACCAGACCGTCGCCGCCCTCGCCGCCCACGCAGACGCCGCGGACAGCCGGAGCACGCCGACCGTACGCGCCGAACAGGGCACGCTGCGGGGCGAGATCCCCACCACCCCCATCCGCGAGTGGTTCTTCACCACGCACCCCGTGGCCCCGCACCACTTCAACATGGCGATGGAACTGACCCCCGCGCCCGGCACCCGGCCGGACGCCCTGCGCGCCGCCGTCGCCGCGGTCCTCGACCGGCACGACGCCCTGCGGTCCGTCTTCCCCCTCGGCGCGGACGGGGTCCGGCACGGCCGCATCGAGCCGACCGTCGACCTCGACGCCGTCCACACCGTCCACCCGCTCCCCGAGGGAGCGGCCGGGGACACCGCGTGGGCGGACCTCACCCACCGGGCCCAGCGCGAGCTCGACCTCGATCGCGGGCCCCTGGTACGGATTCTCACCGCGGTGCAAGGCGAAGGACCCGACCGCGAGGTCACCCGGATCCTCGTCGTCGTCCACCACCTCGTCATGGACGGCGTCTCCTGGCGCATCCTCCTCGACGACCTCGCCACCGCGCACACCCGCATCCGCGACGGACACCCCGCCGACCTCGGTCCCAAGACCACCTCCGTGCGCCAGTGGGCCGACCGCCTCGCCGCACACACCCGCACCGGCGGCTTCGACGACCAGCGCCCCTACTGGGACGCCGCCCTCGCCGATGCCCACACCGGCCCCCTGCCCGCCGACGTGCCCGACGGCGCCGACACCCTCGCCCACCAACGGACCGTGACCGTCGCGCTCGACACCGACGAGACCGAGGCGCTGCTCCAGCGGGTGCCGCCCGTCTACCGGACCAGGATCGACGACGTGCTGCTGACGTGTCTGGCGCGTGTGCTGCGCACGTGGACGGGTCGGGAGCGGACGGCCGTGGACTACGAGGGGCATGGGCGGGAGGACCTGTTCGACGACGTCGACCTGACCCGTACGGTCGGGTGGTTCACGACCATCCACCCCTTCGCACCCGCCCTGCCCGATGCGGGGGACGGCGACGGTTTCGGGGCCGCGGTGAAGGCGGTCAAGGAGCAGCTGCGCGCGGTCCCGGACCGGGGCATCGGGTACGGCGCGCTGCGCCACCTCGCCACCGACTCCCCGTTCACCGACCACCCCACACCCCGCATCAGCTTCAACTACCTCGGCCGTATGGACGCCGCGACCGCCGACCACGACTGGATCCGGTCGACCACCCTCAACCCGGGCGGAGAATTCGCCCCCGACGAGGCCCGGCCCCACGAACTCGACGTCATCGGCGAGATCCGGGACGGCCGGCTCACCCTCACCTGGACGTACTCCGCCGCCCGCCACCACCGCACCACCGTCGAACACCTCGCCCGCGAACTGGCCGACGACCTGCGCGGCTACCTCCGCCACTGCGCCGACCCGGCGAACGGCGGGCGTACCCCGTCCGACCACCCGCTCGCCGGTCTCGACCAGACGGAGACCGACCGGATCGCGGGCAACGGCCGCACGGGCGTCGCCGACATCCTGCCCCTCACCCCCCTCCAGGCCGGCATGGTCTTCCACGCCCTCGCCGAACCCGGTTCACCGGCCTACCTCGAACAGTTCTGCTTCCTCCTGGAGGACACCGCCGGCCGGACCATCGACACCGCCGCCCTCGCCGACGCCTGGCAGCACACCGTCGACCGGTCCGACGCCCTGCGCGCCGTTCCTGTCTGGGACGGACTGCGTCACCCCGTCCAGGTCGTCCACGACGACGTCACCCTGCCGGTCACCGTCCTCGACTGGAACGACGCAACCGGGGAGGAACCGGCCGAGGCCGAGCGGCGCCGCGAGGCCGCGTTGCGCGACCTGCTCGCCGCCGACCGCGCCGAGGGCATCGACCTCACCACGGCCCCGTTGATGCGGCTCGTCCTCATTCGCTGCGCCCCCCACCGGGTACGGGTCGTGTGGACCTTCCACCACCTGCTCCTCGACGGCTGGAGCACCGCCGCGCTCCTCGACGACGTCATCAGCCGCTACGCGACCGGCACCGCCGCCCCCAGGCCCCCCTTCCGCCACCACCTCGCCCGCCTCCACGAGCGGGCCGGGCAGCGCACGGCGGGCCTCGACCACTGGCGCACCGCGCTCGCCGGATTCACGGAGCCCACCGCACTGCCCCACGACCGCGCCCCGCAGGACACGACCGGTCACGGCCGCTCCACCGCCCACATCGCCCGCACCGCCTCCGAGACACTCTCCGCACAGGTCACCGCGTTCGCCCGCCGGCACCACCTCACGGTCAACGCCATCGTCCAGGGCGCCTGGGCCCTGCTGCTCTCGCAGTACGCGGGCAGCCGCGACGTCGTCTTCGGGACGACCGTGTCGGGGCGGCCGGCCGACCTGCCCGGAGCCGAGGACATCCTCGGCCTGTTCATCAACACCCAGCCGGTACGGGTCGGCATCGACCACGGCCAGTCGGTCCCCCGATGGCTCACCGCCCTCCAGGCCGCCCATGCCGAGGCCCGCCGCCACGAGGACATCGCGCTCAGCGACATCCCGACCGACCTGGCCCCGGGGGCCCCGCTCTTCGAGAGCCTGCTGGTGTTCGAGAACTACCCCATCGACACCGACGGCGTGCGGCGCTTCGGCCTGGCCCTGCGCGACATCCAAGTCACCGAGACCACCAACTACCCGCTCGTCCTGACGGCCTACGCCGCCGGACTCCTCAGCTTCGACCTCGGCTACGACCCCGGCCGCTTCGACGCGAGCACCGCGGAGCGCCTCGCCGCCCACCTGGAACACCTCCTCGACGCCCTCACCGGCTCGCACCCGGACACTCTGCTCGGCGACCTGTCGGTCCACTCCGACGACGAACTGCGGCGCGTCCTCGACGAGTGGAGCGATGGCGGAGACAGCGCCTCCGCAGGCGGCTCGGTCGTCGCCGCCTTCGCGGAACGGGCCGCCGCGACACCGCGTGCGGTGGCCGTACGGTGCGGCGAAAACGCTCTCACCTACACGGAGCTGGACGCGGAATCGGATCGACTGGCGCGGGTGCTGGTCGAGCGCGGAGTGACCGCTGAGACAAGGGTCGGGCTCCTGCTGGAACGGTCGGTCGACGTCGTCGTGGCGATGCTGGCCGTGCTCAAGTCCGGCGGCGTGTACGTGCCGTTGCATGCCTCGTATCCGCAGGAGCGGCTGCGCCGCGTGCTGGGGCAGTGCGGCGCCCGGGTCGTCGTGACCGACACGGCGATGGCGCCGCGCGCCGCCGCGGTGGCCGTGCCCGTGGTGCGGGTGGACGAGGTGCCGTGTGACGAAAACGCCCTGCCGGTGGCAACGGCGGCCGGCTCATTGGCGTATGTGATGTTCACTTCGGGGTCGACGGGTGTGCCGAAGGGTGTGGCGGTCACGCATGGGGACGTCGTGGCGTTGGCGGCGGACGGTCGTTGGGGTTCGGGTGCGCATGGTGCGGTGTTGTTCCATTCGCCGCATTCGTTCGACGCGGCGACGTATGAGGTGTGGGTGCCGTTGCTGAACGGCGGGACCGTGGTCGTGGCGGAGGCGGAGCTGAGCGCGTCGGTGGTGCGTGAGGCGGTGGCGGCCGGGGTGTCGTCGGTGTTCCTGACGAAGGCGCTGTTCGACATGCTCGCGGGGGAGGACCCGGGGTGCTTTGCGGGTCTGCGTGAGGTGTGGACGGGGGGTGAGGCGGCGTCGGGTGCGGCGATGGCGCGGATGCTGGAGCACTGCCCGGACACGGAGCTGATCCATGCCTACGGACCGACCGAGTCGACGACGTTCGCCGTCTGCGGGCCGCTGGCCGTGGGCGACACGAGCGGGTCCGCCGTCCCTCTGGGTTCGGTCATGGACAACACGCGGGCGTATGTGCTGGACGCGGCGCTGCGGCTGGTGGGTGTGGGTGTGCCCGGGGAGTTGTATCTGGGTGGTTGCGGTCTGGCGCGTGGCTATGACGGCAGGTCCGATCTGACGTCGGAGCGGTTCGTCGCGGACCCGTTCGGTGAGGGCGGGAGGTTGTATCGCACGGGTGATGTGGTGCGGTGGCGCGAGGACGGCCGGCTGGACTTCCTGGGCCGTGGTGACGGTCAGGTCAAGGTGCGGGGCTTCCGTATCGAGGTCGCCGAGATCGAGGCCGCCCTGGCGCGGCACACGTCCGTGGGTGTGGTGTCGGTGCAGGTCCGTGAGGACCGTCCCGGGGTGAAGCGCCTGGTCGCCTATCTCGTCCCGGCCGCCGGTCACGTCCCCGACACGGCCGAGATCCGGGAGCACGCGGCCGGGCTGTTGCCGGAGTACATGGTGCCGTCGGTGTTCGTCGTCCTGGACGAACTGCCGCTCACGGTCAACGGGAAGGTCGACCGCAGGGCGCTGCCCGCACCCGAGGCGGAGTCGGGCGCGGGGGAGGAGTACGTCGCCCCGCGCACCGATACCGAGAAGATCCTCGCGGGCATCTGGGCCGATGTCCTCGGTGTCGAACAGGTGGGTGTGCACGACGACTTCTTCGCGCTGGGCGGTGACTCGATCTCCAGTCTGAAGGTCGTCTCGCGGCTGCGCGGCGCCCTGGGCACAGGCATGTCCCCCCGTGCCCTGTTCGACCACCCGACCGTCGCGGCCCTGGCCGGGCAGGTCGCCGGTGACGAGCCGGAGGAGCCGGGGATCCGCCCCGCACCCCGTACCGGACCGCTCCCGCTCTCCTTCGCCCAGGAACGCCTCTGGTTCCTGGACGACTACGACCGGGACGGCGTCGAATACAACGTCGTCACCGCTCTGCGTCTGACGGGTGAGTTGGATGTCGTGGCGCTGCGGGCGGCCGTGGCTGGACTCGTCGCCCGGCACGAGGCCCTGCGTACGACCTTCGACTCCGTCGACGGCCAGGGTGTCCAGACCGTCCACGCGCCCGGCGAGCTGGAGGTCGCGGTACGTGAGACCGGGCTGGACGAGGCGTTCCACGAGGCCGTCTCGATCCCGTTCGACCTGGTCGCGGGCCCCCTGTTCCGGGTACTCCTCGCACGGTGCTCCGAGCGGGAGCACGTCCTCGTCCTCGCGATGCACCACATCGTCACCGACGGCTGGTCCATGGGCGTGATCACCCGCGAACTGAGCGCGCTCTACACCGCCGCCGTACGCGGGGAGAAGGCGGACCTCCCGAAATCCCCGGTCCAATACCCGGACTTCGCCGTCTGGCAGCGCGAGCGCCTCGACACGGACGGCGCTCTCGACAAGGAACTCGCCTATTGGAAAAACAAGTTGGCGGACCTCGAACCGCTGGAACTGCCGACCGACCGGCCGCGTCCGGCCGTGCGGGGAACGGGCGGCGCGCTGCACGCGTTCGATGTGCCGGCCGCGCTCACCGACCGCCTCACGGAGACCGGGCGGACCCGCGGGGCCAGCCTGTTCATGTCCCTGACCGCCGTCACGCAGCTGCTCCTGTCCCGGTTCGCCGGTCGCCGGGACGTCGCACTCGGGACCGTCGTGTCAGGGCGGGAACGGGCGGAACTGGAGAACCTCGTCGGATTCTTCGTCAACACGCTCGTCCTGCGGACCACCATCGACGAGGCGCGGAGCTTCGACGACCTGCTGACGCAGGTGCGCGGAACCGTGCTGGACGCGTTCGCGCACCAGGACGTGCCGTTCAGCAGGCTCATCGAGGAACTGGCCCCCGAACGCGACACCTCCCGCACCCCGCTCGTCCAGGCCATGCTGGTCCTGCAGAACACCCCACGGCCCGAATTCGAGCTGCCGGGCGTACGTGTCACGGAGTTCGTGCCGCCCCGCGACACGGCCCAGTTCGATCTGCACCTGGAGTTCCAGCCGGGCCGCGACGGTGGTCTGGAGGCCGTCATGGTGCACAGCGACCTGTTCGACGCGGCGACCGCGGACCGGCTCGCCCGGCACTGGCTCGCCCTGGCAAAGGCGCTGACGGCCGCTCCCGCGCTGCCGCTGCGCGCCCACGACCCCATGGACGCCGCCGAGCGGCGCCTGCTGCTCGACTCGTGGAACGAGACCGGTGACCCGGGCGTCCCCGCCCCGTCCCCGCTCACGCTGTTCGAGGAGCGGGCGCGGACGGTTCCGCAGGCGCCGGCGGTCACCTTCGGAGACACCACGATCGACTACGGGGAGCTGAACGAGCGGGCCGAGCGGCTCGCCGACCGCCTCGCCGCTCACGGCGTGGGCCCCGAGGCGCGCGTGGGACTGGTGCTGCCGCGCTCGATCGACCTGGTCGTGGCCGTGCTCGCGGTGCTGAAGGCGGGTGGCGCCTACGTGCCGGTGGACCCGGCGGCCCCGGCCGACCGGATCGCCTACATCATGGCGGACAGCGCGGCACAGCTCGTCGTCACGCATCCGGCCGTACGGGACGTCCTGCCGCCCGACGCGGTGGCGGACCGGCCGCTGCTGGTCCTCGACGGCGATGCGCCCTGCGGCGCGGGCGTCCCCACCGCCGGGCGCGTCCGCGGCAGGGGGCCGCTGTCGCCGGAGTCCGCCGCGTACGTCATCTACACCTCCGGCTCCACCGGCCGCCCCAAGGGCGTGGTCGTCACCCACGGCAACGTGGCCCGCCTCCTGGCCGCCGCTCACGAGGACTTCTCCTTCGGTGCCGACGACGTGTGGACGATGTTCCACTCCTACGCCTTCGACTTCACGGTCTGGGAGCTGTGGGGCGCGCTCGCGCACGGCGGCCGACTCGTGGTGGTCGACAAGGACGTCGCCCGCTCACCCGCCGACTTCGCCCGGCTGCTGGACCGTGAGCGGGTGACGGTCCTCAACCAGACACCGTCCGCGTTCTACCGCCTCGTCGAGGAATTCGACCGGATCGGCGACGGACTGCGGGAGCGACTGGCGCTCGCCACCGTCGTCTTCGGCGGCGAGGCGCTCGACTGGACCCGGATCGGCTCCTGGGTGGAGCGCTCGGGCGTCGACGGGCCCCGGCTGGTCAACATGTACGGCATCACCGAGACGACCGTGCACGTCACCAGCCGTCCCGCCGAGGCGGCCTTCGCCCGTGAAGGCTCCGGGAGCGTCATCGGCCGGGCCATGCCCCACCTGCGTGCCTACGTCCTGGACGACGCGCTGCGGCCCGTGCCCACCGGCGTCCGCGGCGAGCTGTACATCGCGGGCGGCGGCCTCGCCCGCGGCTACCTGGAGCGGCGCGGCCTCAGCGCGGTGCGGTTCGTCGCCGACCCGTACGGCGAAGCGCCCGGGCAGCGTATGTACCGGACCGGCGACACCGCCCGTTGGAACGCGGCCGGGATGCTGGAGTACCTGGGCCGCAGCGACGACCAGGTGAAGATCCGCGGCTTCCGCATCGAACTCGGCGAGATCGAGGCCCAGGTCGTCCGCCACCCGCAGGTCGCCCAGGGCACGGTCGTCGTCCGCGAGGACCGGCCCGGCGACCGGAGGCTCGTGGCCTACGTCGTCCCGCGCGCCGACGGCGACCCGGCCGCGGCGGTCGCTTCGTTCGACGACCGGCCGCTGCGGGAGGCCCTGGGGGCCGCCCTGCCCGACTACATGGTGCCCGCGGCCTTCGTCCCGCTCGAACGGCTGCCCCTCACCGTCAACGGCAAGCTCGACCGGCGGGCGCTGCCGGCCCCCGAATACGGCAGCCGGGCCGACCACGTCGCGCCGCGCACCCCCACCGAGGAGGCACTCGCCGAGATCTGGACGGAGGTGCTGGGGCTCGAACGGGTCGGCGTCGAGGACGACTTCTTCGGCCTGGGCGGAAACTCGGTTCTGAGTCTTCGCGTCGTTGCTAGGGTCCGAACCGTGTTCGACATCAACCCCTCGGCCCGTGTCATGTTCGACCATCCGACCATTGCGCTGCTCGCCCGGCAGGTCGAGGAGTTGATCATCGCGGAGATCGAGGAAGCGATGGCCGCAGAGGAAATGAACCTCGATCTCACGGACGGCGACCCGGAGTAGACCGGGCGCGGCACCGCACGACACGAGCGTCGTCGCGCGCACGAGGCGCGACGACGTACGACACACGACACGTACGACACGTGTGCGCGACCGACCGGGCGAGCGAGAAGCGAAGCCGGTCGGTCGCGCACACGCGCCTTTCCCTGCCCTGCGGCCGGGATTCCGAACGACATTCGTTGATGCTTGATGTGAGTGAGGGAGCTTTCCATGGACGCCGCGTCGTCGCGTGAGGGCCGCATCGATTCGCTGCCGGAGCACGTGCGGGAGAAGCTGCGGCAGCGGCTCGCGGGACGCGCCGGCTCCGCCCGCCGCACGGGCATCGAACCCGTCGACCGTTCGCAGGACCGCCCGCTGCCGCTGTCCTTCGCGCAGCAACGGCTCTGGTTCCAGGGGGAGTACGAGCCCGACTCCACCGAGAACCACTCCGGCCTCGGCCTGCGACTGACCGGCCCCCTCGACACCGCCGCACTGCGCACTGCCCTTGACTCCCTGGTCACCCGGCACGAGACGCTGCGGACGGTGTTCGCGGCGCAGGACGGCGTCGCCCGGCAGGTCGTCCTTCCCGCCGCGCAAGCCGCCCCCCGCATACCGTTGCGCCACGTCGACCTGACCGCCGACGCCGCGCCGGCCGACGGCTTCGCGACCGCGGACGCCGGTGCGCTCGGCGTCGAGTCCGCCGACGTCGCGACCCTCGGAGCGGAGGCCGTCTGCGACCGGCTGTTCACCGCCGCCATGGACGAGCCCTACGACCTGCGTACCGGCCCCCTGCTGCGGGTCCTGCTGGTCCGCACGGGCACCGACGAGCACCGGCTGCTCCTGGCGATGCACCACATCGTCACCGACGGCGCCTCCATGGAGATCGTCGTCCGCGAACTGCGCGTCTGCTACGCGGCAGCCCTCCGCGGCGAGTCCGCCGCGCTGCCGCCCCTCCCGGTCCAGTACGCCGACTACGCCGCCTGGCAGCGCGCCCGCCACGACGACAAGTCCTTCGACCGGCACCTCGGGTACTGGCGCGACCGCCTCGGCGGTCTCGAACCGCTCGCGCTGCCCACCGACCGCCCCCGCCCGGCCGTCCGCCGAGGCGTCGGCGCCGTCCACACCTTCACGCTGCCCGCCGATGTCGCCGCCGCCCTCCACGACCTCTCCCGCACCCGCTCCACCAGCCTCTTCGTCACGCTCACCGGACTCGTGCAGCTGCTGCTCGCCCGGTACAGCGGACAGGACGACATCGCGGTCGGCACGGCCGTCCCGGGGCGCGAACGCGCCGAAGTGGAGAACCTCGTCGGTTTCTTCATCAACATTCTCGTGCTGCGCTCCGAAATCGACCCGAACGCCTCCTTCGCCACCTACCTCGACGGCGTCCGGGAAACCGTCCTGGAGGCGTTCGACCACCAGGACGTCCCCTTCGAACGGCTCGTGGAAGTCCTCGCACCGGAGCGCGACACCTCCCGCACCCCGCTCATCCAGTCCATGGTCGTCCTCCAGAACACCCCGGCGGAGTCCATGGAATTCGAAGGTCTCCGCGTCACCCGCAAAAGCCTGGCCCGCAGTCAGGCCCCGTACGACATCAGCTGGGAATTCGAGGAGTTCGAGGACACCGGCGCGTCCGAGGAGGGCCGGACTGGACGTCCCGGCCTGCACTGCGCCGTCGAATACGACGCCGACCTCTTCGAACCGGCCACCGTCGAACGCCTCGGCCGCCACTTCGTCGCCCTCGTCCGCGCCGTCGCCGCCGCACCCGACGCCCCCCTCGCCGCCCACGACCTCCTCGACGCGGACGAACGCGCCGCCGTCACCGCCCTCGGCACCGGCGAAACCCGCCCCGAGGCCGCCCACGGCGTCATCCCCGCCCAGTTCGCCGCCCAGGCCGCACGGACCCCCGACGCGCCCGCCCTCACCAGCGGCGGTCGTACGCTCACCTACCGCGAACTCGACGAGCGAGCCAACCGGCTGGCCCACCACCTGATCGCCACCGGGGTACGCCCCGAGGAGCCTGTCGCCGTCTGCCTCACACGCCGCGCCGACCTCGTCGTCGCCGCCCTCGCCGTCCTCAAGGCGGGCGGCGCCTACCTGCCCGTCGACCCGGCCCTGCCCGTCGGCCGCGTCTCCTGGATGCTCGGCGAGAGCCGCGTCCGCACCGCCGTCACCGAGCAGTCCCTCACCGGCCTCCTCGCCGACGCGGCCACCGCCGCGGACCGCGCCGTGATCACGGTCGTCGTCGACCAGCCGGACACGACCGACCGCGTCGCGGCCCTCCTCGCCACGGCCCCCGAAGCCGTCGCCGCGCTGCGCCCCGACAACGTCGCGTACGTCATCTACACCTCCGGCTCCACCGGCCGCCCCAAGGGCGTCCAGGGCCTGCACGCCGGACTCCTCAGCCGCTGGGCCTGGTTCGCCGAGACCCACCCCCGATGGCGGGCCTCCGTCGTCTGCGCCAAGAGCTCCATCGGCTTCCTCGACAGCGCCACCGAGATCCTCGGCACCCTGCTCCACGGCGGCCACGTCGTCCTCGCCACCGACGAACAGGCCAAGGACCCCCTCGCCCTCGCCGCCCTCGTCGCCGAGCACGCCGTCGAACGACTCACCCTCGTCCCCAGCCTGCTCTCCGTCCTCCTCGACGAGGCCGACCCGGCCGCCCTCGCCTCCTGCCGCTGCTGGATCAGCAGCGGCGAGCCCCTCAGTCGCGCCCTCGTCGCCCGCTTCGCCGAACGGCTGCCGCACGCCACCCTGCTCAACCTGTACGGCTCCTCCGAGATCAGCGCCGACAGCGTCGCCGCGACCGTCGCCGCCGAAGGCTCCACCGACCCGTCGGGCGTCCGCATCGGCGCCCCGCTGTGGAACAACGGCGCCCACGTCCTCGACGAGCGGCTGCGCCCCGTCCCGCAGGGCGTCGCGGGCGAGCTGTACATCTCCGGCGTCGGCCTCGCCCGCGGCTACGACGGCCGCCCCGCCCTCACCGCCGAACGCTTCGTCGCCGACCCGTCCGGCGACGGCGGACGCCTCTTCCGCACCGGCGACCTCGCGCGCTGGACCGCCGACGGCACCCTCGAACACCTCGGCCGCGCCGATGACCAGGTGAAGGTCCGCGGCTTTCGCATCGAACCCGGCGAGATCACCGCCGCCCTGCGCAGCCACCCCGACGTCGCCGACGCCGCCGTCGTCGTGCGTGACGACCACCACGGCGTGGGGCGCCTCGCCGGCTACCTCGTCCCCGGACCCGGCCGACCCGCCCCCGACCCCGCCGCCCTGCGCGACCTCGTCCGCCGCAGCCTGCCCGACTACATGGTCCCGTCCGCCTTCGTCACCCTCGAAGCGCTGCCCATGACCTCCAGCGGAAAGCTCGACCGCCGCGCCCTGCCCACCCCGCGATGGGCCGAGACCACCGAGTACGTCGCCCCGCGCACCGCCGCGGAGGAGACCCTCGCCGCCCTGTGGAGCGAGGTCCTCGGCGTCGAACGCGTCGGCGCCGACGACGACTTCTTCGCCCTGGGCGGCCACTCCCTGCTCGCCACCCGCGTCGTCAGCCGCGTCCGCGAACGCCTCGGCGTCCCCCTCGCCGTACGCGACCTGTTCGACACCCCGCGCCTCGCCGACCTCGCCGCCACCGTCGAAGCCGCCGCGAGCACGGCCGAATCCGACGACGCCGCCCCGGCCCGCCCCGAGCCGCGCATCGTCCCCGTCCCCAGGACCGGCCCGCTGCCGCTCTCGTACGCGCAGGAACGCCTGTGGTTCCTGGAGGACTTCGCCCCCGGCTCCGTCGAGTACAACGTCACCGGCACCCTCCGCCTCACCGGCGACCTCGACCAGGCCGCCCTGCGCACCGCCGTGGACGGCCTCGTCGCCCGCCACGAATCGCTGCGCACCACCTTCGGATCGGTCCACGGACGCGGCGTCCAGCACATCCATGCCGCCGCCGACACCGTCGTCCCCCTGCGCACCGTGCGTGTCGACACCCGCCAGGAACTCGACGCCGTGCTCGCCGCCGAGGCCGCCACCGCGTTCGACCTCCGGACCGGCCCGCTGCTGCGCGTGCTGCTGGCCCGTCTCTCCGAGCGGGAACACGTCCTCGTCCTCTCGATGCACCACATCGTCACCGACGGCTGGTCCATGGGCGTCATCACGCGCGAACTCAGCGCCCTCTACACCGCCGCAGTACACGGAACCCGCCCCGGGCTTCCCGAACTCCCCGTCCAGTACCCCGACTTCGCCGTCCATCAGCGCGAGCATCTGGCCGACGACGCCTTGGACGACCAGCTGCGGCACTGGCGCGAGCGGCTCGACGGCCTGGAGCCCCTGGAGCTGCCCACCGACCGGCCCCGCCCCGCCGTGCGCACCTCCGCCGGCACCCTGCACACGTTCGACGTCCCCGCCGACCTCGCCGCCCGGATCGCCCGCGTCGGCCAGGAGCACGGCGCGAGCCTGTTCATGACCCTCACCGCCGTGACACAGCTGCTGCTCGCCCGCCACAGCGGCCAGACGGACATCGCCCTCGGCACCGGCGTCTTTGGCCGTCAGTCGCCCCAGGTCGAAGACCTCGTCGGCTTCTTCGTCAACACCCTCGTCCTGCGCAACCGCATCGACGAGAGCGAGACCTTCGCCCAACTCCTCGACCGCACCCGCGACGTGGTCCTGGACGCCTTCGCGCACCAGGACGTGCCGTTCAGCCGACTCATCGAGGAACTGGCCCCCGAGCGCGACACCTCCCGCACTCCGCTCGTCCAGGCCATGATCGTCCTGCAGAACACACCGCGCGCCTCCTTCGACCTTCCCGGCCTGCACGCCGAGGCCGTCGAATCGGTGCGCAACTCCGCGCAGTTCGACCTCACCTTCTCCTTCGCCGAGCAGGACGGCCGCCTGCTCGCCGGCGCCGAGTACAGCACCGACCTGTTCGACGCCGCCACGGTGGAGCGCCTCTGCCGCCAGTGGCTCGACCTGGCCCGCCTCGTCTGCGGCGCCCCGGACCGCACCCTGGCGACCGCGAACCACCTCGCCGACGACGAACTGCGCCGCATCGCCGACGTCTGGGGCGTGTCGACCGTCGGCGCCGGAACGACCCCGCTCACGCTCCCCGAGCTGCTCACCGCCCGCGCCGCCGAGGCGCCGGGCGCCGTCGCCGTCGAGCACGCAGACACCACCCTCACCTACGCCGAACTGGACGCCGCCTCCGCCCGGGTCGCGACGCTGCTGACCGCACGCGGCGTACGCGCCGAGGCACGCGTCGCCGTGGCCGTGCCCCGCTCCGCCGACTGGCTCGTCAGCCTGCTCGGCGTCATGCGCGCGGGCGGCGTGTACGTACCCGTGGACCTTTCGTGGCCCGCACAGCGCCTGGAGTTCGTCCTCCAGGACTGCGACGCCCGCCTGGTGCTGTGCGCCGAAAATGCCTCGACCGAAGCGGACGCCGTGGTCGGCGAGGACGGGCGGACGGTCCAGGACGTCCTGCGGCAGTGCGGCGCGCCGGTCGTCCATCTGGACGAGGCGACCGCGCGGAGGGCGGCGCAGCCGGGCCGGGAAGTCGTCGAAGACGGTCGCCGCGACGAGGACGGTGATGACGCGGGCGCCGACGACCTGCGGGTCTGCGTCGACGCGGCGGCCTACATGATCTACACCTCGGGCTCCACGGGCCGCCCCAAGGGCGTCGTGGTCACCCACCGAGGCATCGCCGGCTTCGCCGCCGCCGTGGTGGACCGGCTGCGGGTCGGGCGCGACGCACGGGTGGTCCAGCTTGCGTCCGCGGGCTTCGACGCCTCCGTCATGGAAGTCCTCATGGCCCTCGGGGGCGGCGGCGCCCTGGTCGTCCCGGACGTCCCGGGCCCCGTCGTGGGCGACGCGCTGTACGAGGTCTTCCGCGACCGGCGCATCAGCCACACCCTGATCCCGCCGACCGTCCTCGGCACCATGCCCGCCGGTGATCTCCCGGACCTGAGGGTCGTGGCCACCGGCGGCGAGGCGTGCGGCCAGGACCTGGTCGCCCGCTGGGCCCCCGGCCGGATCATGGTGAACGCGTACGGTCCGACCGAGGTGACCATCGCCGCCTCGATGAGCGATGCCCTCACGCCGGGCGCGGGCGCCCCGCCGATCGGCGAACCCGTCGCCGACGCACACGTCGCCGTCCTCGACCCATGGCTCCGCCCCGTGGGAGTGGGCGTCGCCGGTGAACTGTACGTGTCCGGCCCGGGCCTCGCCCGCTGCTACCACGGCCGGGCCGGTCTGACCGCCGAGCGCTTCGTCGCCGACCCGTCCGGGACCGGTGGCCGGCTCTACCGCACCGGTGACGTGGTCCGCTGGCGGGCCGACGGACAGCTGGAGTACGTGGGCCGTGCCGACGACCAGGTCAAACTGCGCGGCCTGCGCATCGAGCTGGGCGAGATCGAAGCCGCCGTCGCCCGCCACCCGGAGGTCGGCCAGGCGGCCGTCATGGTCCGCGAGGACCGTCCGGGGACCCAGCGGATCGTGGCGTACGTGACCACGGCACCGCGCGCCGCCCAGCAGACACTGACCACCGGCACCGGTACCGGCACCCCGAGCGCGGAAGACGTGCCCGCCGACGCGCATGCCGACCTGGCCGCCGACCGGAGTACGGAACCGGTGAGCGTGGAGGCGCTGCGCGCATACGCCGCCGCCGAACTCCCCGCGTACATGGTTCCGTCCGTGTTCGTCCTGCTGGACTCCCTCCCGGTGAACTCCAGCGGCAAGGTCGACCGCCGCGCCCTGCCCGCACCGGCGGCCGAGAGCGACGGCGGGCACATCGCCCCGCGCACCGACACCGAGCGCGTGCTGTGCGCGATCTGGGCCGAGGTGCTCCGGGCCGAGCGGGTCGGCGTGGAGGACAACTTCTTCGCCCTCGGCGGCGACTCCATCCTCAGCATCCAGGTCGTCACCCGCGCCCGTCGGGCCGGACTCGACCTGAGCTCCCGCGACATCTTCGCCCGCCAGACCGTCGCCGCCCTCGCCACCGTCGCGGGCACGCCCCAAGCGGGCGGCGACGACAGCGGGACCGCCGAACAGGGCCCCGTCTCCGGCGAGGTCGGCACCACCCCGGTACGCGAGTGGTTCTTCGAGACCCACACCGTCGCCCCCGGCCACTTCAACATGGCCATGGACCTCGAAATCCCCGCCGCGACGGACCGAGCGACACTCCGCGAGGCCGTGCGGGCCGTGCTGTCCCAGCACGACGCGTTGCGTTCGACGTTCACCCGGCCGACCGATGGCTCCTCGCGCTGGACCGGCACGATCACGCAGACCGCCGACGCGGACCTGTACGTCACCGAGCACGACCTGACCGCCGAGCCCGACCAGGACATCGCATGGTCCCGCCTGGTCGCCGAGGCCCAGTCGAGCCTGGATCTGGAGCGCGGTCCCCTGGTCCGCTTCCTCGTGGGCCGACGCGGGGCGGAGCGGCACACACGGCTCCTCGTCGTGGCCCACCACCTGGTGGTGGACGGCGTGACCTGGCGCATCCTCCTCGACGACCTGCGCTCGGCGTACCAACAGGCCGCCGGGGGCCGCACCCCGGACCTGGGCCCGAAGACCACCTCGGTGCGCCAGTGGGCCGACACCCTCGCCGCACACACCCGCGACGGAGGCTTCGACGACCAGCGCCCCTACTGGACCTCCGTCCTCGACGGCACGGACCCCGAACTGCCGCGCGACTTCCCCCCGGCGACCGGCGACGCGCGCGACGCACGCGCCGCCGTCGAGAACACGGTCGGCTCGCTCCGCGCGGTGTCGGGCTCGCTGTCGGTGGAGGAGACGGAGGCGTTGGTGCAGCGGGTGCCGGCGGTGTATCGGACGCAGGCGAATGACGTGTTGTTGACGGCGTTGGCGCGGGTTCTGCGGGGGTGGACGGGTCGTGACCGGGTTCCGGTGTCGTTGGAGGGGCATGGTCGTGAGGAGTTGTTCGCGGGTGTGGACCTGACGCGGACGGTGGGGTGGTTCACGTCGGTGTATCCGGTGGCCCTGGGGTTGTCGGGCGACGACGTGGACGGTCTCGACGCGTGGGGTCGTGATCTGAAGTCGGTGAAGGAGCAGTTGCGTGCTGTTCCGGACCGGGGTGTCGGCTACGGGGCGCTGCGCCACCTCGGCGGTGGCCTGGAGGGCCGGGCCCTGGACGACCCGCAGATCACCTTCAACTACCTCGGCCGCCTGGACATGGCGAACACCGACGGCGCCGCCGAGACGGGGAAGGCCGGCTGGTACCGCTCCGCCGCCCTCAACCCCGGCGGCGAGCACAGCCCCGACGAGCGCCGCACCAGCCTGATCGACGTCACCGCCGGTCTGGCCGACGGCCGACTGGTCTTCTCCTGGGCCTATTCGGCCGATGTGCATCGTGAGGAGACGGTTCGGGGACTGGCACAGGCGTTCGCTGCGGAATTGGTGGCGTGCGTGGCGCATTGCGAGGGCGACGGCGCGGGTGGGCGCACTCCGTCGGACTTTCCGTTGGCGAGGCTGAGCCAGGCGGAGGTGGATCGTGTCGTCGGCGACGGTCGTGGGGCGGAGGACATCTACCCGCTGACGCCGTTGCAGGCGGGGATGCTGTTCCACGCGTTGGCGGAGCCCGACTCGTCGGCGTATCTGGAGCAGTTCGTGTTCCGGGTCGACGGTGTCACGGACGTCGAGAAGTTCGCACGGTCGTGGCAGACGGTCGCGGAACGTTCGGACGCGCTGCGGGTGTCGCTGGTGTGGGAGGGCCTGTCGGAACCGGTGCAGGTCGTCCGGCGCGACGTGACGGTTCCGGTCTCCCTCCTCGACTGGACGGATGCCGACGACGCCGGGCAGGAGGCCCGGCTGCGCGAGTTCCTGGACACCGACCGGGCCCGGGGGATCGACCTCGCTGCCGGGCCCTTGATGCGGGTGGCGTTGGCACGGGTGCCGGATGACGCGGTGCGCGTCGTGTGGACGTTCCATCACGTGCTCCTGGACGGGTGGAGCACGGCGGCGTTGGTCCCGGACGTGCTGGCCGCCTATGCGGACCCGGCCGGCGCCGCGGCGAGGGTGTCGCGGGGCTCGTTCGGTGAGTACCTGCGCTGGCTGGCCGGTCAGGACGTGGTGGCGGGTCGGGCATTCTGGCGTGGGCGTCTGGCGGGTGTGACGGAGCCGGTGGCGCTGCCGTACGACCGTCTGCCCGGAGAGGTGGAGCGGGGCCGGTCGAGCGGTCGGGTGCCGGTGGTGCTGGATGCCGCGGTGGCGGGTGGTGTCGGTGGGTTCGCGCGGCGGCATCGTCTGACGGTGAACGCGGTGGTGCAGGGGGCGTGGGCGCTGCTGCTGTCGCAGTGCGCGGGTGTGTCCGCGTCGTCGGCCGATGTGGTGTTCGGGACGACGGTGTCGGGGCGTCCGGCGGATCTGCCGGGCGTGGAGGACATCCTCGGCCTGTTCATCAACACGGTGCCCGTGCGGGTGCGCGTGGATCCGTCGGCGTCGGTGGTGTCGTGGTTGCAGGGTGTCCAGTCGGACCTGGTGGAGTCGCGGCAGTACGAGTACGTGGCGTTGTCGGACATCGAGACCGGCCTGCCGGCGGGTGTGTCGCTGTTCGACAGCCTGGTGGTGTTCGAGAACTACCCGGTGGACGCGGCCGCCGCCGAGGGGCATGGCCTGTCGGTCAGCGGCGTCCAGGCGGTCGAGTCGACGAACTACGCGCTGACGCTGATCGCCGGGGCGGTGGGCGAGCGCCTCGACATGACCCTCGCCTACGATGCCGCACTCATCGGGACGAAGACGGCCGAGCTGATGGCGGAGCGGCTGGCGCACGTCGTCACGACGCTGCTGGAGAACGCCGGGACCGACCTCGGCCGCCTGGAACTGCTCACCTCCCAGGAGCGCACCGAGATCCTCGACCGGTGGTCCGACGGCGGTGGCCCGGCCCCCGTCGGTGCCTCGGTCGTGGCCGCCTTCGCGGATCGGGTGGCTTCGGGACCGGGTGCGGTGGCGGTGCGGTGCGGTGATGTCGCGCTGACGTATGCGGAGCTGGACAGGGCGTCGGATCGGCTGGCCGGTGCGCTGGTCGAGCGGGGTCTGGTCGCCGAGGCGCGGATCGGTCTGCTGTTGGAGCGGTCGGTGGACGTGGTGGTGGCGATGCTGGCCGCGCTGAAGGCCGGCGGTGTGTACGTACCGCTGCACGCCTCGTACCCGGAGGACCGGCTCCGTCAGGTGCTCGCCCGGTCCGGCAGCTGTGTGGTGGTGACGGATCGGGACGTTGCCGAGGTCGGCGGTGTGCCTGCGGTTCCCGTGGGTGCGGCGCCCGTTGGTTCGGTCGTGGTACCGGCGCGGGTCTCGTCGCAGTCTCTGGCGTACGTGATGTTCACTTCGGGGTCGACAGGTGTACCGAAGGGCGTGGCGGTCACCCATGGCGACATCGTGGCGCTGACGGCGGACAGCCGTTTCGATTCGGGTGCGCATGGGACGGTGCTGTTCCATTCGCCGCATTCCTTCGACGCGGCGACGTACGAGGTGTGGGTGCCGTTGCTGAACGGCGGCACGGTCGTGGTGGCCGAGGCGGAACTGAGCGCGCCGGCCGTCCGGGACGCCGTGGCGTCGGGCGTGACCGGGCTGTGGGTGACCGCGGCTCTGTTCGGCGTGCTCGTGGAGGAGGACCCTGCGTGCTTCGCGGGTCTTCGGGAGCTCTGGACAGGCGGCGACGCGGTTCCCGCTGCGGCTGCCCAGAGCCTGCTGGAATCCTGCCCCGAGCTGGTGCTCGTCAACGGCTACGGTCCGACGGAGTCCACGACCTTCGCGGTGTCCGGCCCCCTGGCACTGGCGGACGTGTCCGGTGGTTCGGTGCCGTTGGGCCGAGCCATGAACAACACCCGGGCCTACGTGCTCGATGCGTCCCTGCGGCCGGTCGGTGTCGGCATCGCCGGTGAGCTGTATCTCGGTGGTGCCGGTCTTGCCCGGGGCTATGACGGGCGTACGGATCTGACGTCGGAGCGGTTCGTCGCGGATCCGTTCGGTGACGGCGGTCGGCTGTATCGCACGGGGGACGTGGTGCGCTGGCGCGAGGACGGCCGCCTCGACTTCCTCGGCCGTGGCGACGGTCAGGTCAAGATCCGTGGTTTCCGGATCGAGGTCGCCGAGATCGAAACCGTACTCGCGCGTCATTCTTCCGTGGGTGTGGTGTCGGTCCAGGTCCGGGAGGACCGACCCGGCGCGAAGCGCCTGGTGGCCTACCTCGTCCCGGCTGTCGGGGGACACGTGGACATCGTGGCGGTGCGCGAGCACGCCGCGTCCGTTCTGCCGGAGTACATGGTGCCGTCCGCTTTCGTCGTTCTGGACGAGTTGCCGCTGACGGTCAACGGCAAGGTGGACCGGAAGGCCCTGCCCGCGCCCGCGTACGAAACGGCGCAGGAGCATGTCGCGCCGCGCACCGATGCCGAGCGCGCTCTGGCCGCCCTTTGGGCGGATGTCCTCGGGGTCGAAAAGGTCGGCGTCCACGACGACTTCTTCGCGCTGGGCGGCGACTCCATCTCCAGCCTGAAGGTCGTCTCCCGGCTTCGGGGCGTCCTGGGCACGGCCCTGTCCCCGCGCGCACTCTTCGACCACCCCACCGTCGCGGCTCTCGCCGGCCAGATAGCCCTGGACGAGCCGGCCGACGAGGCCGGCGTGCTCCCAGCGCCGCGCACCGGCCCGCTTCCGCTGTCCTTCGCCCAGGAACGCCTCTGGTTCCTGCACGACTTCGACCGTGAGGGCGTCGAGTACAACATCACCGGCGCCCTGCGCCTGACGGGCGACCTGGACGTTGCGGCGCTGCGTGCGGCCATGGCCGGGCTCGTCGCCCGGCACGAGGCCCTGCGTACGACCTTCGACTCCGTCGACGGCCGGGGCGTACAGAGCGTCCACGCACCCGAAGACATCGACGTTCCGGTGCGGACCGTGGCGCTCAGCGCTCCGGAAGACCTGGACGCGGCGCTCGCGGCCGAGGCTGCGATACCCTTCGACCTGCGCACGGGCCCACTGGTCCGGGCACTGCTGGTCCGTCTCTCCGAGTGTGAGCACGTGCTGGTGCTCGCAATGCACCACATCGTGACCGACGGCTGGTCCATGGGTGTGATCACGCGTGAGCTGAGCGCGCTGTACGCCGCCGCAGTGCGTGGCGAGGACGCGGCTCTGCCGGAGCCGCGCATTCAGTACCCGGACTTCGCGGTCTGGCAGCGCGCGCACCTGGCTGGAGACGCGCTCGACGGTCAACTCGCCCACTGGCGGGGGAAGCTGGCCGGTCTGGAGCCGTTGGAGCTGCCGACGGACCGGCCGCGTCCGGCCGTGCGCACCTCGGCCGGCGCCCTGCACACGTTCGACGTTCCAGTGAGCCTCGTCGACCGGCTCAAGGCGGCGGGGCAGGAGCGTGGGGCGAGCCTGTTCATGGGGCTGACGGCGGTGACACAGTTGCTGCTGTCGCGTTACAGCGGTCAGCGGGACATCGCCGTCGGCACAGCCGTCTCGGGTCGCGAGCGCACGGAGTTGGAAGACCTCGTCGGGTTCTTCGTCAACACCCTCGTGCTGCGCACCCGGATAGACGATGCGCGGACCTTCGGTGAGTTCCTGGAAGACGTGCGGTCCACGGTCCTGGACGCGTTCGCGCACCAGGACGTGCCGTTCAGCCGGCTCATCGAGGAGCTGGCTCCCGAGCGCGACACCTCCCGCACCCCGCTCGTCCAGGCATTCGTGTCCCTGCAGAACACCCCGCCCGGCGAATTCCGCCTTCCTGGTCTTCAGGTGACGGAGCACGCGGTGCCCCGTGAGGCGGCTCAGTTCGAGCTGGGCATGCACTTCCAGGAGACCGACGGCGGCGGCCTCGCCGCAGTCGTCGAGTTCAGCACCGATCTGTTCGACCGGACCATGGTCGAGCGGCTGTGCCGCCACTGGCTGATGCTTGCCGAACAGCTTCTCGCGGACCCCCGGCTCAGGCTCTCGCGCGCCGGGATGCTGGAGGCGGACGAGCTGGCGCAGGCGCTGCTCGGCTGGGCGGGTCCTGGTGTGGGTGTGGGTGGTTGTTCGGTGGTGGAGTTGGTCGCGGGGCGTGTGGGGGCTGTTCCTGGGGCGGTTGCTGTGGTGTGTGGTGGGGAGTCGTTGACGTATGAGGTGTTG
>NZ_JBIDBS010000035.1:0-34192 GCF_043204165.1 Streptomyces sp. NPDC047982 | reverse complement strand
GTTTCGGCGATGCATGTGCACTTGGTCTTCGTGACGAAGTACCGGCGCGGAGTGTTCAGCGACGAGATGCTGACACGCTGCGAAGAGATCATGCGTGCACGTCAGAGCAGTCTGGAGATGCATTCATCCCCGGCGTGAACACCGGGGCTTTCCGCAAGAGTCCCGGTAACAGCCGTGCCTCCTGGAGCAGTTGGACCTTCCGCAACAGTTGGACCACCGAACAACCGCACTGCGCCGCGCACTTCTCGGCCGACAGCCCTCACACATGAGGGGCGTGCCCGGTCTCCCCGGGCACGCCCCTCACGGACAACGCGCGGACTCGCGGACTCGCGGACTCGCGGAGTCGCGGAGTCATGACGTCACGGACACGTCAGCGGTCACCGCTCCAGCGGTCGTCGCCTCAGCGGTCGTCGCGGCGGCGGTCGCGCATGTCGTCCTCGGCGTCCTGGAGCCGGTCGCGACCCCGCTGCCCCGTCCGCTGGGCGCGGTCGGCCCCGCCCTGCATCCGTTCCCTCGCCTCGCCCGTCCGGCCGCGGCCCTGGCCGCGTTCCTCGCTGCGGCCCTCGTCCGACTTCTTCTTGGCCTGGTCGGCGAGCTGCTGCGCCTTGTCCTTGAACTGGTCTGCGATACCCATGCTGTTCACTCCTCGTGGGTGCGTGGGGGCGGTCCGTGAGGACCTCGACCACAGTCGCACGCCCCGACACAAGACGCATGTCGATCAGTCACGCTCAGTCACGGCGTGTTCGTACTGCCCGCGCGTCCTGGTCGGCAGCTCCACCGGCGCCCACGAGCCCCGTCCGCACGCCCGCCAGTCGCGGCCCGAACCGGCGCATCTCGCGCTGGCCCACGACCCCGATCAGCGTCGGCAGATAGCCGCGCACGGACTGCATCCCGCGCAGCCACCACTGCGCGTACACGTGCGCGGAACGCCGTTCGATACCGGCCACGATCCGGTCGACGGCCGGGCCCAGCGGATATGTCCGGTTGGTGGGCCAGGGCAGCCGCTTCCTCAACTCCCGCATCACGTCGTCCTGGTCGGCGCCGCGGACCATGTCCGTGTTGGTCCACGACAGATAGCCGACCCCGACCCTCACGCCGCGGTGGCCGACCTCCGCGCGCAGGCTGTGTGCGAACGCCTCCACGCCCGATTTGGACGCGCAGTACGCGGTCATCATCGGCGCGGGCGTCATGGCGGCGAGCGAGGCTATCTGGAGGAAGTACCCGCGGCTCTCCGTGAGCACCGGCAGGAACGCCCGCCCGGTGACCGCGCCGCCGATCAGGTTGACCTCGATGACCCGACGCCACGCCTCCGGGTCCGAGTCCACGAACAGACCGCCCGTCGCGACGCCGGCGTTGGCGACGACGACGTCGACCTTCCCGAACCGCTCCTTGACCTCCTGGGCGACGCGGGTCATCGCCTCGTGGTCGGTGACGTCCGCGAACCAGTGGGCACTGTCTCCGTGCAGCCGCTCGGAGACCTTCTTCAGCCCGTCCGGTTCCAGACCGACCAGCGCGAGCTTCGCGCCGCGCGCGCAGAGTTTGCGCGCCAGCAGTTCGCCCACGCCGCGGGCCGCGCCCGTGACGACGACGACCTGCCCTTCGAGACTCCGCCCGCCGCTCATGCCCCATCCTCCTTCTCGGCCGTGCCGCCAGCCGTTCCGGTACGTGTCCCGCCGTCCGCGGGTCCCGTACGTGTCCCGCCGCCCGCGGCACCCGCACCGCCCCCGTCCGCGGGGACGTAGGTGGTGACCAGCTCCCGGATCTTCGCGGTGACCGCCTCCGGTGCCTCCACCGGTGTCATGTGCCCCATCCCCGTCAGCACGGTCAGCCCTAGGGACACGGGCAGCGACGCCACGAGGGCGTGGGCGTGCACGGCCGGTGTCAGCCGGTCCTCCGTACCCACAATCACCGCAGTCGGCACCATCAACTCCCGTACGCAGGCGTCGAGGTCGAGGTCCGCGAGGACATGTCCCCATGCCCGCCTGACCATTCGCGGGCAGGCATGCACGATCCGGGCGCAGGTCTCGACCCGTTCCGGAGCCGAACCCGGTCCCATCGTCCCGTACTTCAGCATCCTTCGTGACAACGGTGTGACCGGCCCGAGCGGTGCGGGCGAACGCAGGATCGCCCTGTGCATTCGGTCACGTACACCCCCGGCCGGCAGCGGGATCACCCGCGACTCGGCGGCCAGCCGCGAACTGCCGGTGCTGCACAGCAGTACGGCGGCGGCATGGGCGCGCAGGCCGGGCCGCCGGGCGGCGGCCATCACCGTCATGCCGCCCATGGAATGCCCGGCGATCACCGCCTTCTCGCCCGGTTCCAGGGCGGCGGCCAGCACCGCGTCGAGGTCGTCGGCGAGCGCTTCCGCGCTGTAGCCCTCGCGGCCCGCTGCGATCGAACGGCCGTGCCCACGCTGGTCGTAGGCGATGACGCGGTGATCCGCCGCGAGGGCCCTGATCTGCGCGTCCCAGAAGCGGGTGCTGCACGTCCAGCCGTGCGACAGGATCACAGCGGGCGCGCTGTCCGGACCGTGCACCTCGACGTGGACGCGGGCGCCGTCGGTGGAACGCGCGATCAGCGTGCGTGTCGGCACGGGGGCGGCGCCGTCGCCTCGCAACAGTCGGCTCATCCCGCGACCTTCTTCCCAGCGGCCCCCGCCATGGCGGATACCCCGGACACCCCGGACCCTCCGGACGCCCCGGATGTCCCGGCGGCTCCGGACGCTCCGGAGACGGTGGCCGCCCCCGATGCGCCGACCACTACGGCTCCGGCGGCTCCACCGGCCCCGGCGGCTCCACCCGTTCCGGCGGCGGCTCCACCCGTTCCGGCGGGCCGCTCCTGGACCCGTACGACCTCGTACTCCCCCAGGTCCACCGACCGTGTCGCCTTCCGGAACTCGGCGGTGGTGCCCGGCCAGACCGTGGTGTTGCGCCCGTTGGCGTCCAGGTACCAGCTGTTGCAACCACCGGTGTTCCACACGGTGCGCTTCATCCGTTGCTGGACGCGGCGGTTCCAGAAGTCCACCGATGCGGGGCGCGGGTCGAGGGCGACCCTGCTGCCCAGCACGTTCAACTGCCGCAGGTAGTCGGCCAGGTAGTTCAGCTGGGACTCGATCATCAGGATCATCGAGGAGTTGCCGAGGCCGGTGTTCGGGCCGATGACCGTGATCAGGTTGGGGAACCCGGCCACGGTCGCACCCCGCAGCGCCTGCATGCCGCCCGTCCAGGACTCGGCGAGCGTGACGCCTCCCGCCCCCACCACCCGCTCGGCGATCGGCATGTCGGTGACGTGGAAGCCGGTGCCGAAGATGATGGCGTCGACCTCGGCCTCCGTACCGTCGGACGCCACGACCGTGGAGCCGCGCACCTCGGCCAGACCGGAGGTCACGACATCGACATTGGGCTGGGCGAGAGCGGGATAGTACGTGCTGGACAGCAGGATCCGCTTGCAGCCGATGCGGTAGGAAGGGGTCAACTTCTCTTGCAGCACCGGGTCCTTGATGGCGCGCGCGATGTTGGACCTGGCGATCTTCTCGACCAGCCCCAGCTCGTTCGGGTGCTTCGTGAAGGCGCTGACCTGCAACTCCCGGATACCCCAGAGCAGTCCGCGGCGCGCGGTGCCGGTGATCGGGAGCGTGCGGTGCAGCCAGCGCTCGGCCCCGCTGATCCGGCGGTCCATGCGCGGCATGACCCAGGGCGGGGTGCGCTGGAAGAGCGTCATCCGGCCGACCTTGGGCTGGATCGAGGGCACGATCTGAATGGCGGACGCGCCGGTGCCGACCATCGCGACGCGCTTGCCGGTCAGGTCGTAGTCGTGGTCCCAGCGCGCCGAGTGGAAGACCTTGCCGGGGAACCCGTCAAGGCCAGGGATGTCCGGCGTCTTCGGATCTGAGAGCGGACCGGTCGCGGAGACGACGACATCGGCCGTGAATGTGGCCCCGTTCGCCGTCTCTATCCGCCAGTACAGCTCCTCGCGGTCCCAACGCATCAGCGTCACTTCGTGGTTGAGCCGTATGTGCGGACGCAGCCCGAAGGTGTCCGTCACATGTTCCAGGTAGGCGCGGATGTGCTCCTGTCCGGAGAACGTGCGGGGCCACTCGGGGTTGGGCGCGAACGAGAACGAGTAGAGGTGCGACGGCACGTCACAGGCGCAGCCGGGATAACTGTTGTCGCGCCAGGTACCGCCCACGGAGTCGGCCCGTTCGAGGACGACGAAGTCCGTGATGCCCTCGCGGCGCAGCCGGACCGCGGCTCCGAGGCCGCCGAATCCGGATCCGATCACCGCCACTCTCACGTGCTCGTGCTCGTGCTCGTGCTCGTGCTCGTGCTCGTGCTGGGTCATGCTGCCGCCTCCCGCGATACACCACACGACTCCGCCAGCAATCACTGGCACGATGGGAGCCTAGAACAGCCCCGTACCGATGGGTAGGGGTACAGCGAAGGGAAGTTACCGCCGGTACGACGTAAGGTGCGGATGTGGTTGAAGGACGCGAGCATCGTGAGTACCGGATGGAAGAGCTGGCCAAGGAAGCCGGCCTCCCCGTCCGGACCGTGCGCTTCTACCGGGAGCGCGGCCTGATCTCGCCGCCCCGCCGCGAGGGCCGCATCGCCTGGTACGACGACCACCACCTGGCCCGGCTGCGCACCATCGCGGGCCTGCTGGAGCGCGGCCACACCCTCAGCGGCATCGCCGATCTGGCCCGCGCCTTCGAGAGCGGGCGCGATGTCGCGGAGGTGCTGGGGCTGGGCGAACCGACCGAGGAGACTCCTGTTCGCCTCGCCCCGGAACAGCTCGCGGACTACTTCGAGGGCGAGACCAGCCCGGAGAACCTGGCCATTGCGCTGGAGCTGGGCTACCTGGCCACCGACGGCGACGAGATAGTCCACATCAGCCGTCGCCTGCTGGAGGCATCGGCCGAACTGGTGCGCGAAGGAGTGCCGCTCGCCACGATCCTCGCGGCCGGTCGCAGCGTCCGCGAACACGCGGACGCCCTGGCGGACCTCTTCGTGAGCGTGCTCGAAGCGCACTGCGACCACCCCGAGCCGCCGCAACTCCGGCCGCTGGCCCGCGCCGTGATGGACGCCGAGCTGTCCATGGCCCTGGACCGCAGGCTGCGCCGCGAACGCCGCGATCCCCCCGACCGCCCGTCGGCGCCCCGGGAGCCCGCACCGTCCTGACGCCTCGCCGCCCGGGCACGCCGACCGGAACACCGCGAACGGGCGGGAACGGGGGCGCGGCCGGGTGGCGCGGAGGGGCGCACGGAAGCGGTCGGCTGGGGACGGAGGGGCGGAACGGACAAGCGGGAAAGGGTGCACGGAAACGGACGACGCAAAACAGGAGCCCACGGTTCCGCCTCTTGGTTCCGGTTCACGATTCCGGACCGGGGTTCCGGTCCGGCCGCCGGTCCGGGCCGCCATTTGGCACCTGATGCCTGGCGCCTGGCGCCTCAGCGGTATTCGGCCAGGCCGTCCGCCAGTTCCCCCTCGTCACCATCACGCATGCCGCTGAGAGCCCGCTGCAGGGCGAACGTGCCGCCAACAGAGCGCCGTGCCCCGACAGCACGCGCCGCGTCGACGGAACGGCACCCTCCCGACCGGCACCCACGGCAGGTCCACCCATGCCGGCTCCACCCACAGTGGATCCGCCCACGCCGGGTCCATCCAGGCCGGGCCCACCCACGACACGTCCGCTCGCTCACACCAGTTCGTAGGTCACCGTCACCGGCGCGTGGTCGCTCCACCGCTCCGGGTGCGTCTCGGCCCGCTCGACCCAGCCCTTCACCGCCCGGGCGGCCAGCCCCGGCGTCGCCACCTGGTAGTCGATCCGCCAGCCGGCGTCGTTGTCGAAGGCCCGCCCCCGGTAGGACCACCACGAGTAGGGCCCCTCCTGTTCCGGGTGCAGGGCCCGTACGACATCCACGTACTCGGCCTCGCCGAAGACCCGGCTCAGCCATTCCCGTTCCTCGGGCAGGAAGCCGGAGTTCTTCTTGTTGGCACGCCAGTTCTTCAGGTCGGCCTCGCGGTGGGCGATGTTCCAGTCGCCGCAGACCACGACTTCGCGCCCGTCGGCGGCGGCACGCTTCTTGAGGCCCTTCAGATACGGGAGGAACGCGGCCATGAACCGTTCCTTCTCCTCCTGCCTCTCCGTACCGACCTCACCGGAGGGCAGGTACAGACTGGCGACCGTCACACCGGGGAGATCGACCTCGACATAGCGGCCACTGGTGTCGAACTCCTCACTCCCGGCGTGACCGAAACCGCCGAACCCTATCTGCACGCGTTCCGGCGCGCGCCGGGTGTAGAGGGAGACGCCCGCCCGCCCCTTGACGGCCCCCGGGGCGTGCACGGTGTGCCAGCCCTCGGGATCACGCACCTCGTCCGGCAGCTGCTGCGGCTCGGCACGTACCTCTTGGAGGCAGATCACATCGGCCTCGGTCCCGGCCAGCCACTCGACGAATCCCTTCTTGGCGGCGGCACGGAGCCCGTTTACATTGACGGTGGTCACTGTGTACAAAACATGCTCCTACTACCGCGGTTTGATACTGCTGCTCATCCCAGGGACCAGGCAGCAGGCGAAGCGGCCATTAGCGGTGGTCACAGTGAGCATTACGGCACGATACCGACATCCGCCCAGGAGGCGGCGCCGCATAGCTGTACCATGTTCCGCATGTTTATGCACCCTCGGCCCTTCGACCACGCCGACGCCGTCAAGCTCAACGACCAGGTCCAGCGTGAATACGCCGAGCGGTACGGCGACGGTGAGGGCGATGTCACACCCCTCGACCCGTCGATGTTCGAACCTCCGCACGGTCTGTATCTGCTCGTCTACGACGAGCAGGGCCGCCCCGTCGCCACCGGCGGCTGGCGGTCCCAGGAGCGGAACGACGAGGGCTACGCGGACGGCGACGCCGAACTGAAGCGGATGTTCGTGATCCCCGAGGGCCGCGGACAGGGCCTCGCCCGCCGCATACTGGCCGCCCTGGAGGCCGACGCCCGGGCGGCCGGCCGGACCCGCATGGTTCTGGAGACCGGGGACAAGCAGCCCGAGGCCATAGCGCTGTACGCGTCCAGCGGCTACACCCCGTGCGAGAAGTTCGGCTACTACCGCATGCACGACAGCAGCCTCTGCATGGCCAAGCCGCTGCGGTAACCGCCCGTACGGCGGACACGCAGGCGGCCCCGCGACCGTCGACGGCTTCTCACCGCTCCAGGGGGACGGACGCATCACGACGACCGGGGCCGGCCTGCGGCGGCCCGGTGGACCGTGCCTGTGGGCGGAACGAGGCCCCCCACCGCGCCTCCCCCGCGCCCCGCGCCTTCGCCCGCCCATCGCGCCTTCCCCGTACCTTCCCTCGGGCCCGCTCACGGCACCCGGGCGACCCCGGCATAGAAGCCGCTGCGCTCCTGCACCGGGGCAGGCTCCTCCCGGTACCACTCCGTGGCGAACACCAGCCCGGGGTCGACGAGTTCCAGCCCGTCGAAGAAGGGCTCGACCTCGCTCCGGGTACGCATGCGCAGCGGGATCGCGCCCTTCTTGTACGCGCTCTCCGTCTCCTGTTTCAACTCCGGATGCTGGTCGGCCGTCCCGTGCGAGAGCACCAGGAAACTCCCCGACGGCAACGCGTCGAGCAGAGTGCGGGTGATGCCGTACGGGTCCCGGTCGTCCGGCAGGAAATGCAGGAGCGCGATCAGGGACAGCGCGATGGGTCGGTCGAAGTCCAGCAGTTCACGGGCACGTTCGAGGATCGCCGCCGGCTCCCGCACGTCCGCGTGGATGTAGCTGGTGAAACCCTCCCGGCTGCTGATCAGCAGCGCTTCCGCGTGCCGCAGCACGATCGGGTCGTTGTCCACGTAGACGACCCGGGAACTCGGCGCGACGGCCTGCACGATCTGGTGCAGATTGGGCTCGGTGGGGATGCCGGTGCCGATGTCGAGGAACTGGTCGACGCCGTTCCGCGCCAGCCAGTCCGAAGCCCGGTGCATGAACGCCCGGTTGCGCGCGGCGTTCCCCCGCGCCTCCTCCGGAAGCGTCTCCCCCACCCGCTGGTCGACCGGATAATTGTCCTTCCCGCCCAGAAGCCAGTCGTAGACGCGCGCCGGGTGCGGCTTGCTGGTGTCGATGCGAGGGCTGGGCACACCGGCAGTCACAGGACAGTCCTCCTACGGATACCGCGGACAGAAAGCGGCAACAGCCTATGAGGGGCGTGTCTCGAAAGTAGCGTCGTCCGCCCGAAGGGCGGGGCCCGCGGCGTCTGGTGCGGTGCGTCGCAAGGCGGAGGGGCGTCCTCGTACGGGGCGTACGTGGACGATCCCGACAACGTGGCGAGGCGCCGTGCCAGGCGTCGCGGGCCAGACGGGACTTTCGAAACCTCGCGCAGCCGGGGCTTGGCCCTGGCCGCCGGGTCGCCGTTGAGCACGGCGTGCAGCACGGTCAGGAAGTGGCTCTCACCGGCGCCGAAGGAGCCGTGCAGATAGGCGGCGTACGAGGAGTTCTTCCGCACCGCGCCCCGCACCAGCCGCAGCGCCTTGTCGAACTCCTTCGCCAGCTGCTCGGTGACCACGTAGTCGGCCACCGAACCGGCCTGGGCATCGCCGAAGCCGTCGGTCAGGGCGACCTTGAAGTCACCGGCGTGGGCGTCCTCCTTTGATGTCGAGGACGTCCCTCAGCACGACATTGCTGCCCCTGACCATCAGCCGCTCCCGCTCCCACCACGTCCGCCCGGCCCGCCGGCCGGTTGGTCTGCGAAGTCCGGACGTCACCGGGACTCCCTGCTCGCCGTTCCTCCATCCTGCCAGCTCGGTGTACCGGCCGAAGACGGCACGGCCGACGGACGTGGGCGCGCAGGGCCAGCCCGTCGGGCGCGCCGCAATGGGGCCGGTCGCCGCTCAGCCGGTCCGCGATGCGCATCGGCCGGTCAGCCGTCGCATACCGTTCCGGCGGCCCCGCCTCGATCCCCGGTTGGGCTGCAACCGACGACGAGTCGGGTTCGTCCGGGCCGAGAGCGACCAGCTCGCGCAGCTCCCATGTGTCGTCGGCGAGCTCACCGACGAATCGGATTGCGGGACAGCCCTTGGATCAGCCGCCGCAGCCAGTCGTAAAGTCCATCCAGTCGATGACCCAGCCGTCCGACTCCTTGTTCCACTCGAAGCCGCCCAGGTTCCTGTCGTAACCTCCGGCAGGCTTCTCGTAGCAGCCGGCCAGATTGGCCTTGCCGTTGGTGTACTCCACCTTCCCGTAGATCGGGATGTCCTTGCCTTCTGGAAGCGGGGTGAGCTTCTTCTCCTGCACGTAATAGGAGACTGCGTCCTCGCAGAGCGGCGATCTCCCCTCAGATCTCAGGTCAAGCGCCGTGTAGAACGATCGCAGGAGCCGATCTTGCGCCGAGGGAGTGGAATCGGCCAGCCGGCACACGGCCGCGCTGTCTCCCGCGTACAGCCCCCGGACGAAGGCCCGGTAGGACTCCTCCGGACTTTGGGGAGGCTTCGGGGCTTCGGCAACAACATCTCCGTCCATGGGCCCCTCTCCGGCCCCGGCGGGGAACGTACCCGAAGTGTCCTCTCCCCCGCAGCCGGCCAGCAGCAGACATGCCACTGTCGGCAGCAACATGGTTCTCCAGACTCGCCTGTTCACAGCAAAATCTCCAGCCTGGGACCGCACTGGCCCTCAAATACCCTGGGTTGATCAAGTTGATCACGTGTAGCTTCAAAGCCGAGAACGGCCTCAGCGGGCCGGCTTGGGATCCGGCGCCTCGCCCGGAGGGAGAATCGGGCCCGGGTCCTCGGTGTCGGTGTCGAACGGCGGTGCCGTCTCGGTCCACTTCATGGACGTGATCGTCGTGTAGCTCTGCCGCTCGCCCTTGCTCATACCGTCACCGTCCCGGGTGGCGACCGTCTCGGTGCCGAGCGGCATGCCCGTGGACTTGTCGAAGATCAGGCGGAGTTCGGGGGAGGGCTGGTAGGGGTTGGGGAGGGCGACGGCGTAGCCGGTGCGGCCGGTGTGGTCCTTGACGTCGCCGAGGGAGCGCACGCCGGGTTCGGCGGCGAGGAGGCGGTAGGCGGCGGCGCGCAGGGCCGGGGTGGACGGGAGGGTCGTGGCGAGTTGGATGGCTGTGTCGACGACGATCCGGTCGAGGACTTTCTTGGGGCCGTTGTAGTCCTTGTCGACCAGGGCGAACAGGCGCTTGCGGAGGGCCTGTTCATCGGTGGGAAGCGTGGCCAGGACGCGGAGAGGGAGGTCGCCCATCTTGAAGCTGTCCCCGTCCCCGCCGGGGGCGTCGTGTTCGATCTCGCCCTTGCCGGCGTAGGTGAGGGTCTCCTCCCCCTCCATGCTCCACGACGTGGGGGAACCGTCCGCCTTCCACGCCGCCTCGTCGGCTTTCGTGGCCGGACGGGCCCCCAGGTCCAGGGACTGCGACCACCGCTTGTTCTTGGCGGCGGCCGCCCAGTACCGGTACTCGGTGCGGGCGGCGACGGTGTAGTTCTTGCCGGGGATCTTGTAAAGGGAACCGAGGTGTTCCTCCACGTACCAGTACGTGCCGGAACCGGCCGGTTGCTGTTCGACGTGGGAGGCGGCAGCGAGAAGGACCTGGCTGCCGGAGCCCGACGTCCCGGAGGGGGCGGGTCCTGGCTTCTGCGGCACGGTGTCGGTGATCACCACGGCCGCCACCGCCGCCGCGGTGGCCAGGGCGAGGCCCGGGACGAGGGCACGGCCCACCCTCCGCGGCCGGGCGGTGGTGCGAGCCGTGCGCGTCGCGCGCGGACGGGACATGACCGTTGCGAGTTCCTCTTCCCGGACCGGTGACGGCGTGGGGCGCTCGGGGTCGAGGTGGGCGGGGCGGGCGGCTGTCAGACGGTGCAGGATGTCGTTCTTCACCGGGCTTCCTTTCCTACGGTGATCGGGACTCGGGTGGACACGCGCCGCGGAGCCGCGGCTTCCTCCGTGGGTGGGGAGGCCGACGCGGCCTGGGTGAGACGTTTGCGCGCCCGGTGCAGACGGACCCGCAGGGTGAGGGGCGAGCAGCCGACCACCGCGGCCGCCTGCGCCGGGGTCAGACCCTGCCATCCGGAGAGGATCAGCAGTTCCCGATCGTCCTCCGGCAGCGTGGCCAGTGCCTTGAGCAGCGCGCTCCGCTCGGACACCTCCTCGGCGATGTCCGCCTCGGCGGGTTCCGTCCAGGAGCGCAGTTCGGCGGCGAACGACGCGTGCCTGGCCTCGGCCCGGATGCTGTCCCGCAGGATGTTGCGGGCGACCCCGAGCAGCCATGGCAGCGGCGGCTCGGGGACGTCGTCCAGCTTGCGCCACGCCACGGTGAACGTCTCGTTCACCACCTCGTCGGCGACCTGCCGTCCCGCACGGCTGACCACATAGGCCCACACACGTTGCCGACAGCCGTCATAGATGGCGGTGAAACGATCCGCGTCGTAATCGGGCACTGCCGCACCTCCTGTCCCTCCTGATGTGCTCTGTCGTTGAGTAGTGGGCCGAACGGGCCGATCGTTACAGCGGCATGCCGGAAAACACGCCCGAGAGACGAGACGTACGTCACACCAGGGTCCGCAGTCGTGTCCGTTGTCGACTGCAGTGCTGTTCGCGTTCTTCCACGGCGCGCTCCGCGTCGATCCGTCCTGCCCGTGTCGGCACTCCGCGCTGCCGCGGCACCAGGGCGTGTTTCGAAAGACCCGTCTGGCCCGCGGCGTCTGGCACGACGCCTCGCCACGTTGTCGGGATCGTCCACGTACGCCCCGTACGAGGACGACCCTCCGCTCCGCCTTGCGACGCACCGCACCAGACGCCGCGGGCCCGCCCTTCGGCGGACGACGCTACTTTCGAAACACGCCTCCACGCGGGGTGGTGGATGAGGTGGTCGCTAAGTGCGGGCGCCGGGAACAGCGTTCCCGGCTGCTGCCGGCCCGGGTGGTGGTGTATTTCGTGCTCGCGATGTGCCTGTTCTCCGGGCAGGGCTATGAGGAAGTCGCCCGGCTGCTGACGCAGGGCCTGGAACGGGTGCGGCAGTGGGAGAAGCCATGGCACGTGCCGACGACGGGTGCGATCGGCAGAGCCCGCAGACGGCTGGGGCCGGAGCCGTTGAAGGCACTGTTCGCGCAGGTTTGCCGACCGGTGGCCGTCCAGGACACGGCCGGTGCCTGGTATCGCGGGTGGCGGCCGGTCGCCGTGGACGGCACCGTCTTCGACGTCCCGGACACCGAGGCGAACAGCACGTACTTCGGCCGTCCCGGCTCTGGCCGGGGACAGCAGCGCAGTGCCTACCCGCAGGTGAGGGTCGCTGCGCTGGTGGAGTGCGGGACACACGCGGTGTTCGCCGCGGCAACCGGCCCGCTGTCGGTTCATGAACAGCATGTGATTCCCGGCCTGCTGGGCCGGCTCGAGCCGGGGATGCTGCTGATGGCCGACCGCGGCATCACCGGATTCGAGCTGTGGCAAGCCGCTTCGGGCACGGGCGCGGACCTGTTGTGGCGCGTCCGCAAGAACATCGTGCTCCCGTTCCTCGAAGCCTTCGAGGACGGCTCCTACCTGTCCGAGATCGTCGCGGCAGGCGACCGCAAGCGCCAAGATCCGGTCCGGGTCCGCGTCATCGAGTACACCCTCGGCCGTGAGGACGACGGCACGGTATACCGGCTGATCACGACCGTCTGCAACCCCCCGCAGGAGGCCCCTGCTGCCGACCTGGCCAGCCTCTACCATCAACGCTGGGAGACCGAGAACACCCTGGACGAGATCAAGACCCACCAAGGTGGCCGTCAGCTGGTCCTGAGATCGCAATACCCCGATGGCGTCGAGCAGGAAATCTACGGCTTCCTCCTCGTCCACCACGCACTTCGGGACGTCATGCACCACACCGCTCACCAAGCCGGCCTCGACCCCGACCCGCTGTCCTTCACCCGCACTCTTCGCATCGCCCGCCGCCACGTCACCGACCAGGCGGCACTTTCCCCCCTCACGACTCAGCCAAGCCCTGACCCACACCATCCGTGAGCTGCTGGAACGACTCCGCCTAGCTGTTCTGTCCCGGGAGGTTGTGGACGGGTGAGCCAGATCTCGGCTGAGGGATCTTGAACGGGTGAGGGCCTTCCGGTTCGGTGTGGATTGCGACGTCTACACCAACAGAAAGGCCCTCGTGCCCCACCGTAATGCACCGCACCAGACGCTGCGGGGCCCGCCCTTCAGGCGGACGACGCTACTTTCGAAACACGTCCTAGCTAGGCGCCCCGCCGGCGCCGCGCCAGGTCGTGGGCCGCCTCCGGCCACCTGCGGTATGCGAAGGCGAAGCCCGCTTCGAGCAGCCGGCCGGGGACGACACGCCGACTCTTCAGCAGCAGTTCGGTGTCCGAGCGCAGCGCGAAGGCGCCCACTTCGGCCATCCATCGCATCGCGGGCAGGCCCACCGGTGCACGCCACGCGGTACGTAGGGCGCGCATGAACGCGCGGTGCGGAAGGGGCTCGGGGGCGGCCAGGTTCACCGGGCCGGCGAGATCGTCCCGGTCGATCAGGAACGCGACCGCGCGGGCGAAGTCGTGGTCGTGGATCCACGACACGTACTGTGTGCCGCCCGCGACCGGGCCGCCGAGACCGAGGCGGGCCAACCACGACAGGACATCGAAGACGCCACCCCGGTCGGGGCTCATCACCATGGCGGAGCGCAGGGCCACCTTGCGGGTGTGCGGAGTGCTGGCCTGTTCCTGTTCCCGTTCCCAGGCCCTGGCGATGTCCACGCTGTAGGACCAGTAGCCAGGCACGGTGGGTTCCGCTCCGCCGATCACGCCGGTGCCCTCGTCGTTGGGCGCGTCGAAGCGGTGAGTGTAGATGGTGGCGGTGCTCATCTGGAGCCAGACCCGCGGAGGGTGTGCCGCAGCGCCGATCGCCTCGCCCACGACCCGGGTGGAAAGCACCCGGGAGTCCATCATGGCCTGGAGATTGGCGGGGGTATAGCGGCAACTCACGCTGCGGCCAGCCAGGTTGACCACGACGTCGCTGCCATCGATCGCCTCGGCCCACGGCCCCGGGGTCCTGCCGTCCCAGTGGACCTCACCCGGCCTCACCGGCCGCCTGGTCAGCACCACGACCTCGTGCCCGGCCGCAGTCAGCGCGCGGTTCAGGACAGTACCCACCTGCCCGGTTCCCCCGGGAATCACGATCTTCATCCAGCCCTCCCGCTCCGTGCGAGGGCAAACCTACCTCAAAATTGAACATGTTCAATTCCTGGGAGTGGTGGCCAGGTCGAGCGGAATCGCCTTTCGGAACACCGCCTTGAGGGGCCCGCGTTACTGGCGTGCTCCTGTCGGTAGCGCGGGATAGGTTGGGGCACACGATTGCCGCCGCACCCAGGGCACGGGGCTCTGCTGGGAACAGCGGCATCAGAAGGGGCCAGCATGTCCAAACGGTCCGATGCGGCGGCTGCGGCCTGCGCCTACCGACGAACCGGAATCGCCCCGGTGAGTGCGACCGGACGACTCAAAGAGCTGACGGGTCGGGAGAAGGAAGTCCTTCTCCTGCTGGGCACAGGGTTGGGCAACCGGCAGCTGGCGAGCGAGCTCGGCATCGCGGAGCGGACGGTGAAGGCGCATATCGCTCGCATAGCGGAGAAACTGGGGCAGGAGACTCGGCTGCAGGTTGCAGTGCTGTCCGCGCTCTCCCACAGCGCGCTCTGCGTCGATCCATCCTGTCCGTGCCGACACTCCGCGCTGCCGCCCGACACCCTGAAGGCGTCTGCCGCGTGAGCGCAGGCCGCGCCCGGCCCTCTGACCCGGGGCCGGGCGTGGCCTGTCGGACGGATGCCCCGTTGGGCACCGCCCGTCGGGCGGCCGTGACCGCCTCGCCCCGACCGGACACTCCCCGACACGCTTCCGACAGAACGGCCACTGAAGGAGCAGCCGCTGTTCAACCCCGTCGTCGCCACCGAGCAGCCCGAGGCTCCCGGCTTCTTCACCATCTCCTCGGAGAGGAGCATCGTCGACCTGATCCTGGAAGAAACATGTGGCTTCGTCGGCAAAGCGGCCGCTACCCAAGCAGCCCTTCCGCCAAGCATGGCCGACAGACACGTGCTGGCATCGGGGAAGCCGACAGCAACGCCCTGCGCGTGAGCTTGATCTCATAGGCGTTCCCTGTGAGGTGCGGATCCGGGAGGACCAGAAGTGCCATGATGAAAGTGCACGGATCTCATACATGCGTGCCGGAGAGGCCGACACGCCGCAGCGAGGAGCAAGACATGACCACCGGATCCGCAGACAGCCCCGCGACTCTCTACGGACCCGCCTCACTCGTCCTCGGCACCGTTGCTCTGATCGCCGCAGTGTTCGCCGGCTTCATCGGGATCGCGATCCCGCTTCTGTTCGGCAGCCTCGCCGTCACCTTCGCGCTCCTCGGCCTGGCCCGCAAGCTCAACCGAGGCCAGTGCACCATCGGCCTCGCCACCGGATCCCTGAGCATGCTCTACCCGATCTTCCTCGCCGCTGTCATGAGCGCCTGACGAACTCCGTGCCTGCGGCCCCCATTGCGGCCCGCCCGAGAGCGCCCTTCGACCCTGCCTCTGCGGCAGGCCGATCTCTCTTGACGCCACGTACACGCAGGATGCCCCGCACCGTTTCGGCGTTCCGCATTTCGCCAACCGATTGTCATGGACATGATCTTCATTATTGCCTCTTCGGGCCCTGCCCACCAGGGCAGTGCCCGAGGAGACACTTACGCCACAACACCCGCCCTTCCTAGGGTCGTTGACACATCCCCTCCCAAAAGAAGGAAGGCGATCGCGAGCCCGTCTCAAGGGGCCTGACGGAGAAGTCGTCGCTCGCGATGCCTTTGCCCCCTACAGGCTGGCGCTGCGCGGATCGGTCGACAGCGCCAGGCGCAGCCATGGTCAGCTTCCAGCCCGGCCCAGCACGCCGACCGGCAACTCCAGCAGGGCCTGTCCGGGCCGACGTCGCTCCAGCTCACGGCCTTCACCGGACGCGACAGGTGTTCGGCGTAGAGCGATCGCCCACTGACCTTCGGGCGGCAGGGAGCGCTGCCGGCAGATGCCCGGCAGGAAGGAGCGGGGCTGCCCGCTCCCGCAGATCAGCAGTGACATCGAAGAGGACGAAAGGGAAGATTCATGCAGCTTTCTCGTTCCGCCAGGGTGGCAGCGCTGTCCTTGACCCCGCTCACACTTGTCGCGACCGGGTTCCACGCGTCCGCCGCCCACGGGCAGGACCCGCGCCCGGGCGCTCCGTTGTTCTCTCTATCCGCCCTGTCCTCCGGCGAACTGAAGGACGTGTCCGGCGTCGGCGCGAACAGCGTCGAGGGCAGGATGCTGGCAGCCCAGGGGTTCGGCGTCATGCGGGCGGCTTCGGGAGAGACCGCTGTCGTCGACCGTTCTTCGGCCCGCGAGGGGATCACCGCTGCAGCCGGCAAGTCCTTCGTGGAGCTGTCGTGGAAGCGGTATGCGAAAGGCGCCCGCTACGTGGTCACCCGCGACGGCAAAGAGGTGGCCCGTCTGGACGCAGGGGTCGCCTCCTTCCGCGACACGAACGTGGCACCGGGCGCCGATTACCAGTACCAGGTCGCACCGGTGCTGCCGGAGAACGGTGCCCCACAGACACGGCTGTGGGGGATGAAGGTGTCCGTCCCGGCCTCCGGATCGCTGACCGCTCTGCGCGAGCAGGCGGTTTCCCGAGCAGCCGCCGCAGGCGTTGCCAAGACGTCCACCCTCTCCTGGATCACCTTCATCCCGCAGAAAAAGATCGACGCTCCCCTAGCGGGCTGTGACTACGGCAGCAAATTCCAGTTCGGCGGCGACGGACGCAGCAAGTTCGACTGGAAGTCGAGCAAGTACCGCACCGCCCTGCACGCCACAGTCACGTGGAAGACCAAGAAGGTGGTGGCCAACAAGGACATCCAGTCCACCAACGTCTACGTGAAGAAGACCGGCAAGAAGGTCGCCACCAAGACCGCCACCACCAAGGACATGTCGGCCAAGAAGCTGGGCTCCGGCAGCAGTTACGTGGACGTGCGGATGTCCCTGCACGCCACCAATCCCTTTTGCAAGGGTCTGGGAAGCGTCAAGGGGGCCATCAACGGGGCCCTCACCATCAACCTGACCAAGGGCGGGAACTACACCATCCGCTCCGGCAAGCACCGCCTGATGCCCAACCACCACATCTACATCTACGACGGCGGCAAGGTCACCAACGTCTACACCCGGAAGTACGCGAACGCCAAGTGCCTGATCGGTTCGGTCGCCTGCGCCGAGGCTGATCTGACCGGCTACTACGGGAAGTTCTAGCCTCGAACACTCGTGACGGTCTGCCGACGGGGTCGGCGGACCGTTTCGTGTTCTGTGGCTGGTGGCCGACAGGCCGGCAGGCCGTTTGAACGCGTCGGGTGGGCACAGCGTTCGCAGGCTCCGTCGACCGCGGACCTGGCCTGTCTCCTGAAATGCTCGAGAAGTTTAAGCGTCAGAGAGGGTAGAGAGTCCATGCGAGAGTTCAGCACACAGCAGCAGGAGGAGGAGCTGCTGACAGGGCCAAGGTTTTCTGAGGACCCGTCGGAGCGAGTTTGCCCGGCATGTGGCGTCAAATCTGTACGCATGTACTTTCATCGTTCGAAATTGCGAGAGCGGCCCACTCGAATCACGTACGCATGGTGCGCTTCGTGCCGGAAATTCAAAGGCTGGACGGGGCCAGACCTGAGCGGAATCGATTTCAATGACCCACTGGAATCGCTTTCTACGCATCAACGGAAGTCGCTGCAGGCGAATTTCGATGCATTCCTGGAGCGCCTGGATGAGTTGTGGGAATCCGGCAGCCTGCCGCAAAGCTTTAATAAAAGAGTGTAGATCCAGTGGAGATCGAGCCGCGGCAAGAGGGCAGGAATTATTCAAAATCGATCTGCTCGGCTACCAGGGCTTAGCAAAGGAGTTCCCGTCCCAGGTCAGCGCCCCGCCGAAGAAGCCAGTCGAGGACGCTCCCGATGGCGACAAGCGTGCCTGGCATGAGTAAGGTCGGGGACTGGCGCGGTTGCCTGTGAGGCTCCGTTTCCAGCCCCCGCAGCGTACGTTCCCGGACAGGTGCAACACCCCGAGCCGGTTGAACCGGGGCGCTCCCGGGGTGGACGGGGTGACCGTCGCCGCCGTGGCCGCCGCCGGACCGTCTTCTTGACCGCGACGGCCAGCGAGAAGAGCGCCCTGGCCATCCGGCAGGCGGCCATGACCTTGTGGGAGAAGTACGCCAAGTCGGCGCGCACGGTGATCTGCGCGGTGGTGCCCATCGCCCGCACCGCTGCGAGGGCCTCGCGCAGCAGGGAGGCGGCGCCCTTCGCAAGGGGGAAGGACGCGCCGTGACTCGATCCTCTCGAATGATCGAGTCCCTAGCGCCCCCCGGTGTGGTTGACATCCAGCACGGCAGACCGCCGGGCGGCCGGAGAAACCTGTCAGCCCGCCTGCTCCCACGTCCTCGACTTCAGCTCCTTCAGGAACAGCCCGTCGAGCACCACCCCCCGGTCGCCCGGTCCACCACGTCCACCGTGCGGCCGTCCAGGGCGGGCGAGGCCTCGGGGTCTTCCATGGGGTACGAGGAGCCACAGGCCGTGCGGGGCGTCAGCGGGGCGTCCGGCGGCGTTCTGCAACGTGACCAGCAGCTCCCGTCCCCCGCCTCCCCGTAGCGGGCAACCAGCCTGGCCCGGTGAGCGAGAAGCACCGTGCGCGGGCCAGTAGCCGCCGCCCGCTCCGCGACACGGGCCACGACCCGCTCCACGCAAGCCGCGCGTAGGAGGCGAGGCCCGCGCCGATGCTCCCCAAGGCGGCGAACGCGGCTTCCGCCTTCAGCAGCGCCTGTCAGGGCGCACGCTGCTCCTGGGCCAGCTCCCGCAGTGTCGTGAGGAGGAGATCGTCCAGGGGCGAGTGGCGTCACATCGAAGCGCTGCGCCAACCGTTCGGCCACACCGGGGAGTTCGGGACCCTTGACCGTGAGAGCGACGAATCCGCCCCGTGGGCGGGCCGCCTGGAGGCGGGCGGCCCGGACCCGCCGGGGATCGCGACCGAGCGCCAGTTCGCTCTGCGCGTCCTCGAACAGCGTCCGAGTACTGGCCAAGCCCGGACACCGTCTGCTCGATGTGCCAGGTGACGGCCTCCCGGGCGCGCGGCAGGAAACGCTTGCGCTGCTGGTCGTAGGCGAGCGGGAAGCCGGCCTGGCCCAGGGCCTCTTCCCACTCCACGTACAATCGCCGCCCACTCCCGCACGGGTGAGGTGACCGCGAAGGGGCGCGGGGCACCCTCACCGTGTCATCCACCACCCCGAACAGGCATCGAACGACCCCCGAAACGACGAAGATCCCGCCCGATCTTGCGATCGGACGGGATCTCGTCACCATTCCTGAGCTATCTCAAGAACAGTCGTGCGGTGGACCTGAGGGGATTTGAACCCCTGACCCCCTCGATGCGAACGAGGTGCGCTACCAGACTGCGCCACAGGCCCTTGCAACGAGTGAAACTCTAGCATCCTCGCGCGGGTGCTCGGAAATCCGATCCTCGCTGCTCAGCCGAGGCGGCCTCGCAGCGAGGACCGAGGAGGCTCACTCATTGGCGGCGCGGGGACGGTCGCCGTCCTCGTACTGGTCGAACAGCGGGGTACGGCCGCGGTCGCGCGTGCGGCGGGAAACGTTGGCGCGCTGTCGGGGTGCCGGGTCGACGGGCGGTGTCGTGGGGTGCGAGGTTCCCGTCCGGGTGGGTTCGGCGGCACTGGAGCGGGCCGCGCTCCAGGTCTCCGGGTCGCCCACCTCGACGCCGCCCGTGGCGCGCGGGGCGACCGGGGCGGTGACGTACGTGGGCAGCGGGACCGGGACGGGCTCCCAGCTGTCGCCCTGGGCCGGGCCGCGCTGACGCTGCTGGTCGACCCACTCCGCGTGGTCCGTCTGTTCGACGAGGGCGCGGCGGTCCGCCTCCTGCGGGGAGACCGCGGGGACGGGCTCGGGCTCGTCGTGGCGCGCCTCGGGCTCCTCGTCGGGCTCGGCGGGGACGGCCTCGGTCGGCTGCTGCCTGCGGGGACGGTTCTCGCGCAGTTGCCGCGCCGCCGCCTCGGCCCGGCGCCGGTCCATGGTGAAGGCGAACCGGCGTCGCTCCTGAGCGCGCAGATGCACGATGTACGTGCTCAGCAGCACCGCCGGAACCGCGGGCGCCCAGAGGAAGGCGAGGCCACCGACGGCTGCGACGATCGCCCCCAGGGTGAAGGCGAGGAACAGGACAGTGGTGGTACGCCGACGACGTGCGAGGACCTGGAGGCGCTGGGCCCGCCGGGCGCGCTCGGCGTCCGTACGGCTGGAGCGCGGGCGCACGCGCCGCGCCGGTTCGGGGCGCTTCCGGTCCGTACGCTCCGGCGCACGCGCCGGGTCGTGCGTCCGGGCTTCGGTATGCGCCTCGGGCGCGGCGAAGGCCCGGACGTCCACGGAGTCCATTCGGTCCGTGAAGACGTCCGGGTCGGCGTCGGGGTCGGCCTCCTCGCCAGTGCGCTCCCGCAGGTCCTTGGCGTACCGGCGCTCCATGGCCGCCCGTCCGGACAGCAGCCGGATGGCGGTGCTGAAGCGTTCCGTCGGACGAGCTTCGTTGAGTTCGTCCTGCCTGCGGAGCCACATCGGCACCAAGTAGGCGGCCCAGGCCCCGACGATGACTGCGTAGATGAGGCCGCTGCTGCTCACATCTCACACCGTAGAGGGGTTTGCGCGGGCGCATCGGCCAATTGGGCCGGTGTGTCGCGCAATCCCGCTGATATCAAGTGCTTTTTTTGTGATTGTTCCGATCAAACATGGATGTTTGGGCGCCTGTTTGTGATCCATGCTGATCGATATCGAACGCTTATTTCATTTTCCGGGCGTCCCGGACTCCCCGGACCCCCCGGACGGATCGGGTCCGCCCGGCCCTCAAGGCCCCTCGGACCCGCTCGGCCTCTCGTCCGTCCCGGCCGGTCCTTGGCCTGTCCCAGCTGTTCCTTCGGGTGTTTCGGCCGGTCCTTGGGGTGTTTCGGCCGGTCCTTGAGGTGCTCCGGGTGCTCCGGGTGTCCCTGATGCGCCCGGCGCCCCCGATGCTCCCGATCTCGTACGGTGCCAGCGTCTGAGCAGGCCGTCAGGGACCTCCTCGGCGGTGAGCGCGTAGATCAGGTGGTCCCGCCAGTCGCCGTCGATGTGGAGGTAGCGGGGGCGCAGGCCCTCCTCCCGGAAGCCCAGCTTCTCGACGACCCTCCTGCTGGGCCGGTTCTCCGGGCGGATGCACACCTCGACGCGGTGCAGTCCCACCCGGCCGAAGCAGTGGTCGACGGCGAGAGCCACCGCGGTCGGCATCACGCCGCGGCCTGCCACCTCCCGGTCGACCCAGTAGCCGATGTGACCCGAGCACATCGACCCCCAGGTGATCCCGGCGACCGTGAGCTGACCGACCAGCCGGCCCTGGTACTCGATGGCGAAGGGCAGCATCCGGCCCGCGCCGGCCTCGGCGCGCAGGTGGCGCACCATCTGACGGTATGTGGGACGCCGGGCCACCGGTCCGCCCGGCGCGGGCGGCGGCACTGTCGCCTCCCAGGGCCTCAGCCAGTCGCGGTTGCGCTGGTTGACCTCGCGCCACATGCGCTGGTCACGCATCCTCACCGGGCGCAGGGTGATCTCGCCGTCGGTGAGGACCACCGGCCAGGTCGGAACGTTCAGTTCGGGCTCCCGAGTCGGGGGTGATCGCCGCCGCGCAACTGGTCGACGGCGTGCGCCAGGAGGCGTTCGAGGACGGCGAGGCCGTCGCGCACCCCGCCGGTGGAACCGGGCAGGTTCACGATCAGCGTGCCGCCCGCGACACCGGCCAGCCCCCGGGAGAGCGCGGCGGTGGGCACCTTGTCGCGGCCCTCGGCACGGATCGCCTCGGCGATGCCGGGGATCTCGTGGTCGAGTACGCGGCGGGTGGCGTCGGGGGTGCGGTCGGTGGGTGAGATGCCCGTACCGCCGGTGGTGACGATCACGTCGTACCCGGCGGACACGCCGTCGCGCAGCGCCCGTTCGACCGGGTCGCCGTCGGGCACGACCTGCGGGCCGTCGGCGGCGAAGCCGAGCCGGGTGAGCGCCTCGATGATGAGCGGGCCCCCCTTGTCGGCGTAGACCCCTGCGGAGGCGCGGTTGGAAGCGGTGACGACGAGGGCCGTGTACGGGGCGGTCGGTGCGCCGCCATGCGACGCGTCGCCGGGCGAGGGCCCAGGCCGACCTGTTCCGGTCGGCTCGCCCTTGTGGGACGCCCCGCCCTTCGGGTCCGGGCTTCCGGACGCCTCGGCCCTCTCGTCCGGCCCGCCGGGGGTGATGCCGGGGGGCGTCGGGTCCTCGTCGGCCGCGGGGCCGGCTCCGGAAGCGCTCATGCGTCCGTTCCGTCCGCATCGGCGAGCCGGGGGCCGTCGGAGGGGCCGGTGGACCCGGGGGCGTCTGACGTGCCGGTGGGCCCGGGATCGCCGGAGGGGCCGGTGCGGCGGTAGTCGCCCGACGTGCCGCCCGACTTCTCCTCGACCCGTACGTCCGTGATGACGGCCGACTTGTCGACCGCCTTGACCATGTCGATCACCGTGAGCGCGGCGACGGAGACCGCGGTCAGGGCCTCCATCTCGACGCCGGTGCGGTCGGTCGTCCGCACGGTGGCGGTGATCTCCACCGCGTCGTCGGCGACTGCCAGGTCCACCTCGACACCGGAAACGGCCAGCGGGTGGCAGAGCGGAATCAGGTCGGGGGTGCGCTTGGCGCCCATGATCCCCGCGATACGGGCGGTGGCCAGGGCGTCGCCCTTGGGCACGCCCTCGCCGCGGAGCAGTTCGACGACGCGCGGCGAGACGAGGACGCGGCCGCCGGCGCGCGCCACCCGCGCGGTGACATCCTTCCCGGAGACGTCGACCATGCGGGCCGCGCCCCTGTCGTCGATGTGCGTCAGCCTGTTCTGCGTACTCAACTCACTCCGCCTCGCGGTAGGGCGCCGGTTGCCCGCTCGGCCCGCACCGGGGTGCGGGCCCGGGGCCCGGGGTCGTCCCCGGGAAGGCACAGCAGCAGATACCGTACCGCCACCGCCCGGGGATCAGCGGAGCAGGACCACCTCGGTGTCGGTGCCGGGCTCGGCGGACGTGACGTCCTCGGGCAGCACGATCAGCGCGTCCGCCCGGGCGAGGGCCGCGACCAGATGCGATCCGGCGCCCCCGACAGGGGTGACCGTGCCGGCCTCCACGTCGTACGAACCACGCAGGAACTGGCGGCGCCCGGCTGGCGAGGACAGCGCCTTGTCGGCCTTCAGCGTGGCCCGGACGGTGGGGCGGTACAGGTCCGCGAGACCCATCAGGGCGCGGATCGCGGGCCGCACGAACAGCTCGAAGGAGACGTACGCCGAGACCGGGTTGCCCGGCAGCGCGAGCAGCGGCGTGCGATCGGGGCCGATCGAGCCGAAGCCCTGCGGCTTGCCCGGCTGCATGGCGATCTTGCGGAAGTCGACCCCGCCTGGCTCGTCCGCGTCGCCCACCGACGAGAGGGCCTCCTTGACGACGTCGTACGCGCCGACGCTGACGCCTCCTGTCGTGACGACGATGTCCGCGCGGATCAACTGGTCCTCGATCGTGGCGCGGAGCGCGTCGGGATCGTCTGTGACGGCGCCCACGCGGTAGGCGATCGCCCCCGCGTCCCGGGCGGCGGCCGTCAGGGCGAAGCTGTTGGAGTCGTAGATCCGGCCACCGGTCAGTTCCTCGCCAGGCTGCGCGAGTTCGGCTCCCGTCGAGATGACGACGACGCGCGGCCGGGGCCGCACCTTCACCGTCGCACGGCCGATCGCGGCGAGCAGCCCGATCTGAGGCGGGCCGATCACCGAACCGGCGGGCAGGGCCAGTTCGCCCGGCCTCACGTCGCTGCCGCGGTCCCTGACATGAGCGCGGGCCTCGACGGGGCGGTGCACGCGGACCTCGCCGCCCGCGCCCTCGGGGGCGTCGCGGTGGGCGCGCATGGCGTCGGCGGGGCCGCCGCCCGTACCGCCGTCGGTCCACTCGACCGGGACCACCGCCTCGGCACCCGCCGGCAACGGGGCACCGGTCATGATGCGGGCGGCCTCGCCGGGGCCGACGCTCCGGCCGTCGGGCAGCCCGCCGCTGCCCGCCGCGATGTCGCCGATGACGGTGAGCACCACGGGGAACTCCTCGTCGGCGCCCTCGACATCGGCGACCCGGACCGCGTACCCGTCCATCGCGCTGTTGTCGAAGGGGGGCAGGGCGATCTCCACGAAGACGTCCTCGACGAGGACGCAGCCCTGGGCGTCGTGCAGTTGCAGCTCGATGGGTTCGAGCGGGCGCACCGCGCCGAGAATGTCGTCCAGGTGCTCGTCCACCGACCACATCGTGCTGCTCAAAGTGCTACATCTCCTCGGTGACGTAACTGCGGAGCCAGTCCCTGAAGTCCGGACCCAGATCTTCACGTTCGCACGCGAGTCTGACAATGGCACGGAGGTAGTCGCTCCGGTCGCCTGTGTCATAGCGGCGCCCCTTGAAGACGACGCCGTGCACCGGGCCGCCCGCCTTCTCGTCCTCGGCAAGGAGCTGGAGGGCGTCGGTGAGCTGGATCTCCCCACCGCGGCCCGGCTCGGTCCTGCGCAGTATGCCGAAGACGGCGGGGTCCAGTACGTAGCGGCCGATGATGGCGAGGTTGCTGGGCGCCTCGCCCGGCTCCGGCTTCTCGACCAGGCCCGTGACGCGCACCACGTCGCCGTCGGGGCCGGGTTCCACGGCCGCGCAGCCGTACATGTGGATCTGCTCCGGCGCGACCTCCATCAGCGCGACGACACTGCCGCCCTCGCGCTCCTGGACCTCGACCATGCGGGACAGCAGCGGGTCGCGCGGGTCGATCAGGTCGTCGCCGAGGAGCACCGCGAACGGCTGGTCGCCGACGTGCGGCGCCGCGCACAGCACCGCGTGGCCGAGACCGCGTGGGTCGCCCTGCCGTACGTAGTGCATGGTCGCCAGGTCGCTCGACTCCTGGACCTTCCGGAGCCGGTCGGCATCTCCCTTGCGGGTGAGGGCGGACTCCAGTTCGTAATTGCGGTCGAAGTGGTCCTCCAGGGGACGCTTGTTCCGGCCGGTGATCATGAGGACGTCGGAGAGCCCGGCGGCCACGGCCTCCTCGACGACGTACTGGATCGCGGGCTTGTCGACGACAGGCAGCATCTCTTTGGGAGTGGCCTTGGTGGCCGGCAGGAAACGGGTGCCGAGCCCTGCGGCCGGGATGACGGCCTTGCTGATCCTGCGGTGCGACATAGTCATGCGCAGAACGATAACCGGCGCGCATGGGCGGAAGATGAGGGTCCGGTTAACTTTGCACGCCTATATGCACATACGAGAGGTTCAGGGTACCCGTTGAACAGCGAGATGTCCGAAAAGGCCCGTCTGAGGCGTGAACTGCTCGCCGCTCGACGTCTTCTGACCGAGGAAGACGTCGAAAACGCCGCGGCGGTTCTGTCCCGGAGCGCATTGGATCTTCCGGAGCTCGCCGGGGCGCGTACCGTCGCCGCCTATGTCTCGGTCGGGAGCGAGCCGGGCACCCTCGTGCTGCTGGACGCGCTGCGCGCGCGGGGCGTACGGGTGCTGCTGCCGGTGCTCCTGTCGGACAACGACCTGGACTGGGCGGCGTACGAGGGGGCCGACCGCCTGGTCCGGGCCGGGCGCGGGCTGCTGGAGCCGGATGGGGAACGGCTGGGGCGGGACGCCGTGGTGGAGGCCGACGCGGTACTGCTGCCGGGGCTCGCGGTGGACGCGCGGGGGATGCGGCTCGGGCGCGGCGGCGGCAGCTACGACCGGGTGCTGGCCCGGCTCACGGCGGCGGGGGCGAGTCCGGCACTGATCGTCCTGCTGTACGCCGACGAGGTGGTCGCACGGGTCCCGGTGGAGCCGCACGACCACCCCGTGGACGTGGTGGTGACCCCGGCCGCGACCCACCGGACGGAGCGCACGGAGCCCGGGACGCGTCGTACGGGGCACTGAACGAGCGGCGCAGAGCCCTGGACGGGCGGCAGGGAGCCAGGGAACCGGGGAGCGCTGAACGAACCGTTCGGCACTTCGGACGGGGCCCACAGCCTGAAGGCCGGGACCTCTCACGGATGAGAGATCCCGGCCTCCTACGCCCCGTAGGGTCCGATCACGGCCTGACGGTCGAGCCACGGCCCGACGGCCGGGTCACGGACCTGAGCGTCAGGTCACGACCTGAGGGTCAGGTCACGGCTTGAGGGTCAGGGTGTCGGTCGTCGACTTGCCGACCGCGTTGGTCCCGAAGGACCAGTCGAGCAGTTCGCCCTTGACCCACTTGTCGGTCTGGTCGGTGTAGTGGGCCGCGTACGCGTGGCCGGAGGCGCCCGTCAGGTTGATCCAGCGGGACTTGTCCCAGTCACCCACGTTGACCACCATCCGCATCGACGGCACCCAGACGACCTCGTAGCCGCCCGCCGCGTTCCAGCCGGTGGCGTTCACCGCGGCCTCGCCGCCGCCGAGGTTCCACGGGCCGCGGTTGAGGAGCCGCTGAAGCAGATCGGGGCCCTCGGTGCCGAGGGTCTGGTTCTTCAGGTTCAGCTGGTGCAGCCGGCCCCAGCTCCAGGTGCTGATGTCCTTGCCGAGCTTGGCGGTCAGCTCCCAGCAGGCGTCCTCCATGGCGCGCGCGAAGAGTTCGTCGCGGGTCTCGGTCGCCTCGTCTCGGACGCTCTTCGGCGTCTTCCACCAGTCGCTCTTCGGGTCGTCCATCAGCTCGGCGACCACCCGGTACCAGCGGTCACCACCGTCCGGCTGCGCGGAGTCCGGGGCGCGCTGCCCGCACTCGCGCACCAGCTTGCTCTGCTCGTCGACCGGGCCCGAGTTGTCAGCCCGGCGCACGTTGAGGCATTCGCCCTCGACCCGCAGTTCCTTGGGCAGCTTGTCCCCGAAGGCCAGCTTGAGGATGTTGCGCCAGACCGCGTTGAAGTACGCGGCCGCGGCCGAGTCGGGCTCCTGGGTGGAGTCCCAGCCCTCCAGCAGCTTCTGCGCCTCACGGACACTCTTGTCCGAGACGTTGATCTTCGTCAGCTCTGGCACCAGCAGCGCGGCGATCTCGCTGTGGTTGTCCATCTGCATCTTCTGCATGTCTTCGGTCGAGATCTTCCCGCCGTCCTTGATCTTCAACTTGATGAGCTCGTTGATCCGCTGGCTGCGGGAGCCGTAGCCCCAGTCCTTGGTGAGCAGGTGGGCGTACTTGTCGTCGACCACGGGCTGGTTGGCGGTGACGATGTAGCCGCGCTTCGGGTTGTACTCGTAGGGCAGCGCGTCAAACGGGATGGGTTCCTTCTCCCAGCCGTACTCCGAGGACCAGCCGGGGGTGGGCATCGCGCCGTCGCCCTTCTTGCGGACCGGGATCTTTCCTGGCGCCTGGTAGCCGATGTTGCCCTTGGTGTCGGCGTAGACGAGGTTCTGCGACGGCACGTCGAAGAGCTCGGCGGCCTTGCGGAAGGAGGTGAAGTCCTTGGCCCGGTTGAGCGCGAAGACCGCGTCCATGGAGCGGCCCGCGTCCAGCGCTGTCCACTTGAGGGCGACCGCGTAACCGTCGGACCGGTCCGGGGCGACGCCCTCGACGGGGGCCTTCTGGCCGACCTTCTCCAGCTCGCCGCTGCGGTCGGAGACCACCGGACCGTTGTTCGTCTCGCGGATGGTGATCGTCCGGCTCTTGCCGCCCGCGACCTTGATGGTCTCGTCGCGGACGACGAACGGCTTGACCTTGCCGTCGTACAGGTAGCCCTCGTCCGAGACCTTCTCGAGGAAGAGGTCCGTGACGTCCGCACCCAGGTTGGTGAAGCCCCAGGCGATGTCCTGGTTGTGGCCGATGATCACGCCGGGCATGCCGGAGAAGGTGTAACCCGCGGTGTCGTACTGGCACTTCGCGCTGGTCTCGCGGCAGTGCAACCCCATCTGGTACCAGAGCGAGGGCAGTTGCGGCGCCAGGTGCGGGTCGTTGGCGAGCAGCGGCCTCCCGGTCGTCGTGTACTTCCCGGAGACCACCCAGGAGTTGGACCCGATGCCGTTGCCGTTCGGGCCGAGCAGCGCCGGGATCTCGTCGAGGGTGTCGGCGAGCGAGGCGAGCTGGGTGCTCATGCCCTCGGCGGCGCCCTGCGCGGTGGCACCCGGCATGCCGGTGCCCTGCGTGCCGGTCTCCTGCCCCTCGGTGCCCTGTCCGGTGGCCCCCTGCGCGGTGTCCGAGTCGGTGTCGGACGAGGACGGGGTCGCCTCCGGGTCGAACTTCCCGGTCACCGAGGAGACCGCACCCTTCTCGACGATCGGCTTGTGCGTCTCGTACGGATAGTCCGGGTACAGGTCCTTGATCTGCTTCTCGTCGAGCCTGCTGGTCATCAGCGAGCGGTCGATCTCGTCCTGCATGTTGCCGCGCAGGTCCCAGGCCATCGCCTTGAGCCAGGCCACCGAGTCGACCGGGGTCCACTCGCTCGGCTTGTAGTCGTTGGTGAAGCCGAGGGCGGCGTACTCGACGGAGATGTCCTTGCCGTCGCGCCCCTTGAGGTAGGCGTTCACGCCGTCCGCGTAGGACTGGAGGTTCTTCTTCGTCTCCTCGGACAGGACCTTGTCGTACTCCTCCTGGGCGACCTTGCGCCAGCCCAGGGTCCGCAGGAAGGCGTCCGTGTCGACCTGCCCGGCTCCGAACATCTCGGAGAGCCGACCGGCCGTCATGTGACGGCGGACGTCCATCTCCCAGAAGCGGTCCTGCGCGTGGACGAAGCCCTGGGCGCGGAAGAGGTCGGCGTCGGAGTCCGCGTACAGCTGCGGGATCCCGTAGGCGTCGCGCTTGACCTCGACGTCCCCGTCGAGACCGTCGAGCTTGATCGACCCGGTGGTCTGCGGGTACGAGGCCCGCACGGTCGACACGGACCAGAAGGCGCCGTATCCGATACCCGCGACGAGCGCCAGCACCAGAGCGATCACGATCAGGCGGGCGCGTCGCCCCTTCTTCCTGCCGGTCTTCCCACCGGCGGAACCGGTGGTACCGGAAGGGGCGGTTGTGTTGGCGGGCATCGCTGTCCTTCGAGGGGCAGGTGGTCCTGGGAGTGCAGGAGCAACCATAGGCGCAGAGGCCGGGCCGCCCTGACGCGGTATCGGGATGGTTCCAGTTCCACAGCGGTCGTCAGCGATCATACGAATGAACGAGCGCGTCAAGAAAGCGTTAAAGATTAGGTAAGGTAACGAAGTACCGACCGCCAACGGCCGATGCCGAGGAGCGATCCACCCGAGCCGGCGAAACCGCTCGAACCGGTCGATTTGGCAGGCGCACGCAGGGAAGGAACGGCCACTGACTATCCAGACGCTCAACGAACTCCTGCTCGTCTGCTCGCTCGTGCTGCTCGTCGCGGTGGTGGCGGTGCGCGTCTCGTCCCGCAGTGGGCTCCCCAGCCTGCTCCTTTATCTGGGCATCGGGATCGCCATGGGGCAGGACGGCTTCTTCCATGTGAAGTTCAACAACGCGGAACTGACCCAGGTGATCGGGTATGCCGCACTTGTCGTGATCCTCGCCGAAGGCGGTCTGGGCACGAAGTGGAAAGAGATCAGACCCGCACTGCCGGCCGCCGCGATGCTCTCGCTCGTCGGTGTCGCCGTGAGCGTCGGCGTCACCGCGGCCGGTGCGCACTATCTGGTCGGTCTGGACTGGCGACAGTCGCTGATCATCGGCGCGGTCGTCTCGTCGACGGACGCCGCCGCGGTCTTCTCGGTGCTGCGCAAGGTGCCGCTGCCCGCCCGGCTCACGGGTGTCCTGGAGGCCGAGTCCGGCTTCAACGACGCCCCCGTGGTGATCCTGGTGGTGGCCTTCTCCGCCGAGGGGCCGGTGGAGAGCTGGTACGTCCTGGTCGGAGAGATAGCCCTGGAGCTCGCGATCGGCGCGGCCATAGGGCTCGCCGTCGGCTGGCTCGGCGCGTTCGGGCTGCGCCATGTCGCACTGCCCGCGTCCGGCCTGTACCCGATCGCCGTGATGGCGATCGCGGTGTCCGCGTACGCGGCGGGCGCACTGGCCCATGGCAGCGGCTTCCTCGCCGTCTACCTGGCCGCGATGGTCCTCGGCAACGCCAAGCTGCCGCACTGGCCGGCCACCCGCGGCTTCGCGGACGGGCTCGGCTGGCTGGCCCAGATCGGCATGTTCGTGCTGCTCGGGCTACTGGTCACACCACATGACCTGTACGACGACTTCTGGCCCGCGATCATCGTGGGGCTGGTGCTCACGATGGTGGCGCGCCCGCTGGAGGTCTTCATCTCACTGGCGCCGTTCCGGTTGCCCTGGCAGGAGAAGGTGTTCATGTCATGGGCGGGGCTGCGTGGCGCCGTCCCCATCATTCTGGCGACCATCCCGATGGTGTCGGGCATCGAGGGCTCCACCCGGATCTTCAACATCGTCTTCGTGCTCGTCGTCGTCTACACCCTCATCCAGGGGCCGACCCTGCCCTGGGTGGCGAAGGCCCTGAAGATCAGCGAGGACCCGGCCGAGGCCACCGACCTGGGCATCGAGTCGGCGCCGCTGGAGCGGCTGCGCGGCCATCTGCTCTCGGTGGCCATCCCCGGCAGGTCGAAGATGCACGGCGTGGAGGTCGGGGAGCTGCGCCTGCCCGCCGGGGCCGCGGTCACGCTCGTCGTACGGGACGGGAAGAGCTTCGTACCGGCGCCTTCGACCGTGCTGCGGCGCGGCGACGAACTGCTCGTGGTCGCCACCGACCCGGTACGCGACGCGGCGGAGCAGCGGCTGCACGCGGTCGGCGCGGGCGGCAAGCTCGCGGGCTGGCTGGGAACCACCGACACCGGCGGGGGGAGCCTGGCCAGGCCCCATATGCCCCGTGTGGCGCACGACGTGGCACACGCGTGGAAGGCCGCGACGAAGCGGGGGAAGACGGACGGACCGAGAGCTCGCCACTGAACTCTGCACGTGGCGTGCGCGGCGTAGGTGGTGTACGTGAGGTGTTGGGATGTATGTGGCCTGCGGGGCGTGTGCGACGGACGCAATGAACGTGCTCGTGTGCGGCGTACATGATGCACGCGACGTACACGGCGAATGCGGCGTACACAGTGAATGCGACGAATGCGCTGGATGCGATGGATGCGATGGATGCTCAGGGTGGGGCCCGCGAGGACGCCGGTTGTATCATGCGGAAAGTCCGACCGGTCTCACCGCGAGGCCGTGGACCCGCTTGACCACATCGAACGACCGACTCTGCCTGATGCAGAGCTGGCGCGACCGTATGGCGGTCGTGGCGTCCTCCGCCTCTGCTGAGCGCCCGGCATCTACCGCAGTTCCGCGCGAAGAGGACAGCTCTCGGCAGCTCCCGCCCGAGCCCGCACCACCCGTGTCGGCCCGGCCCCGCGGGCGCTCGGCCACCAGGCGGCGGAAAGGCATGGGCCGTGGCGTCCACGGTCACCGAACGCCCTGGTTACGGGCAGTTGCTGCGCACCCCGGGTGCGTGGACATTTCTTCTTCCGGGTTTCGCCGCACGGCAGCCTTTCGCGATGCTGACGATCGGCATCGTGCTGCTGGTCCAGCACACCACCGGCTCGTACGGCAGCGCGGGCGCCGTCGCCGCCGTGACCGGTGTGTCCATGGCCCTGTTCGCGCCGCAGACCGGCAAACTCGCCGACCGCTTCGGCCAGCGCGCCGTGCTGCTGCCCGGTGTCCTGGTGCATGCGGCGTCCGTGTCGGCGCTGACGGCGCTGGCCCTGGCCGACGGGCCCCTGTGGGCACTGTTCGCCGCTGCCGTGCCGACCGGTGCGTCCGTTCCGCAGGTCGGCCCGATGGTGCGGGCCCGCTGGGCGGCCGTGCTGGGCGCGGCTCCGGGCCGCGAGGCATCACCCCTGCTGTCCACCGCGGCAGCCTTCGAATCGGTGACGGACGAGTTCACCTTCGTCATCGGCCCGGTGCTCGCCACCGCGCTGTGCACCGGTGTGCACCCGGCGGCCGGCCTGATGGCGGAGGCCGGACTGACCCTGGTCGGCGGTCTGCTCTTCGCCGCCCAGCACCGTACCCAGCCGCCGGTGCGCGCCACCGATGGCGACTCCTCCGAGCGGCACGCTTCCGCCCTGTCCGTACCGGGCGTGCGGGTGCTCGCGGTGGCGTTCCTGGGGATCGGGTCGGTCTTCGGTGGCATGCAGGTCTCGCTGACCGCGTTCGCCGAGGAGATAGGCCACCCCGGCGCGAACGGTCTGCTGTACGGGATCTTCGCGGCCGGCAACATGCTGGCCGGGATCGCCTGCGGCGCCATCGCCTGGCGGAGCGGACCGCGGCGTCGGCTGATCGTCGGGTACGCGGCGCTGGCCCTGACCGCGTCCACGCTGTGGGCGGTGCACTCCGTGGTCCTGCTCGCCGGGCTCGGACTGCTGGCCGGGCTCTCCATCGCCCCGGCCCTGATCGGCGGTTACACGCTGGTCGAGACGCTGGTTCCGGGGTCCGCCCGGACCGAGGCGTTCACCTGGCTGACGGGCTCGGTCGCGCTCGGCCAGGCGGCCGCGGTGACGGTCGCCGGGCGGCTCGCCGACGCGCACGGCGCGAGCGCCGGCTTCCTGGTGCCGCTGGTGGGGACCGTGCTGGCGCTGGCGACCCTGGTGACACTGGGTTCGCGGCTGACACATACCGCTGCGGGGCGGACCGTGACACGTGGCGTGGGTCACCGGATGTCGGTCACGGTGGACTGAGCCGACGGAATACGTCACTATGGAACGTCGTTAGCACTCATTGAGTGAGAGTGCCAGGAGGAGCAAGTGCCGACCTATCAGTACCAGTGCACCGAATGTGGCGAGGGCCTCGAGGCGGTGCAGAAGTTCACCGATGACGCCCTGACCGTATGCCCGAGCTGCAACGGACGCCTCAAGAAGGTGTTCTCGGCGGTCGGTATCGTCTTCAAGGGCTCCGGTTTCTACCGGAACGACAGCCGTAGCTCCTCGTCGAGCAGTTCCCCGGCGTCGTCCTCGACCAAGGGCTCGGGTTCCGCTTCGGCCGATTCCTCGTCCTCGTCTTCCTCGTCGACGGGGTCCGACTCGAAGTCGTCCGCCGCCTCCTCCTCGTCCGCCGCGTCCTCGTCCTCGACGTCCTCGGCGAGCGGTTCGTCGGCCGCCTGAGCCGGAACGCCCCGGGCTTTTCCCGGATTGCGCGCGTTCGCGCGTTCGTTGAGCATCCCGAGCTCTCTGAGTTTCCTGAGGACCCCACCGCTCCGTTCGGTGGGGTCCTTCGGCGTTTTCGACCGCCGCTAGTGTGATCGCATGGTGAACGCAGAGATCGGTGTCATCGGCGGTTCGGGCCTGTACTCCTTTCTGGAGGACGTCACGGAGGTGCGTGTGGACACCCCGTACGGACGGCCGAGCGACTCCCTCTTCCTCGGCGAGGTCGGTGGCCGCCGGGTCGCCTTCCTGCCCCGCCACGGACGCGGCCACCACCTGCCGCCGCACCGCATCAACTACCGGGCCAACATGTGGGCGCTGCGCTCCGTCGGTGTACGTCAGGTGCTCGGCCCGTGCGCGGTGGGCGGACTGCGCCCGGAGTACGGGCCGGGCACCCTGCTCGTGCCCGACCAACTGGTGGACCGCACCAAGACCCGGACGCAGACGTACTACGACGGGGAGCCCCGGGCCGACGGCACGGTGCCGAACGTCCTCCACCTGGGCTTCGCCGATCCGTACTGCCCCGCGGGCCGCAGGGCGGCGCTGACGTCGGCTCGTGCCAGGGACTGGGAGCCGGTGGATGGAGGCACGCTGGTCGTCGTCGAGGGACCGCGCTTCTCGACCCGGGCGGAATCGCGCTGGCACGCGGCGATGGGCTGGTCGGTGGTTGGGATGACCGGGCATCCGGAAGCCGTTCTCGCCCGTGAACTGGGCCTCTGCTACACGACGATGACGCTGGTGACCGACCTGGACGCGGGGGCGGAGGCCGGGGAGGGCGTCTCGCACGACGAGGTGCTGAAGGTTTTTGCGGCCAATGTGGACCGGCTGCGCGCGGTGCTCTTCGACGTCGTGGCCGCTCTGCCCGCGGAAGCCGACCGCGACTGCCCGTGCTCGCATGCGCTGGACGGTCTCGACACAGGGTTCGACCTTCCTTGACATCCTCGCCCCCGTGAAGGAGGGCGATTCCCGTCTACCGCGCCGTTGAAGGCTGCGGTGTCGGGTGGGTTCCCGCTTCGCTGCGCGGT
>NZ_JBIDBS010000034.1:0-34574 GCF_043204165.1 Streptomyces sp. NPDC047982 | reverse complement strand
CACGTGCCCGCACAGCGCGGTGAAGCAGGAAGCCCCCGAAAGGGTCAGACGACCCAGGCCGGAATCCCTGGACTTTAGGCCAGGGAGCACGTCAAGACCTCGCCCACGATTGTCAGCGGCGTCGCGTTGTCCGGGACCTCCGCCTCCGGCGTTGTCGTCAGTCGCCGACGCTCCTTCCCCGAGCTCTCAGCCGCGTTCGAGCAGGGGAGACCCCGTCCGGCTCCCTCCTCCGCCTTGGATTCGAAGGCCCCAGGCGCCGCTCCTTCTCCACTTGCCAATGGGGGCCAGGTCGTTGGCGTGCGTTGCGTAGGTTGAGAACATACGTCGCAGTGAGCGCGACGCCACGGTCTTCATCATGTGACAGGTCTGCGAGGGCACGTGACGTCGTGATCCCCGGGATGTCCGCGAGCGCCTGTGTCAGACGTCGACGCGCGGACGATCCAATGGTGCCGCGGGCGAGGCAGTCGACGAGCGCGGCAGCGATCCGATCCGCCAACGCGGGATCACTTGACAGTGCGCTCAGTGCATCGGCTGCGTCGACGTCGTTCCTCCCCTCGACGATCATGTCGACGAGCGTCGGGACCGCGTCGGCCGCTCCCCGTGTCCCGAGCGCCAGAGCCGCGTACCTGCGGACCACGATGTCGGGGCTCGTGAGGGCGTCCCGCAGCAGTGCGGTCGCCTCACCGTCCGGAAACTCGGCGATGGACTGGACGGCACGTTTCCGCACCTCGGCCGCGGGTGAGCCGAGGCCCCTCGCCAGCAGCGCCGGCCCGTCCTCGCCCGATTGCGCCAGAGCCCAACGAAGGGCTCCGGCGACGTTCGGGTCCGACTCGCTCAGCACGGCCTCGACCAGTGCCTCCACCGGCACGGGAACACCCTCGATCGCGGACAGGGCCGCGCGCTGCCGCGCCCCCGCGCTCTTCGACCCCAACGCCTGGAGGAGCGCCACGATCTGGAGGACGTCCTCCCAGCCGGCGGGTTCCGCGGCATCGATCCGATGGAGCAGCGTGAGCAGTTCCGTCTCCGCTGCGATGCGGTCTCGCGTCTGGCGGACGAGGTCGTCCACGAGCTCCCCGGGCGCGAAGCCGGGATCATCGAGCGCGCGCCTGACGTCGCGCAGCGACAGCCCCAGTGACCGCAGGCTCTCGATGTGGAAGATGCGTCGGATGTTCTCGCTGGAGTACTCGCGATAGCCGGAGTCGGTACGACCCGTTGGCCGCACCAGGCCGAGCGATTCGTAATGCCTGAGCATGCGGGCGCTGACCCCGGACCGTCGCGCGACATCACCGATCAACACTGCCTACCGCTCCTCCTGGCCGGCCCCGCCGAGGGCTACGGTCCGCTTCGCCTCCTCGATCGCGAAACCGAATCCGGCATCCGGGTCGCGCCACAGCCGTTCCGTGGCGATCGCGTGCGCACGCACGAGAGGGTCGAGATCCGCCTTCGCGGCGCCCAGTGCCGGCAACATCACCTCCCCGAGCGCGATCAGCGCCCGGCTGAGGCTCCGCTGCGTCTCGCGTTCGCCGCGCCCGAGCTGGGTCACCAACACTACGGCCAACTCGTGCTCCTCACCTTCGGGCACGAGTACGACCGCTGCCCGCCAGGCGCTTCGGGCCACTTCGTCGTCGGCGTCGGACAGCAGCGCCCGTGTGATCGCCGGCCACGCCTGCCGATCCCCGATCTTGGACAGCGTGTGCAACGCCTGGCTCCGTGCCTGGGCATGCTCCGAACGGACTTCGTCGAGAAGCAACGGGACCGTCATCGATGCCGCGTGGCGGGTGAGTGCCCACGTCAGCATTTCGCGTACGTGGAACTCGGGTTCGATTGCGCATCGCTCGACGAGCTTGCCGATGAACCCCGGGTCCGGGGTCGTGCCGACCGCCAGTGCTGCCCGCAGCCGGACCGACGAGCTGTTGCTCTCCAGCCCCTGGAGGGCTCGCGTCGTCTTCGTGTCCTCTTTCGGCACGGTCATCTGGACCACCTCCTCGGCCACAGTGAAGTCCTTGTCACCGTGTCAAGGTCAAGCGGTGCCAGGCCGGGAGACGGCCAGGCACCCTCGGCCCACCGGGCCTTCGGGCGGACGACGCCACTTTCGAAACACTGGTTGATGTCACCGTCGATCAACTCCCGTAACCACCACCGCGTCCCCGGCCCCGGAGGAGAGTCGGCACGCCCGGTCCGTCAGCGTGCGGCGGCAGACCTTGCCGGTGGGGCCGAGCGGCATGACGGGGACGGGGAGGAGCCGCTCGGGCAGTTTGCGCTTCTCCAGGCCCCGGCCCAGCAGGAAGGCGTTGAGGGCGGCGAGGGCCGGGACGCGGGCGCCCGGTACGGGACGCACGCAGGCACAGAGCCGTTCGCCGAGGTCCGGGTCGGGGACGGGGACGCAGACGGCCTCGGCGACGGCGGGGTGATGGGTGAGTTCGCTCTCCACCTCGGCGGGGCTGATGTTGAGGCCGCCGCGGATCACCACGTTCTTGATGCGGCCCAGCACGTACAGGCGCCCGTCGGGACCGAGCCGGCCGAGGTCACCCGTGCGCACCCACCCGTCCGGGGTCCGGTAGCGGGCGTCGAGCTCGGGGGCGGCCAGGTAGCAGAGCGGGGTCATGGGGCCCTTGGCCTGGATCTCCCCCGAAGCGCCCGGCGGCACCGGGACGTCGTCGGGGCCCGTGATCCGGATGGCCGCGACCGCCGGGTCCGGCCGCCCCACACACCCGTCAACGGCGCCGGGCGACCACTCCGTGTGGCAGTTGACGCCGTCCGACGAGCCGTACACGGTCAGCACCGGCCGGCCGAAACGCTCCGCGCACGCCCGCGCGGTGCCGTGCGGCAGGGCGGCACCGCTGGAGACGAGGGCCCGCAGCCCCGGGAAGTCCCCGGCGTCCACCGGGCAGCACTCGGCGATCCGGCGCAGCATCGTCGGCACCGCGAAGACATGGGTGGGGCGGTGGACGACGAGGGCCCGCAGCGCCTCGGGGACCGAGAACGACGGCGGGACGACGAGCGTGCCGCCGAGGGCGACGAGGGTGACGACACCACACGACCCGAAGGAGGAGCCGAGCGGTACGAGGACCAGATGGCGTCGCACGGCCGCGTCCGGGTCGAGCGCCCTCAGATAGGCGGCCCGGCCCCCGGCCATCGCCTGGTGGGCGTAGGCGACCATTTTTGGCGCGGTCTCGGTGCCGGAGGAGACGAGGACACGCGCGGGCGCGGTCGGGTCGACCGTGACGGGACGCCACGGACGCCGGGCCCGCTCGCCCAGCCAACGGGCGCCCGCCATCCCCCGATTGGCGCCGAACACCACGTCGAGGCACGGAAGTTGCGCACACACGGCCACATCGGCGGGGTCGGCGAGCACGGCGGCCCGCGCGCAGGAGCGCCCCAGCAGGGCCCGGGTGTCCCGGCTTCCCCCGCCCGGCGGGTACGGGAGGGCGACCGCCCCGATGGCGTACACGGCGAGTTCGGCGGCGACGGCGTCCCTGCCGCCGGGCAGCCGCAACGCCACGACGTCCCCGGCCCGGAGCCCCGCCTCCGTGAACAGGGCCGCGATACGGCGGACTTCGGCGTCGAGCCCCGCGTAGTCGAGGCCGCCGCCCGCCGGGTCGCCGCTCTCCACCAGCGCCTGCCGACGGGGGTGGCGGCGCACCCGCTCCCGGAACAGGGCGTAGAGGTCGCGATCCGGGCACAGGCCCTCCTCGGTCCAGGCGCGGCGCTCGGTGCGCGGAACGAGGTCGGGGACGGCCAGACCGGCCCCGGAGGTCCACGCACCGTCGCGACGGGCCCCGGGGACGGGCGCGGGAGCGGCATGCGTGGGTGGCGCGGCTTCCCGCACCGCGCCCGTCACGAGAACGTCCAGGGACTGCGCACCGTCGCGTATCCGCCGGGCGGGGCCGGGACGACGGCGTCCCGGAACGCGGGATCGGCGGGGAGGGTGCTCAGATCGGTGCGGACCTCGGTGGCGCCGAGCCCGGCCGAGCGCAGCCGCTCCCGCCACTCCCCGGTCGTGCGTCGGCCGAAGCACGCGGCGACGTCCCCCGGGGCGGAGTGCGACGCCCCGGTGAGCCGGGCGAGCGCGGCCTCGTCGGCGCGGGCCCGTTCGCCCAGGTACAGGTAGCCGTCCGCCGTCCGCAACGGCAGTTCCAGCGGCGACCACCCCGGGCGGCGCACGGGCGGACGCGGCACCAGGGCGGCGGCGGAGAGCAGCGAGGTCTCGGCGCGGACACCGCTCCCCGTCCGCGCCCGCCGCAGCAGCCCGGCCACGACCCCCTGGGCGCAGACGAGACCGCCGAGGACGTCGGTCAGCGTCATGAGCGACGGCGCGGGCGGCTCCCCGGCCGGGCGCAGAGCGGCGGCGAGGCCGCTGCGGGCCTGGGCGAGGTAGTCGGTGCCGATCGGGGTGTGCTCGGACGGGTAGGCGTCACCGAAACCGGAGGCACCCGCGTACACCAGATCCGGTCGCACCCGCCACAGCCCCTCGGCGTCCAGGCCGAGGCGCACGTCGCGTCCGGGTGCCCAGTTGTGCACGAACGCGTCGGCGTCCGCGACGAGTTCGCGCAGCGTCGCACGGCCCTGGTTGGTGCGCAGGTCGGCCTCGACGACGGTCTTGCCCGCGTTGAGCGCCGCATAGCGGGCGGAGCAGCCGCCGGACAGCGGCGGCAGGGCCCGCATCGGGTCGCCGCCCGGGGGCTCGACGCGGACGACCTCGGCGCCCAGCAGTGCCAGTACGTGCCCGGCGAGCGGGCCCTGGACCCGGCGGGTGGACTCGACGACCCGTACACCGCCGAGCGGGAGCGTGAACTGGGACGCGGGTCCGCCGCCCGGCCGGGGGACGCGCGCGCCGCCCGGCGACGGTGCGAGGCGTACCGGCTCCGGCAGCCCGGGCGGCACCGGGTCGTCCGACAGCGCGACGAGGCTGACACCGCACGTCCTCGAGGCCGCGCGAAGGGCGTCGAGCGGGGTGCGGCGGGCGGCGTCCCGCAGCTCCCCCGGCAGTACGCAGACGGCGGTCGCGAACCGCTGCTGGAACGGCGTCCAGCCGCGCCCCGCCACCCGTGCGGCGACCCCGAGCCGCGCCCAGAAGAGCCGCCACGCCTCGGGATCGAGGGTCTCCACCTCGAAGGCCACGCCCTCCGCCGACACGAGCGTCGCGCCGCCGGGGGCCACGCCGCGAACGCCCCCGCCGGACGGGAGGACGGCGCTGTCCGGCGGCGTGCCGGTCTCGTCCGGCGGGGCCGTGGCGTCGGCGAGGTACTGGCAGAGCGCGAGCAGCGCCCCCTGCGCCGCGGAGGTCCGCACCTCGCGCAGCTCCAGCCCCCGGTGCCGGGCGAGCAGTACGGCGGACACGCCCTGGGCGGTGAGCACCCCGGCCACGGTGGCCGCGTACTCCACGGCGAGCGGTCGCGGCCCGCCGCTCGCCCTGCCGTGGACGTGCATGATCCCGCAGGCCGCCTGGACGGCGCCCTCCCCCTCGAGGTCCTCGGCCACGGGCCCGGCCCAGTCGGTCGTACGGCGCACGGCGCGCGGCCCGGTGTCTTCGGCGGTGCCGCGCAGCAGCCGCGCCGCCACCTCGTCGGCGACCGCCGGGGCGGCGGGAGGGGTGACAGGTGCGGGAGCGGGCGCGGAGACGGCGACGTTCATCGGGGAGTGCCTCCGGGCTTCCGGGCCTGTGTCGAGTACAGGACGCTGGACGCCGCGCGGAAGCCCGGATCGGTCATCAGCTCCCGCACCCGGTCGAGTTGATGATCCGTCATTCCTTGGGCGAGGAGCCGGTCGCGCAGGTGATGCGTGTGGTGGAGCTGGAGCTGGAGGCTGGGCGAGCCGGAGTGCCGCACCTCGATGTACGGGCGGACGTCGACCGCGACGAGCCCGGCGTCCCGCAGCGCCCCGGGAACGCGCCGACCCCAGTGCGGGTCGCCCCCGGCGGCACGCAGGGCCGCGGACTTGGCCGCGAGGAAGGCGGTGTAGAGCTGTTCGGACTCCGCGTCGGGGGCGAGCAGCGGGGGTTCGTAGGCGGTGTCGAACTCGTCGATCTGGAGCACCCCGCCGGGGCGCAGCGCACGGACGAGCCGGGCGAGCACCGCGCGCCGCTCCGGCACGTGCTGGAGAACCAGGCGGGCCACCACGAGGTCGTAGTGGTTCTCGGGAAGCGGGTCCCGCACGATGTCGTGGGCGCGCGCCTCCAGGTGCGGAGCGGGGGCGATGTGACGCGGGTCGAGGTCGGTGGCGAGCACGGAGCCGCCGGGGCCGACGCGCGCGGCGAGCCAGCGGGCGACGCTGCCGCCGCCCGCGCCGACCTCCAGGCACGTCCAGCCCGGGCCGACACCGGTGGCGGCGAGCCGGGGCAGGGTCACGGGGTCGTAGGCGGCGGCGAGGCAGCGGTGCTGCTCCGTGCTGTGCGGGGTGGCGTTGTCGAAGGCGTACCCGGTGTCGTGCCGGGCGCGTTCCGGTGCCGCGGGCCGGGCGGACCCCGGATCGGGCGAGACGTGCTCCGGGGCGGGTCGGGCGTGGCCGGTGGTGGGGCGGGCGGCCGTCGGCTGCGGCACGGTGTTTTCCTCCGATGTGGCTGAGGCCCGGTGGGGCTGAGGGGTGTGAGGCGGCGGTGGGGCTTGAAATGGTGTGTGGTGAGCGGCGATCACGCCCAAAACGGGCAGGACCCCGGACGAAGCCCGGGACAGCAGGACCCCGGACGAGGCCCTGCCCGGGCCATGGGCCAGGCCCGGACGGGCAGGACCACGAACCACGTGCGACCCGGGCAGGGCGCCAGATCCGACACGGGCGGGACCATGGGCGAGGGCCTGCCCGGGCCATGGACCAGGCCCGGCACGGGCAGCATCACTGACCACGTCCGACATGGGCAGGACCACGAACCACGTGCGACCCTGGCGGGGCGCCAGATCCGACGCGGGCGGGATCAGGTCCAGCGGCCGGTGCCGCAGGTGCCGGAGTCGCCCGTGAGCTGGCGCAGCAGAGCGGTTCGTCGCACCTTCCCGGTCCCGGTGCGCGGCACTTCGTCCCAGGTGAGCACGACGGGCTCGGCGAGGGGCGGAAGCCCGTCCGCGGCGGCCTTCCAGCGCAGCGGGGCGAGGCACCCGTCCCGGGTGACGACGACGGGCAGCGGATCCTTGCCGTCCGGACGGCCGAGCATGATGCACTCCAGTGCCTCGGGAAGCCGCTCCTCCAGCCGGTCCTCGGTCTCCAGACAGCTGAACCGGCCGGGGTTGTCGACCTCGCGGTCGAGTAGGCGGACGCTGCCGTCGCGGCGCAGCAGCCCGAGGTCGCCGGTGTTCCACCAGCCCTGGTGCTGCTTGTCGGCCCAGCGCTCCTCCTCGCCGACGTAACCGAGGGCGAGCGCGGCGGTCCGTGCCTGGAGGAGTCCGGTGCGACCGCGTGGCAGCGGCAGTTGGGTGCGTGGGTCGACGACGCGCAGCCGGGTCTTGACAGGGATCGGGCGGCCGAGGTCGCGGGCGGTGGCGCCGCGGTCGCCGTCTCCCGGCGCACGGCGGGTGTGGAAGCGGAAGGTGAGCGGGCCCGTCTCGGTCTGGCCCCAGCCCTGCATCCACACCGGGTTCCGGCGCCGACTGGCCGCCAGATAGGCACGGATCGTGGGCGGGTGCACGGCGTCGTAGGTGCTGATGAAGAGGCGGACCCGCCGGAAGGCGTTGTCGAGGCGGCTGGTGAGCTCCTGGAGACGCACGTACGTGCTCGGCAGGGCCTCGGCGATCGTGGGCGGATGCGCGCGCAGCAGCGGGTCAGCGGCATCGGGGTCCGCGCCGGACAGCAGCACCACGGACTCGGGGGCGCGCGAGAACGCGACGGCCGTCCAGCAGAAGGTGCGCCCGTGCGCATAGGAACCGGCGTGGAGCAGGGTGTCGTCACGTCGTACGCCGATGCCGGGGTACGGGACGGCCTCGAAGCGGGCGAGCTTGCGGATGATCGTGCGCGTGGAGTGCACGACGAGCTTCGGCACCCCGGTGGTGCCGGAGGTGTGGTTGATGACGAGAGGTTCGTCGTCGTGGCGGCGGCGGTGCACCCCGGGCCCCGGTGCGACATCGGCCAGCGGTACGGCGCGTGGCGTGGCCTCGTCCACGGTGACGGTGGTGGCGGCGAGGGCGCTGAGGTCGTCCCCGGCGGCCCGGCAGCGCTCCAGCAGAACGGCGGACGTGACGAGCACGGCCGGTTCGAGCCTGGCGAGGAGCGTGGCCAGGACCGACGGTTCGAGCTGCGCGGAGAGCTGGGCGGGCACGGCCCCGGCGCGTACCGCCGCACAGGCGAGGAGGTCGTAGTCCCAGTGGTTCTCCTTGACGACGGCCACGCGATCGCCCGGGCGCGCCCCGGCCGCGGCGAGCCGTGCGGCCGTGGTGGCGACCAGGTCCGCGAGGGCGGGGACGGTCCAGCGGGTGCCGCTCCCGGGCGCGAGGTCCAGGGGCCGGTCGAGGTGGACGACGGTGGCGTGGCCGCGGTCCGCCGCCTCGTCGAAGAGCACACCCATGTCGTACGGTTTCACCGGACATCCTCCAATGCTCTGCTGTAGTGGGGAAGTCGGGTGCCGAGGCGGCTGAGGACGCGGGAGGCGGCGAGGCTCCCGGAGCGTACGGCCCCTTCGGAGGCGGGCCGCAGCATGACCCAGTCACCGGCGTACTCGACGGAGCGGGCGGGGCGGCGCATGAAGCGCTCACGCAGATGCAGCGCGCGCGGGGTGGCCTCCGGCAGAGCGTGCGGGAAGGCGTGCACGAAGCTGTGGCGGACGGCGCGGCCGAGTCCGGGCACGTAGCGCTCGGCGGCGGCGATGAGCCGGGCCTTCGTCTCCTCCTCGGGGCACTCGGCCAGCCCCGGTACGGTCCCCGGGGCCGCCATGAGGGTGAGCAGCCCCCGGCCGTGCGGGGCGCGGCCGGGGTGTTTGACGTGGTCGGCGATGACGGCGGTCAGGACGTCCTCCTCGACGGCGGGGGTCAGCAGGAGATAGAGCGGGTGGCCGGCGGCGGCAGGGGCGAGGGGCCGGTCCAGCAGACAGCTGACCTTGAGCGCGGAGCTGAAGGTGCAGGCGCCGAGGAACTCGGCCTCGTCCGGCGGTGCTCCGGGCCGCAGCGCGGCGGCGAGCGGGGCCGGTACGGCGAGGACGGCGGCCCGCGCGGTCACCTCGCCGTCGTCGAGACGCAGCCGGGCGCCGCCCTCGGTCTGGACGACCTCGCGCACGGCGCGGCCGGTCTCGACCTCGACGGTGTCGGCGAGCCGCCGGGCGAGCAGGTCCATGCCGTCGAGGTAGGTGCGCCAGCCGGAGGGCGGGCCGACCTCGGCGAGCAGGCTCAGCATCGGGGCGGCGGCGGAGCGGGCGGTGTCCCAGCCGAAGCAGCAGCCGGCGAGCGGCTGGAGCAGGTAGTCGTGCAGATCGGGGTGGTAACGCCGGGCCAGGGCGCGGACGGTGGCGGCGCCGACGGGGGTGTCGTGCGGCCGGTCCCCGTCGTAGCGGCGGCGGTCGCGGGCGATCCGGCCGAGCAGCCGGACGAGGTCGAGGCGGGCGGCCGGGCCGAGCCCCGCACCGCCGTCGAGGAGGGCGCCGGGCCCGCCGACCCCGGGCCGGGCCCGGCCCTCGCGCCATACGGCGACCCCGCCGCCGATGCGGGGCACCTCGTCGCGGCGGACACCGAGACGGTCGAGGAGTTCCCAGGTGGCGCGGTAGCCCCGGGACGGGACCTGCTCGGCGCCCCGGTCGACGGTCCAGCCCTCGTGGCGGAAGCTGCGCATCCGGCCGCCGACCTCGCGGTGGCTCTCGTAGACGCGCACGCTCAGCCCGGCACGGCTCAGCTCGTGGGCCGCGGTGAGCCCGGCCGGACCCGCGCCGACCACGGCCACGTCCAGGTCGGGGGAGACGTGCCGGCTCATGCGGCCCCCGCCCCGACGAGGAGGTTCGTCACGACGAGGAGGACGACGCCCAGCCGGTGGACGCGGAAGCCGATGCGCCGCGCGGCCATGATGTTCCCGGCACGGAAGCCCGTGAGGTACTGCCGCAGCCGCAGGCAGCCGGCCGGGAGCATGACGAGCGCGAACCACCAGGGGGCGATCCCGGTCGCCGAGGCGACGACGCCGAGCAGGTACTCGGCGGCGGACAGGGCACCGATGAAGAGGGCATTGCCGCGCGGTGAGACGAGGACGGCGACCGTGGGACGGCCCACGGCGCGGTCGCCCTCGATGTCGTTGGTGTTGGAGTACACCCCGAACATGAGCGGCCCGAAGCCGAAGAGGACGCCCTGCACGAACAGGAAACCGCTGAACTCCCCGGTGAGCAGCCCGTACTGGGCGATGACGAGCACGAGTCCCAGGGCGGCCAGGAACGCCTCCTGGAACCCGTGGTAACTGATCTTCAGCCCGTAGGAGTACTGGAGGGAGACGACGTAGAGCAGGCCGAGCAGGATCAGTGCCCACAGCGGGCGGTGCGGGGCGAGGACGACGGTGAGCGCCCAGACGACTGCCCCGGCCAGCGCGCAGACCCAGGCGAAACGGAGCGCTTCGCGCTCGGTGAGGGTCCCGGCGACGAGGGGTTTGCGCAGTTTGTTGCGGAGCGGGTCGTCGGGGCCGTAGTTGGCGAGGTCGCTGCCGTCGCGGAAGCCGGTCACGTCGTCCAGCGCGACCATCGCCATGATGACGAGCACCTGCCCGAGCAGGAAGAGGACGAGCGTGGTGACGGACCGCCGGTCGAGTCCGGAGGAGAGCGGCAGCAGGACGGCGGCGAGGACCACCGGGGTGCTCAGGTAGTAGTCGAAGACGTCGAGCTTGCCCAGCCTGCGGTAACTGCGCAGCTTGCTCTCCGGCCGGCACGCGGCGGGCATTGCCCCGGCGCCGGCCGTGACGCTCTGTGTCATGGGTTCTTCTCGGTCTCTCGTGTCGTGTCGTTGGCCGTCGTCGCGGGAGGCGACGGCCGGTCGGGGTCGGGTGCGTACGGGTGTGTTCGGCACGGGACCGGGCGGACGGTGGCCGCCCCGGCCCGGCCCGGCCCGGTACGGGCCCGGTTCGGAGCGTGGTGCGGTCGGAACCCGGTCCAGGGCTCGGTGCCGCGGGCCGGGTCCCGGTGGTCTCAGCGGCCGGCCGCGAAGGCGCACACGCTGTCGGCGACGTGCTCCACCTCGGCGTCGGTCAGCAGGTGGTGCACCGGCAGCGACAGCGCGCGGGCCGCGGCGGCCCGGGCTCGGGGCCACTGTTCGCCGGCAGGCGCGTACGGGGCGAAGGCGGCCTGCTCGGGCAGCGGCAACGGGTAGTAGACGTGGCTGGCGACCCCGGAGCGGTCGAGGTGGGCGCGCAGCGCGTCCCGCTCCTCGACGAGCAGGGTGTAGACGTAGTAGCAGCGGCCGTCGCGGCCCACCGGAGGAGGAACGATTCCCTGATCGGCGAGCGGGGTGAAGCGCTCGGTGTAGTAGTCGGCGATCCGCGCGCGCCGTTCCAGACGCTCGGGGAATTGGTCGAACCGGTGCAGTTGGAAGGCGGCCTGGACTTCGTCGAATCGGCTGTTGCGGCCGACGAGGTGGTGCACGAAGCGCCGCCGTCCGTCCTGACCGTGATTGCGCAGCATCCGGACCCGCTCGGCCAGCCGGGGATCGCGGGTCACCACGGCGCCGCCCTCGCCCGGCATCCCGCAGGACTTCACCTGCACGAAGGAGAACACCCCGGCGTCGCCCCACAGCCCCGCCGGGGTGGAGCCGAGGACGGCTCCCTGGGCGACGGCCGAGTCCTCCACGAGCCGCAGTGCGTGGCGCCGGGCGAGGGTGGTGAAACGGGGCATGTCGGCCATGACGGAGAACATGTGGGCCGGCATCAGCGCGGCGGTCCGGGGGCCGATACGGCGCTCGACGTCGTCGGGGTCGACGACCATGGTGTGCGGGTCGATGTCCGCGAAGACCGGGGTGCCCCCGACGTTGACGACGGCGGCGGCCAGCGGGGCGCACCCGAAGGCGGGGACCACGACCTCGTCCCCGGCGCCCACCTCCATCGCGGTGAGGACCAGTTCGAGCGCGGAGGTGCCGCTGCCGCAGAGCACCACGTCGGATGCGCCGAGGGAGTGGCGCAGCACCCGCTCGAACTCCACGGTGCGGGAGCCGAGGATGAAGCGCTGGGAGGGATCCAGGGCCACCTCGCGGAAAAGACCGATCAGTTCCTTCCGGTCGGCTTCGAAGAGGCGCCGGGGGAAGAACTCGACACGGACGGGGGAGGTACGGGAGGCGGAGCCGTCCGCGGCCCCGCCGGGCGCTTCCGCCTCCGGCGGCACTGTGGGAAGCCCGGCCACGTCCGGTGTCCTGGCGTGCGGTGTTCCGGGGGGTTCGGCGTACGCGTCATCCGGCGTTCCGGATGTTCCCGCGCACGTCTTCGCGCCCGGTGCCGCGGAGGGCGTGCCCGCGCTCTCCGTACGTCCCGCGGCGGTCGCGGAGCCCGTCCCGTCGCCCGTCACGCGCCGGGTGCGCCGGACTCCCGGGGCACGCGGTGCCCCGGGTGCCTGACGTACGTAGAAGTCGGCGACCGCCTCGCACACCCGGTCGACATCCTCGGTGCCGAGGTCCGGGTACAGCGGCAGTGCCAGGGCCCGTTCGGCGGCGGCCTGCGCGTGCGGGAAGCGCCGGTCGCGGCAGCCGAGCCCGGCGAAGGCGGGCTGCCGGGGCAGGGGCACCGGGTAGTAGACCTCGGTTCCGATCCCGCGGCCGTCGAGGTGGGCGACGAGGTCGTCACGGCGCTCGGCCTCGATCAGATAGACGTAGAAGACGTCGCGGTCGCCCCGCTCGGGCCGGGCGGTGGACCGGGGCAGCCGCAGCACGCCCGGGATGTCGCGCAACCGCTCGGTGTAGCGGGCCGCCAGTGCGGCGCGGCGGGCGATGTCCTCCTCCAGCGTGGTCGACTTCGCCAGCAGGACGGCGGCCTGCACGTCGTCCATCTTGCTGTTCACCCCGGGCCGACTGCTCTGCGTGGCGATCGCCGGGAAGTTGTCGAGGGTGCGCCCGGCCCGTCCGTGGTGACGCAACGCGTCCACCGCGTGGGCCAGTTCGGGGTCGTCGGTGAGGACGGCCCCGGCGTCGCCGAGTGCGCCGAGGGTCTTGCTGGGGAAGAACGAGAGCACCCCGCCCTTCCCGAAGAGCCCGGCGTGCCGGCCGCCCCGCCGCATCCCGATCGCCTCGGCGCTGTCCTCCACGACCGTGAGTCCATGGGCACGCGCCACCTCGCCGATCGCCGCCATGTCCGCCATGGTGTGGAAGAGATGCACGGGCATCACGAAGCGGCACGCGGGGGTGACCGCCTCGGCCAGGGCGTCCGGATCCATGGCGTAGGTAGTGGGGTCGATGTCGACGAAACGGGGGACGCCGCCCGCGAGGACCACGGAGGAGGCGGTCGCGAAGAACGAGTACGCGGGTACCAGCACCTCGTCGCCGAGGCGCAGCCCGCAGGCGCGCAGCAGCAGCACGAGCGCGTCCGTACCACTGTTCACGGCGATCGCGTACCGGGCTCCGGTGCGGGCGGACAGTGCCTTTTCCCATTCCGCGACCTGAGCGCCGTGGGAGAATTTCCCACTGTCGAACACGCGCTCAAGATTCTCTTCGACCAGCGGCCACAGCCGTTGGAATCCCTTCGCCTGGGAGAAGAAGGGGATGGGCGACGAGCGTCCTCCGGGATCCGGCTGCATCCCCTGACTCCCTTGCCCCGCAAGGCTGTTGATGTCCAAACCGGCCCCCACCCTGTCGCCCTTTCCGATCCGCGGTGCACGTGGGATCAGCGTGGCCGAAGGGGAAACCCGACTGGTAGCGGAAACCCTTCGGCTTCACACTTTGCGGTTCTCATTCCCCACTTGGCTTGACGTCGGCGCGATGGTGTCGAAAGGGTCCGTGTGTAGAAATCCGTGCGGAAACACGCCGAGGCACCGGAGCATGCGCGTCCCGGCTGCCGGGAGCCCGTCCCGCTCCCTCGTCACCACCCGCGTGCGGCGGGTACGGGCACTGGCACCACGCCAACACCGAACCAACACCACACAAAGCGACGGGCGGTCGTGCCGTCGTGCCCCGAGAGCCCCGCCGCCCCTCCGAGCCCCTGGACCCATCCCTCCGTCCTCATCAGCCCTTCTCTCTGTCCTCTCCGTCCTTCTCCTCCGTCCTTTTTTCTCCCCTCGAAGGAGCCACCTTGTTACAGCCCTTGGTCGTCGGACTCGGCCGCTCAGGAGCCGGACTGCACCTCAAGGCGCTCCGGAACCTGGCACGGTCCGGGCAGATCCGGCTGGGACCGGTGATCGGCTGCGACCCGCGCCCCGATCTCGCGCGCGATCTGTCGGGTGTGGTCCTCACCACCTCACCGGAACAGGCCCTGCGCCACGTCCACGACCCGCGGACGACCGTCGCCCACCTCTGCACCCCGCCGCACGACCGGCTGCCGCTGGTGCGCGAACTGGCGGACCACGGGGTGAGGCATCTGCTGATCGAGAAACCGATCGCCACCACCCGGGACGAGCTGACCGCCCTGCTCCGGCTGCGCGAGCGAGCGGGCCTGCGCCTGATGGCCGTCACCCACTGGCTGGCCGCCGAACTCACCACACGGCTACGGCAACTGGTGACAAAACAGCCCTACGGCCCCCTGCGGCGGCTCACCATCGACCAGGACAAACCGCGCTTCACCCGGTCCCTCACCTCGGGCTCCCACCGCACCGCCCTGGAGGTGGAGATACCGCACGCTCTCGCCCTCGCCGTACACCTCTGCGGCCCGGCCCAGGTCGTACGGGCCTCCTGCACCGAACTGCGCACCGACCACGAGGCGCGCCCGTACCTCGGCGGGGCACGGGTCGAGCTGCACCACACGAACGGCGTCCGCACCCGACTGCGCTCGGACCTGACCTCGCCCGTCCGCCGCCGCAGCGCAGAACTGGAGTTCCGGGACGCGACCGTCGTCGCGCACTACCCGATCGGCGAGGACGACGACCACGCCCAGCTCCAACTCCCCGGCCGTGCGCCCCAGATCTTCCGCGACGACGCCCTCCTCGTCTTCTTCCGCGCCGCCTACCAGGACTTCGCCACGGAGGATTCCCCGGGTTCCCCGCACGGGCACTTCGCCACCACCGCGGAAGCGGCCCGTCTGGTCTGCGAGGCGAAGGCCCTGCTGTGACACACCGACCCGCCACTCCCGAGCCCTCCGGGCCGGCAGCCCCCGACTCCTCGGCCCCCGACCCCTGGGCCCGCCCTGTCCCCGAGCCTTCGGTCCGCGCGGCTCCCGAGCCTTTGGTCCGCGCGGCCCCCGGCCGCTCGGGACCGGCGGCCCGCCCGGTCCTGGCCGGTCTCTCCGACGAGGCCGCCGCGAGCCTGGACGGCCAGCTCGCCGCCGTACGGACACTCGGCTGGACCGCCGTCGAACTCCGCTCCGTCGACGGCATCCCCCTGGCAGACCTCCCCCGCGACGAGGTCCGCACCATGGCCCGGCGCCTCGCCGAGTCCGGTGTCCGAGTGGTCTGTCTCGCCTCCCGCATCGGCAACTGGGCCCGCCCCATCACCTCCGACTTCGCCCAGGACCTCGATGAACTGCGCGTCCTGGAGGAGTACGCGGACCTCCTGAACTGCTCCCGCGTCAGAGTGATGTCCTACCCCAACGACGGGCTGCCGGAGGCGGAATGGGGCCGCAGGGCCGTCGAACGGCTGCGCCGTCTCACCGACCGCGCCGCGGCGGCCGGACTCACCCTGCTCCACGAGAACTGTGCCGGCTGGGCGGGCGACGACGCGGAACGCGTCCTGCGCCTGCTGGAGGAGGTGGACAGCCCCGCCCTGCGCCTGCTCTTCGACATCGGCAACGGGGTCCCGCACGGCTACCGGGCCGCCGTACTGCTGCGCCCGCTCCTGCCGTACGTGGACCACGTACACGTCAAGGACGCCGTGCGCGACGCGGCGGGAGGGATCGCCTACACACTGCCCGGCGACGGCGAGGCCGAGGTCCGCACCTGCCTGCGGCTGCTCGCACAGGCCGGTTACGACGGCGCGTACTCCATCGAACCCCACCTCGCCGTGCGCCCCCATGAGGGCCTGTCACGGCCGGGCGAGGGCGCGGCGGACCTCTTCGTCCGGGCGGGCCGCCGCCTGGCGGAACTCCTGGACACCCCGGTGGTACGCACACCGCCGGATGACGCCCCGGTGGTGCGCACTCCGACGGGGGACGCTCCGGCGGGGGACGGCCCGACGGACCACGGCCACGGCGGAGGCACCCCATGAGCACGTTCCCTCCGCAGTCGCCCCTTCTGCACACGAGCGACCACGAACTCCTCCTGCGCCTGCTGGACCAGCCCACGGCCGGCCCTCTCGAAGGCCCCGTCGAAGGCCCCCTCGAACGCGGCACCGGCGGCGAACACCCCCTGCGCATCGCCCAGGAGCTCTACGCCCGGGCCGCCGCACCCTGCGGGCTGCGCGTCGTACGGCACGCCCCCGCCGATCCGTGCTGGCTGGAGCGTCCAGGCGTCCCCGTAGTGGTACGGGAGGCGGCCCGTGCCGACCCCGGCTTCCTCACCGCCCAGCCCAGCCTGCTGCTGCGCCTGGGGCCCCGGCTGCCGCCCGCCCGCACCGTCATGTTCAACGTGCACCTCGACACCGTGGCCGGCGTCGAACCGGTGCGCTTCGACGGCCGCCGCTTCCACGGCCGGGGGGCCGCCGACGCCAAGGGCCCCGCGGTGGCCCTGCTCGCCGGGATCCGGGCGGCGGTCGCCGCGCACCCGGCGGTCGGCCGCGACGTGGCCGTCCTCGTGCAGGCCGTGGCGGGCGAGGAGGGCGGGGCGATGGGCACCTACGGCACCCGCCCACTGATCGCCGCCGGTCACTACGGACGGATCAACGTCTTCTGCGAACCCACCGGGCTGCGCTCCGTGCCCCGCGCGACCGCCGCCATGACGGCACGCATCACCGTCGAGGGAGAGGACGCCATCGACGACCGGCCCGAGGCCGGGCACAACGCCACCGTCCTGCTCGGCCACCTCGCCCAGCACCTGGCCCACCGCCTCGACGGCGCCGTCCCCGGCACCCGTGTCTGCGTCGCCGGGCTGCACACCGGCGAACGCCACAACCGCGTCTACGGCACCGGCACCCTCCTCCTCAACCTCTCCTACGGCACCGGGGCCGACGGCGCACGGCTCGCCGCGGCCCTCACCGACGCCCTCGACTCCGCCCTGGCCGCGTTCACCCGACGGTTCGGCGCCACCGACGCGTTCGCCCGTACCGCCGAGGACGCCGCCCGGCTCGTCCGGCTGCGCTGGGACAAACGGGATCTGCCGGCCCTGCGCAACGGCGATCCGTGGGCCGAGGCACTGCTGACCGCGGCCGGAGCCCGCCCCGCGCATCCCGACGACCCCGGTTTCACCTGCGACGCGATCTGGGCGAGCGGGCTGCCCGGCACCCACACCACGGTCCTCGGCCCCGGTTGTCTGGACGCCAACCACGCACACGCGCAAGGGGAGTTCATCGACCTCGACGACCTGGAGCGCTTCGCCCGGATCGTCGCCCGCCTCCTGGGCGCCTTCGCCGAGGAGTCCGCCCGATCCGTTCCCGTCCACGCCCCCGTCCCCGCCCAGGGGAACGTTCACCCGAAAGGCAGTACCACCGCGTGATGACCACCACCGTCCGTCAGGCCGAGGCACCCTCCGTCCTCGTGGCCCACGAACGGCTGCTCGACGCCCTCACCGGCCTCTTCACCCGCCACGGTCTCCCCGCCGCCCGCGCCCGCACCGCCGCCGAGGCGCTCTGCCACGGCGAGCTGAGCGGATTTCCCTCGCACGGACTGTTCAACCTCGCCCGGCTCTACCTCCCACTGCTGGAGTCGGGACGCTGCGACCCGCGCGCCGAACCCGCCACCGTGACCGACCTCGGCGCCTGCGCCGTCGTCGACCACCGGCGCGCCCTCGGGCTGTGGGCGGCGGCCGAGGCGATGGACGACGCCGTGGCACGGGCCCGACGGCACGGCATCGGGCTCGTCGCCGTACGCGGCGGCACCCACTTCGGATGCGCCGGCTTCCACGCGGGGCGTGCCGCGGCGTCCGGAATGGTGGGCCTCGTGGCGAGCAACTGCGGAGGCCAACGACTCGTCCCGGCCCCGCGCGGGGCACTGCCGCTGCTCGGCACCAACCCCCTCGCCGTGGCCGCCCCCGCCCTCCCCGGCCACCCCTTCGTCCTCGACATGAGCACCACGGCCGTACCCACCGGACGGCTCCGCCTCGCGGCGCGGCACGAGGAACCGGTGCCGCCCGGATGGCTGGAGGACGAGCATGGCACCCCCGTCACCGACCCCGGAGCCTACGACCGGGGCGAGGCCCGGCTGCGCTGGCTCGGCGGAGACCCGGAGACCGGGGCGTACAAGGGCTTCGGCCTCGCCCTGGCCGTCGAGGTGCTCGCCGCCGGGCTCTCCGGAAGCGCCACCGGGCCCGCCCCGCAGGCCCTGACGGACGACGAGGAGGCACGCGGGAGCGACGACGGCATCGGCTTCCTGCTGCTCGCCGTCGACCCCGGACAGTTGCGCCCCGGCGAAGGCTTCGCGGACGCGATGCGGGAACTCTTCGGCACCGTCAACGCCAGCCCGCCCGCCCCGGGAAGCGACGAGGAGGTCCGCTACCCGGGCTGGAGGGAGGCCGAAGACGCGCTCCACCGACGGCGCGAGGGCGTTCCGCTGCCCGCCTGGCTCCACGAGGAACTCACCGGCCTGGGCCTGTTCGACCTCGGGCAGGCCCTGCCCGAGACCCGACGCTCCCGTTCCCGGAACGAGGGGAGCACGCGCCCGTGACGGCCACACGCGCGGCCCTCGGGGTGATCGGCCTCGGCGCCATCTCCCGCTACTACCTGGCCGCCCTGGAGCGCTCCCCGCACTGGCGGCTCGCCGCGGTCTGCGACGCCCGCCCCGAGGCACTGCGCCGGCACGGCGACGCGGTGCCCGGATGGACCGATGCCGCCGCGATGGTGCGCGAGACCTCCCTCGACGGCGTGGTGGTCGCCGTCCCGAACGACGCCCACGCCGAGGTGTGCCGGACGGCACTCACCGCGGGCGTACCGGTCTGCGTCGAGAAGCCGCTCGCCCTCACGGCTGAGCAGGGACGCGAACTCGCCGCTCTGGCCGCCGAGTCCGGCACACCGCTGCTGACCGCCTTCCACCGCCGCCACAACGACGCCTTCGCGACCCTGCGGGCCGGCGTCACGGCCGCGGGCTCGCCCGTGCGGACGGTACGGGTGCGCTACCTGGAACGCATCGAGGAGCACACCGGCGGCGAGTCCTGGTACCTGGAGCCCGAGCGGTGCGGTGGCGGCTGCGTCGCCGACAACGGGCCCAACGCCTTCGACCTCGTACGCCAACTGCTCGGCGACGTCGCACTGACGCACTCCTTCGTCGGCCGGGACGCCGCCGGGGTGGACCGCACGGCCCACCTGCGGCTGCGGGCGGCCGACGGCGCGGAGGCGGAGGTGCTGCTGGACTGGTCGTACCCGGGGGAGGCCAAGGACGTCACCGTGACCCTTGCGGACGGGCGCGCCCTCCACGCCGATCTGCTCGCCGGCCATCCGGGCTTCAAGGGTTCGCTGTGGCACGAGTACGAACGGATTCTCGTGGAGTTCGCCGGACTCCGCACCACCACGGACGGGGCCGGAACGGGTGGCGCCGGGGCCGGAACGGGTGCCGCCGGGGCCGGGACCGGGTACGGCGGCGGAGGCGGGTCCGGGTACGGCGGCGGAGGCGGGTCCGGGTACGGCGGCGGAGGGGGAACGGGTGACAGCGCAGGGGGCGGGTCCGGTGACGGCGCCGGGGGTGGCCTCGCCTGTCTCGACCTCGTCGCCGCGGCGTACGCGCGCGAGGCGGCCCGTCCGGACGCGCCACGCGTGCCTGAGCCGGCACGGTACCCGGACGTCCGGGGGGCCCGGCCATGAGGAAGACCGCCGAGGACGGCCCCAAGCGGGTGGTGCGCGCCACCCTGGTCAAGGTGCTGCTGCACAGCCGTACGGACCGGGGCATGAGCCTGCTGGAGTGGGCCGGCCGCTGCGTGCGCGCCGGGGAGGTGCACGAGCTGGTCGTGACGGACCAGTGGGACCCGGTCGCGGGGGCCAGGATCGACCGTGTCGGCTTCCTCGGCTTCGCCGAGATGGAGTGCGGCGGGGTGGTGGACCGCGGGGACATGCTGCGGATCGGGGAGATCGAGGTGGGCCCGGTGCTCGGCTTCGACGGCTGCCACTTCCCGAACCACTACAACATCCTGGTCCACAACCCCGTTCTGCTGACCGGTGCTTCGCTCGATCTTCGCCCCGAGTCCCCGGTCGTCTTCGGTGAGCAGCCGGCGGCGGGGAAGGACTGAGAGGGCCGCGAGAACAGCGACGACCGGGGGAACCGGGAGAAACGCACCGGGGCCGGTGACCGGACGAGGAGTCCGGCCACCGGCCCCGGCCTGTGACGGGCCGGACTCAGCCCAGCAGCTCGACGTCGAGGCGCCCGTAGTGGTACTCACGCACCACACGCAGCAGTTCGTCCTCGCTCAGCTGCCCGTCACCATCCGCGTCGATCTTGCTGAAGGTCTCGGCGGCCTCGTTGCGCGGCAGACCGATCCCGGCGAGCCACGCCTCGAACTCGGAGGCGTTGAGCGTTCCGTCGCCATCGCTGTCGGAGAGGGCGACGAGGGCCTTCACCACCGGCGAGAGGGCACGGTTGAACGCCGCCTCACCCTCCGTGAACAGAAGCTGCTCGGTGGCCTGCAGGAAGCCCTGCTCGGAGATGCCCTCCTGGGCGTTGCTCCCGGACTGCTCGGCGAGGTGGGTGTAGAGGGCCTCGAAGGCGTCGTGCAGCGCCCGTACCCCGGGGGAGGCCGGCGCCGCGCCGAACCCGGAGGCGATGCGGGCGGCCTCCTGCCGGAAGTCCTCCAGCTCCAGCAGGCCGTTGCCGTCGACGTCCCAGCGGGCGAAGCGCTTGCGCAGCCGGTCCTTGGCCAGGGCATTGGTCATGTCTGTACTCCTTGTTGTGTTTCTTGTTATCCGCGGTATCGCGGTGAAGGCGGTATCGCGGTGAAGAACCGGACCCCGGTCACCGGCCGCACCGGCGCAACGGGATCCGGCCGCGCACGCCGGACCGACGTGCGAGCTGGAGGCCACCGCTTGGGGGCGGGGCACGGAATCAGGAAGCTGTGTATGTGCGGGGCGGGTTCAGAGCGGGGTGACGAGCCGACCGGCCAGCGCTCCCCGGGTGTCGAACACGGGACGGCCGCAGCGGCTCAGCGCCTGGGGGTCGTAGCAGGAGTGGGGTTGCAGGAGGACGACGAGGTCGGCGGTGCCCAGAGCCTCCTCCAGGTCGGTGGACCGGGGCAGTGGGGCGTCGCCCACGTGGAAGTGCTCCACGTACGGGTCGTGGTAGCCGACCTGGATCCCGACCTCCAGCAGCCGGGAAGCGATGGCCCGGGCAGGGGTCTCGCGGGTGTCGGCCACGTCCGGTTTGTAGGTGACGCCGAGGAGCAGCACCCTCGCGCCCTCGGCCTTCACGCCGTGGCTGTCGAGCAGTTCGAGCACCCGCCCGGCGACGTGTCCGGGCATGGCATCGAGCACTTCCCGGGCGGCGGCGAGCAACCGGAAGGAGTAACCCTGCCGTTCGGCCTCGACGGCGAGATAACGCGGATCGACGGGGATGCAGTGACCGCCCACCCCCGGCCCCGGGGTGAAGCGGCCGAAACCGAAGGGCTTTGTCCCGGCACAATGCAGGACATCCCATACATCGATTCCGGCGCGGCGGCAGTAGAGCGCCACCTCGTCGATCAGGGCGATATTGACATAACGGTAGGTATTTTCCAGAAGTTTGGCCATCTCGGCCTCGCGGATCCCTTTCGCGAGGACGAGGTCCCGAATGAAACGCGAATAGAATGCGACCGCGCGTCTCGCGCATTCCGGAGTGTATCCGCCGACGATTTTCGGCGTGTTCTCCACGCCCCATTCAAGGTTTCCGGGGTCAATGCGCTGGGGGGAGTAGGCGAGATGGAAATCGCGACCCGCGACGAGCCCGCTCCCCGTTTCCAGCAGTGGTTTGACGACGCCTTCCGTGGTGCCCGGATGGCTGGTGGACTCCAGGACGACGAGGGTTCCGGGAGCGAGGGCGCGGCCTACTTCCGTGGTGGCCTTCTCGATCGCCGAGAGGTCCGGTCCGCCGTCCGAGGTGAGCCCGGTGGGCACGCAGATGACCACCGTGCGCGCGCCGCGCAGGACACCGGGATCGGCCGTGGCGCGAAAGCCGTGCTCCAGCATCCCCGCGACCTCGTCGTCCGCGACACCGCCGACGTGCGAACGACCGGAGCCGAGACCGGACACGACTCGGGAGGAGACATCGAGCCCGACGGCCCGGATCCCGGCGGAGCAGGCGGCGCGCGCGAGCGGCAGCCCGACGTGCCCGAGCCCGACGACCACCAGCTCGGCGGGCCGGCCCCCCGGCCCCGATGACGGCGTCTGCCGTGGCAGCCGCACCGAGGAGGATCCGGCCGCCCCCTGTGGCGAGTGCCCCATCAGCCGGAGAAGCTGCCGCTGCCGGGCACGGCATGGGCGCCGTGCCCCGGTCGCACGACCAGCCCGGGCGTGAGACAGAACGGGTCCCCGTGCACGGTCACCGGACGGTCGCTCCGGTTCACCAGGACATGGGAATCGGCCGGGAGTTTATGACAGCCCCGGGGATTCTCGTACGCGGTGACCGGAGAGACCTCGGTGCGGAAAACAACGACCTCACCACCGCTCGCGGGAGCGGCATGGGCCGCCGGTGCGAATACGGAAAGCGCACCCGCGGCGGCGAGTACGGTTGCGACCCCGAAGCGATGCAATTTCCAACCTCCTGTAGCGGCGCGCACGAAGAGTTCGTGGACACTGAATATTTTGGGGTCGGAGATGGTCTCAATGTCTGCCGAAGAGATATATGCACACGTATGGGTGATGGGATCCAACAGCGACATCAGCAAGGGAACGGAACCCGCTACGCTCCGCTCCTTTTGCCGCTCGGGCACGTTCGTCCCCCGGGGCGGGCCGGCCGAAGTCCGCCTACCGTTCTCGACAAGGGAGCGCCGCATCCTTGCAGTCTTTGTCTGCCACCCCTGGTGACCACCCTTCGAGTGGGGAGGAACGTCATGAATCGCCGGATCGCGTCCGTCCTGAGCGCCGCGGCGCTCGCAGTCGGAGTCCTGGGCGTCGGCGCGCCATCGGCCGGTGCCGTGCCCGGAGGCTGCTCCTACGCTTCGTCGACCTACCGCCCGACCCTGCGGCACGGCAACACGGGAGTGGGAGTGAAGCAGGCCCAGTGCCTGTCGAACGTCTGGGGCGGTGTGCCCAAGCTGGCTGTCGACGGCACCTTCGGCAGCCAGACACTCACCAAGATCAAGTGGATCCAGGGATGCCACGGCCTGGCCAAGGACGGCATCATCGGCCCCAAGACCTGGACCGTTCTCTACCATCCGGCCCTCGACTGTTACGACCCGTACCCGGGATAGACCTGGAAGTGGTACGGGAGGCACGAGTCACCGAGCACACGTCGTCACCACAGGACCTGAAAAGAGCCTTCAGAACCGCCTGACAGCCGTCGTACAATCGGCCCGGGCCGTCGGCGAGGGACTCGCGAGGGACCTGACGGGGGAGGACGCGTGCGCATAGCGATCACAACCGAGGACGGCGATTGCGGAGCACTGCGCGAACTGCGCCGCTGGCTGTCCGAGGAGCCCGAACTCCGCGGACGGATCCGCGCGCACACGCCGGGGCCCCTGCGGCCCGACACCATGGGACTGGAGACCGACGCGCTGCTCGCGCTGCTGGCACCCGGCGGCGTGGCTGCCGTCTTCGCCGGAGCGCTCGTCGCCTGGGTGCAGACCCGCCGCGGTGATCAGACCATCACCGTCACCCGGCCCGACGGGACCACGGTCACCGTCTCCACCACCCGCCTCAAAGGGCTGAACGCGGAACAGAACGCCCGGTTCGTGAGAGAGCTGACCGCTTCCCTGGACACGACCTCGAACACGCCGTCCGCTCCCGCCGGGCACCGGACCGCCGACGAGGAACCACCGGTCCCGCCCCGCCTGCCATGACACCGGAAGCCACCGGTGCGCACGGGACCACCGGACTCGCCGCGTCCGGCGCGCACGCCGTCCTGATCGGCAGTCACCGCCACGCCCCCGGTTCCGAACTGCCCGATCTGCCCGCGGTCGCCACCACGCTCGACGACCTGGAGGCCGCTCTGCGGGACGTCTGCGGACTCGGCCCCGAGCGTGTCGTCCGCGTGCCCGCCGACGCAGGCACCGAGGAGGTGATCGGCACGATCGAGCGCGTGGCACGCCGGGCGGCCGGCGCCGTGTTCCTCTACTACGTCGGACACGGACTGCTGGGCCCCGGCGACGAGCTCTACCTCGCCACGCACGCCACCCGTTCCCCTGAAGAGATCTCCCGCGCCGTGCCCTACCACACGGTGCAGGGCCTGCTGAGCGACTGCGCGGGCGGCGGCATCGTCGTACTCGACTGCTGCTACTCCGGGCGGGCCGACGTCCCCTCCGGCAGCGGTGGCCCCGCCCACGAGCCCTTCGTCTCCGCAAGGCCCGACGGCAGCCTGCTGCTCAGCGCCACCTCCCGCTACGACCTGTCGTTCGCCCCCGAGGGCCGGCGCCACACCCTGTTCAGCGGGCGGTTGCTGCGGCTGCTGACCGAGGGCGACCCGACAGGACCGTTCTGGCTGACGATGGACAGCCTCTACGCGGCCCTCGACCACGCGTTCGCGGACGGACCGATCCGGCCACGCCGCCAGAGCGAGGGCTCGCTGGGCACGCTGCTCATCGCCCGGAACCGGGCCTACCGCGAGGACGGCGGCACGGTGGACGGCGAGGGAGCCCGACGGGACGATCCGCCCGCCGACATCCCGTGCCCCTACCCCGGCACGGAGTCCTTCCGCACCGCCGACAGCCGCCACTACTTCGGACGCGACGCGCTCGCCCGACGGCTGCTCGACGCCGTGTGTACCACCGACCCGGACCGCACGTCGTCCGTGACCGTGCTCATCGGCGCCTCAGGCGTGGGGAAGTCGTCCCTGTTACGGGCCGGGCTGCTCGCCGGGCTGGAACAACGCCACCTGTCCGCGGCCGACTCGCGCGACCTGCCGTGGCCGGCGCTGCTGCTGCCGGCACCCGGAGCCCAACCTCTTTGGGCACTCGCCGAGTTGTGGGCCCGAGCGACCGGGAGAACGACGGCGGACGTGCACCGGCGGCTCGTCGGGGGCGGGCGATTACCGGAGCCGGTGCCCGGCCGTCCGTCCTGTCGACTGCTCGTGGTCGACCAGTTCGAAGAGGTCTTCACCCGTTGCCCCGACCCCGTCGAACGCGCCCGGTTCATCGAGATACTCACCCCGGCCGCCGAGGGCGAGGGCGAGGGGGAAGAGGACGCGGCGGCGACCCGCGCGGAGACGGCGGCAGAGGACTCGCAACCACGGGACACCTCCGGTCCACGCATCGTTCTGGGACTGCGCGCCGACCACTACGGCAGCTGCCTCGCGCACCCCGCGCTCGTACCGGTACTGGAACGGCGACAGCTGACGGTCCCGCCGATGAGCGACGAAGGACTGAGGGCCGCGATCGAGGGACCGGCCCGCGTCGTGGGACTGGGACTGGAACAGGGCCTGACCGAGCGGCTGCTCCAGGACCTGCGGTGGGGCCACGTACGACCCGAGGACGCCACGGCCACGGCCCACGCGGGCACGCCCGCCGCTGCGGGCAGGTCCGCCGCTGCGGGCACGTCCGCCCGTGCGGAGATGCCCGCCGCCACGGACACGTCCGCCGCCACGGACAAGCCCGCCCACGTGGAGGCTCCCGCCCTCGCGCAGGCTCCCGCCGCGCCACCTCGGGACGTGTCCGGGCCCGATCTCGACATCGCCCTGCCGTTCCTCGCGCACGCGCTGCGCGAGACCTGGCGAAGACGCAGCGGAACGACCCTGACCCTGGCCGGGTACCAGGCCACCGGCGGCATCTGGCACTCCATCAGCACGACCACCGAGCGCCTCTACCAGGACCTCGACCCGGCCGGTCGGGACGCCCTGCGCGAACTGCTGCTGCGCATGGTCCATGTGACCGTCGACGGCGGCGACACCCTCGTACGACGGAAGGTCGCCCCCGACGCCCTGCTGGACGGCTTCTCGCCGCAGCAACGGCGCATCGTCGGCATCATCCGGGACCGGCTCGCCGAGGCCCGGCTGATCACGGTCGACCAGGACGGCGCGCAACTCTCCCACGAGTCGCTGCTGCGCTCCTGGCCCCGGCTGCGGCAGTGGATCGACGAGGACCGCAGCGGCCTGATCGTGCGTCAGCGGCTCTCCGAGGCCGCGCGCGCCTGGCAGGCCGCGGGCCGCGACCCCGGCTTCCACTACCGGGGCAGCCTCCTGGAGGCCGCGCGCGGCCTGGTGCGCGAGGAACGGCTCAGGCACCGCCGACTGCCCCGGCTCGACGAGGAGTTCCTGGCCGCCAGCACCGAGGCCGACCGCGCCGAACGGGCCCGCGAAGCGCGCCGTACCCTGCGCCTGAAACAGGCCCTCGGCGCGGTCGCGATCGCCCTCGTCCTGGCCCTCGTCGGCGGCGCGCTCGCACTCCAGCAACAGGGCGTGGCGAAGGCGGAACGCAAGACCGCCACCCACCGGGCCCTGGTCGCCGAGGCCACGGCCCGGCGCGCCGCCCAGCCCCGGCTCGCCCTGAAACTCGCCATGGCCGCGCACGCGCTGAACCCCACCGCCGAGACCCGGGCGGCGGTGTCGGACACCCTCGTCCAGAGCCGCCTGGCCGGCAGCTCCGCCCACGGAGAACAAGGACCGCTGCTGAGCCCCGACGGCCGGCTACAGGTGGGGGAGGCGGACGACGACCAGTTGGTGCTGCGCCGCATCGGGGAGCGGGCCCGCAACACCCGTCTGGCGGCCTTCGCCCCCTGCGACGGATCCCCGGGCGGTTACGCCTTCGACCGCGACAGCCGGATGCTCGCGGTGACCTGTGACGACGGCGCGGTGACCCTGTGGGACACCACCACCCCCGCACGACCGCGCCGTACGGGCTCACTGGAGTCGCCGGACGTCCGGGGCAGACCGAGCGGAGCCGGTTTCAGCCCCGACGGCACGATGCTGGCCGTCGGCTGGAACGCGCCGAGGGACGTGTCGCAGACGCAGGGAGCTGTCGTCCTGTGGGACATCCGCGACCACGCCCGCCCCGTCCCGCTCACGGTGCGCAAGAACGTCTACGACAGCAGCGCGGTGTTCTTCGGCCCGGACGGCAGAACACTCGTCACCTCGACCGGGATCGTGACCGCCCGCGACGAAGCCGTCAACAGCGAGTCGATCACTCACACGTCGGGCGTGACCCTCTGGGACATCTCCCGCCCGACGGCACCGCGCCCGCTGGCCCGCATCCCGCGCGTCGACGAGGAGGTGGCCCTCAGCGGGAACGGCAGGTTCCTTGTCACCACGAACGGCCGGACGGTGCAGGTCTGGGACCTGCGCATCCCCACGAACCCCAGGAAGGTGGCGAACTGGACCGCCCACAAGGAGGGCGTGAGCGCGGTCGCGATCAGCCCCGACGGTTTCACCCTGGCCACGGGCGGCCTGGACGAGACCGTGGCGCTCTGGGACATGACGGATCCCGCGCACCCCGTCGAGTCCGCCCGGTTGAACGGCCACGCCTCCACCGTGGAGTCACTGCGCTTCTCCGGCGACGGGCACCAGATCGTGTCCACCGACTGGAACGAGATCATCGAGTGGGACGTCGACGGCGGTGCTCAGCCCCGCCCCGTCGCCACACTCGACGTCGGAGCCTCCCTCGCCTCGGTGTCCTTCACCCCGGACGGACGGGCGCTGGCCACCGCGGGTTATGACCAGGCCGTCACCCTCTACGACGTGACCTCTCCCGCACGGCCCCGGCGTACCGCCGCCGCGTCCATGCCGGGGTTCGTCACCGACCTCGCGATCAGCCGGGACGGGCGGCTGCTCGCGGCGGGCGACCGGATCGGCAACGTACGCGTCTGGGACATCCGCGACCGCACCCGCCCGCGGAAGGTCACCGAGTTCTCCCACAACACCGACCCCATCACGTCCGTGGACTTCGGCGCGGGCGGCCGGAGCGTGATCGTCAGCGGGGCGAAGACCTTCTTCTCGCCCGGATGGGCCATGGTGTGGGACATCGGCGACCGGGCACGTCCCCGCAAGCTCGGTACGCTCGCCGAAGGTCTCTCCGCCCTGGACGGCGTGCAGTTCAGCGCCGACGGGAAGCTGGTGGCGCTGCCGGGGCTGCGCACGTACCTGTGGCCTGCCGACAACTCCCGCAAAGCGGTCGAACTCACGGACAGCAACCACGCTTCGGCCTTCGCGCCCGACGGAAAGGCCCTGGTGACCGGCGGTTCGGACCGCGACATCATCCTCTGGGACATCACGGACCCGCGTCGCCCCGAGAAGACGGCGGAGGTCTCCGAGGACCGGGACACCATCAGCCGGTACGTCTACCACCCCGCCGGGAATCTGGTCGCCGGTCTCGCCCAGAGCGACGGCAGCGTCGTCTTCTGGAGCGTGGCCGACCGGACCCGCGTCCATACGGCCGTCGTGCTGAACCGCCACAGCCGGGACGTGGCCGACCTCGCGTTCCGCCCGGATGGCCGGTACGCCGCCACGGCGAGCGGGGGCGGCGACTCACTGATCATCTGGGACCTCAACCGCCTCCCCGACATCAGTGCGGACCTCTTCGGCGCTGCCTGCACCGTGGCCGAGGGCGGACTCACCGAGGACGAGTGGGAGACCTACGTGCCGGGGCAGCCCTATCAGGACACCTGCGACGGCCACCTGGCCGGTCAGGCCCTGTCGTCGAAGTAGGGTCGTCTGCCGGGCGGCGGGCTCTGCTTCACGACACTCTTCAGCGGCCCGCCCATGTCGAGTTCGCGCCTTTCCCGGCCCGACCGGGCGCCGAGCGTCCTCGGGCGCGGTGCCGACCCGCGTCGTGGATCGACGACATCAGCCGGTGGGTCTCGCCGTCGGCGGCCGGCAAGCTCCTCGAAGCCACGGCGTGCCTGTCCGGCGGAGCCGTCGCCGGTCACCGACCCATGGCTCGCCATTCGGGAGCGAGGACCGCCCAGACCTGCTTGTCGTAGCGCACGCCCTCGTACGGCCATGTCTCGCGCTGCACACCCTCCAGCGTCATGCCGAGCCGCTTGGCCACCGCTGAGCTGCGGTCGTTGTCGGCCCGGCAATGCCACTCGGCCCGGTGCAGCCCCCGTGCCGTGAACGCCCAGTCCAACAACGCGGTGCACGCCCGTGTGATCAGACCCTGGCCCTCGGCGGACGGCTCCAGCCAGCAACCGATCTCGCACGAGCCGGCAGCGGCATCGAAATCGGTGAACATCACACCGCCGACCAGCACTCCATCCCGCCGGATGCCGAACAGACGGGCTCCGTCGCCGGCCTGGCGTTCGGCATACCGCTTGAGCGTGGCCCGCGCCCCGTCCACGTCATCGGTGACGAACGCGGCCCCGACCCACGGGCGAATGTGCTCGCGGGCCCGATCCAAATGATCGGCGAACTCCTCGGCATGCCAGGTCTCCAGCGGGCCAAGACGGGCACCGTCGCCCAGCGGCAGCGAGAACATGAGAGCCTCCCATTTACATAACAAGCGTTATGGCAATGTACCGTGGCAGCATGCCACGCACCAAGGGAGATCACGAGGCCCGCCGACGCGACGTCTCCGAAGCGGTCTGGCAGGTCATGGCCGCACGCGGCTTCGCCGGCCTGACCCTGCGCGCCGTCGCCGTGGAGCTCGGCGCGACCACCGGCCTGCTCACGCACTACTTCCCCACCAAGCGGGCCTTGGTCGAGCACGCCCTCGACCTGCTCGAACGGCGCACCCTCTCCCGCCCCCGCCGCCCTGCGGGCAAAGGTCTGGCCGCCGTCAGGGACGCACTGCTGGACATCCTGCCGCTGACCCCCGAGGCCACCGACAGCAACCGGATCTGGGTCTGTTCCTGGGACGCCGCGCTCTGCGAGCCCGCGCTGAGCACCGACTACGCCCGCAAGTACGCCCAAAGCCGCGAAAGGCTGACCGAGCGGGTGACCGCAGCCCAGGAGCTCGGCGAACTGCCCCCGGGCAACGCGGCACACATCGCGGCCGGTGCTCAGTCCTTCGTTCTCGGCCTGGTGGTCCAGGCCCTGTTCGACCCGGCGGCCTTCCCGCCGCAGCGGCAGGCCGAGCTTCTGGACGACTACCTGGCCACCCTGACCGCGCGCCGCACCGAAATCCAGCGATGATCACTCGGCACGGCTCCGAAGGCGGGCTCTGAGGTCGGATCAGGGTTCTTCTCTCCAGGACCACGGGGCCGGGCCGCCGGCATGGGGGAGCGCACCACGAACGCGTCCGGGCCGAACGGGATGCGGGCTCCCACGAGCCGGCGGGGGCGCACTCCCGCGCCACGGCACGCACCGCCCACGGGGGCGGCCGCACGCGCGGCAACGAGAACGGTCGTGGCCGGGTGCTGAGAACGGCGACGCGGTGCCGGTGCTGCGTCGGGCGACCGCCGTCCCGTGCCCGTGGTCAGCGGTGGCGCAGCGCGGCGAGTGTCGCGGCGAGATCGGTCGAGCGGGGGCGGTTGTACGGCAGCTTGGCCAGCAGGACGGCCATACCGCAGGTGTTGGTGAGTGCGGAGAAGACGAGGCCGCCCGCGACGCCGGCCGAGAGGATCTGGAAGGCCGGGTGCACCAGCAGGCCGAGGAGCAGGCCCAGAAGCACCACCGTCCCCGCGGTGAACCGCACTTGGCGCTCCATGCTCCAGCGGGCGCGGGTGTCACAGGCGACGGGCCGCTCCAGGTCGTGTCCCGCGGCCGCCCACGCACTGGTGCCGCCGGTGAGGGTGGCCGCCGGGATGCCCTGCTCGGCAAGGAGTTCGCAGGCGCTTTCCGAACGGGCGCCGGAGGCGCACACCACAAGCACGTCGCCGCGCTCGGTCGCACGCCGGATTTCGGGCAGCGCGCGCCGGATCTGGTCCAGGGGGATGTTCAGCGCCTCGGGCAGGTGGCCGGAGACGTACTCGCCGGGGGTGCGCACGTCGATGACGGTGAGTTCGTGCAGCCGGGCGCGGGCCTGGTCGGCGTCGAGAGCGATGGGGGTGTTCATGGCAGAGGTGATCCTTGATGGTCGCCGCCGCCCCGAACCGGGGCGTGCGGGAGGGGTATTTTTCCGAGTGGTCATGGAAGGTGAGCTTGAGAGGGTGGTGCACCCCTGAGGGCGTGGCGGAATCCGGCTCGGGCGGTCATCACACCACCGCGTCCACCAGCATCAAGCCGGCCACGGCCAGCAGGACGAGGGCGAACACTCGCTGAAGGGCGTGTCCGGACAGCTTCGCCGACAGGCGCCTGCCGTCCCAGGCGCCCAGGATCGCCGCGCCGGTGAACGGTGCTATGACGGCCCACTCCAGTCCGTCGGCCGTACCGGCGCGCATCGCCAGGGCTGCCAGGGAGTTGACGGTGATGACGAGCAGGCTGGTGCCCACGGCCGCACGCATCCGCATGCCGAGGACGTTCACCAGCGCGGGGACGGCGAGGAAGCCGCCGCCCACGCCGAGGACCCCGGTGACCGCGCCCAGTCCGGCGCCGGCGGCCGCTGCCCGGCCCGGCCGTACCGGGGTGGTGCCTTCCGGGGACGCGCGGGGTTTGAGCATGCGTCCCGCGGCGGCGGCCGCGATCACGGCGAACGCCGTGGTCAGGACGGCATCCGGAAGGCGTCCGGCGAGTGCGCCGCCCAGCATGGCCGGCCCGATACCGGCCGCCGCGAAGAGCAGCCCCGTGCGCCAGCGGACGTGTCCGTCGCGGGCGTGGGCGGACAGGGCGGTGGCGGAGGTGACGGCGACGATGACCAGGCTGGCCGTGGTGGCCGCGAGGGGGGTGAAGCCGAGCAGGTAGATCAGGGCGGGGACGGCCAGGACGCTGCCGCCGCCCCCGAGGGCCCCGAGTGCCAGACCGATGACGGCCCCGGAGGCCAGGGCGATGATCACCGCGCTCACACCACGGCCCCGTTCCCGCCCCGCGCGTCCACGACCGGCAGCCCCTCCTCGGCCCATTCCCGCATGCCGCCCGTGACGTCGACGGCCTCGACGCCGCCGGCCCGCAGCAGTTCGGCGGCCCGCCGGGAGCGATGGCCCGACCGGCAGATCACGACGACCGGTCGTGACCGCGCCTCGGCGGGCAGCACGGCATCGGCGATCAGCGTCGCGAGGGGCAGATGTATGGCACCGGGGGCGTGGCCGGCCTGCCACTCGTGGGATTCGCGTACGTCGAGCAGCACGGCGGTCGTGGTGATTCCGGCCGCTCGCGCGTGCCCGGTGCGGGCGGCGGCCTCCCGCGCGGTCACCCGCTCCGGGCCGCACCGGTCGCGTCCGAAGAGGCTCATCGTGGTACTCGCTCCTGTTCGTTCTCTGGGCTTCGTTCTCGGGGCTTCGTTCTCCGCGCGCGGTGATCGTTCCGGGTGCGGTGATCCGCGACGCCGTCGTCAGCGCGTGCGGATCGTGAGCCCGGCCTGTTCGGCCGCGTCGAAGGGGTCGTCGACGGCGACGACGTCACGGCCCGCGGCGTCGAGCAGGGAGGCGGCGATGGCGGCGCGCATGCCGCCGGCGCAGTGGACCCACACCTGTCCCGCGGGGATCTCGTCGAGGCGGCGGGGCAGGAGGTGGACGGGGATGTGGACCGAGCCCGCCACGTGGCCCGCCGCCCGCTCGGAATTCCGGCGGACGTCCAGTACGACGATGCCGTCCCCGGGGTGCTCCGCGAGATCGGCGAACGTGGCCCGCGGGAAGGAGGCGAGGGCCTCGCCCTGCCGCACCCAGCGCGACGGTTCTCCGGTGGCCGCGGCGGACGGGCGGTCGATGCCGACCCGTACCAGTTCGCGCTGGGCGGTGGCGAGCTGCTCGGTGGACTCGGCGAGCAGGGTCACCGGCTTGCCCCACGGGATCAGCCAGGCCAGGTAGGTGGCGAGCTGTCCCTCGGCCTCGAAGTTGAACGAGCCGGCGACATGACCTTCGGCGAACGCGACCCGGTGGCGCAGGTCCACCACCCACTCACCCGCGGCGAGCCGGGCGGCGATCTCGTCGGCGTCCGCCAGGGAGGGCGGGGTCAGGTCGACCGGGTCGGGCCCCGCGGCGTTGGCCGGACCCATGTGGGCGTAGTAGGCGGGGATGTCGTCCAGGCCGGCCAGCAGATCGGCGACGAAGGTGTCCACGTCACGGGTGAGTGCCTCGTTCGACGCCTTCTCCCTGCCGATCGTGGTGGACTCGCCCGTCGCCTGCCTGGACGAGCAGAAGCTGCCGAAGCCGTGCGTGGGCAGCACCGCCGCGTCGTCCGGCAGCTCCTCGGCCAGGCGGTGCGCGGAGGCGTGCTGCGCCCGGGCGAGGTGTTCCGTCAGCCGCGGTTCGACCAGGTCGGGCCGGCCCACGGTGCCGATCAGCAGCGAGCCGCCGGTGAACACCATGACGGCCTTGCCGTCCTCCTCGAGCACGTAGGAGGTGTGGTGCGGGGTGTGGCCGGGCGTCGCCAGCGCGCGCAGCGCCAGGCCGGCCTCGGCGTCGATCTCGCGACGGTCGCCGTCGTGCACGGGCACGCGGTCGTAGGAGACACGGGCCCCCGCGGGGACGAGGTAGGCGGCGCCGGTGAGCCGGGCCAGCTCCAGGCCGCCGGTGACGTAGTCGTTGTGGAGGTGCGTCTCGACGACGTGGGAAATCCGCACCCCGCGCCGTGCGGCCGCCGCGATCACCTGGTCGATGTCGCGGGGCGGGTCGACCACCACGGCCGTCCGCCCGCCGCCCGCCAGGTAGCTGCGGTTGCCGAGCCCGGCCACCTCGATCGTGTCGACGAAGAACATGGGCGCTCCTTCCAGTGATTGCATTTACCCCCTGGGGTATATCTCGACCCTAGCACAATACCCCTAGGGGTATCTTTCGGGTGGGGGAGAGCCCTGTGCGCGTGGGGGGAACGTGCGTGTACCCGGCGCGGGGGCGCGCGACCGGCGCCCACGGGTGCCCGGACGTACGGACGCGGCCGCGCGTGCTTCGGCCTGCAGGAGGGCGCGGGCGTGGGGGAGGAACGCCTGGCCGTCGATGGTGAGGCCGACGCCGCGCCCCGTGCGGTCGAACAGCCGCACCCCGAGGTCATGTTCGAGCGTGGCGATGCGCCTGGAGACCGCCTGCTGGCACATGCCCGCGATCGCGATGAGCGACCACGGGAACATGTTCGGGGCCCATGAGTTCGCCCAGGTCGCGAAGGACTTCGAGAACGTCAAGCCGATCATCGGGATCGAGGCGTACGTGGCGCCCTCGTCCCGGTTCGCGCGGAAGCGGGAGTTCTGGGGGCGGGGAGGACGCCGCGCCGCGGGCGACGACGGCGAGGGCTCCAAAGACGTGTCCGGCGGCGGCCGTTTCACGCACATGACCATGTGGGCGAAGACCGCGCAGGGCCTGCGGAACCTGTTCTGGCTCAGTACGCAGGCCAGCTACCGGGTCTAATCGCAGTGCACCGGGCTTTAGTCCGGTGGTGAAGCGATTCTGAGAAGTGCTCTGACTCGCGCGGTGCGCATGGGTCTGCCG
>NZ_JBIDBS010000033.1:0-43166 GCF_043204165.1 Streptomyces sp. NPDC047982 | reverse complement strand
CGTGCCCCAGCTCACCGACGAGATCAAGGCCCGCAAGGGCTGAAACCCCTGACCCCTGGTCGTCGTCCCGGTCCGGGGCCGTGCGGTGGTGACACCACCCCACGGCCCCGGACCTTTTCCGATCACCATTGACGCCGGATCGGCGGCCTTATAGCTTCACTATCCGGATTGTTGATTCCGTGACGCGAAAACTTCCTTGGTGTGGAGAGTGTGCGATGGGTCAGCAGGAGCAGGTGGCGACGAGCCTCGCCGGGACGGTCGTTGCGGAGATCGACGTCTCCCTTGCCGCGGTCGATGCCGAACTCGCCCGCCGCTACCCGGGGGACCCTGGGACCCGCCAGCCGGTCCACACCGTCTACGTCCCCGGCGACACGTTCACCTCCCGCACCATCCGTTCCTGGGGGGACCGGGCGCTGAAGGCGCTCGACGAGCACGCGCCCGACGCGGCGTCGTTCGCCGCCGTCCTCGGTATTCCGGACCAACTCGCCGCACCGGTCCACGACCGGGTCCGCGCCAAACTGGAGCGCGAACCCGTCGAGGACCTGCGCATCGACTTCGAGGACGGCTACGGCTCCCGCCCCGACGCCGAGGAGGACGAGGCCGCGGCCCGAGCCGCGCGGCTGGTCGCGGAGGCGTACGCGAACGGCACGGCCGCCCCGTACATGGGCATCCGCATGAAGTGCATGGAAGCCGCCGTACGCGACCGGGGCATCCGCACCACGGACATCTTCCTCACCGGCCTGATACGGGCGGGCGGCCTCCCCGACGGGCTGGTCCTCACCCTCCCCAAGGTGACCTACCCCGAGCAGGTCACCGCCTTCGCGCGGCTCCTCGAAGCGTTCGAGCGGACACACGGACTGCCGGCCGGGCGGCTCGGCTTCGAGATCCAGATCGAGACCAGCCAGTCCATCCTCGCCGCCGACGGCACCGCGGCCGTCGCCCGCATGATCGACGCGGCGCGGGGCCGGGCCACCGGACTGCACTACGGCACCTTCGACTACAGCGCCTGCCTCGGCGTCAGCGCCGCGTACCAGGCGAGCGACCATCCGGCCGCCGACCACGCCAAGGCCGTCATGCAGGTCGCCGCCGCCGGTACCGGCGTACGGGTCTGCGACGGATCCACCAACGTACTGCCCGTCGGCCCCACCCAGCGGGTCCACGCGGCATGGCGGCTCCACCACGGCCTTACCCGCCGCGCGCTGACCCGCGCCTATTACCAGGGCTGGGACATGCACCCGGGGCAACTGCCGACCCGGTACGCGGCCGTGTACACCTTCTACCGCGAGGGCCTGGAGCAGGCCGCCGCGCGGCTCGCCGCGTACGCCGCCAGGACCAGCGGCGACGTCATGGACGAACCCGCCACCGCCAAGGCGCTCGGCGGATACCTCCTGCGCGGCATCGACTGCGGCGCTCTGGACACCGCCGAGGTCGCCCGGCTGACCGGGCTGACACGCGCGGACCTGTACGCGTTCGCCGGGCCGGGCCGGGCCGGGCTCACCGTGGCCGCGCCGTGACGACGACGCCCGGACTCTCCGCGCGGCTCAGGCGGGCGGCAGCTCGCCCGAGCCGCGCGGGACGAGCCTGGTGGGCAGTTCCACGCGTGCGGGGGAGTGGTCCGCGCCGTCGAGGCGCCGGAAGAGGTGTTCGGCGGCGGTGCGGCCGACGGCGGCGGCGTCCTGCGAGACGACGGTGATGCCGAGCAGATCGGCCAGCTCGATGTCGTCGAAGCCGACCAGAGCGGTCGGGCGTTCCCGTTCCGCGAGGACGCGTACCGCCGTCACTGTCACGCGGTTGTTGCCCGTGAACAGCGCGGTGACGGGTTCGGGGCCGGACAGCATCCTCTCGACGGCGGCCCGGACCCGCCCCGGTTCGGTGGACCCGAGGGACACCCAGGAGTCGTCGACCGCCGTCCCGGCGTCCGCCATGGCCGCGTGATAGCCGCGCAGTCGTTCCCCGGCTGTATGGATGCGCGCCTGGTCGCCGATGAAACCGATCCGGCGGTGGCCGTGTGCGATGAGATGGGCGACGCCTTCCCGGGCCCCGCCGAAGCTGTCGGACAGGACCGTGTCGGCGTCGATGCGGCCGGCCGGCCGGTCCACGAAGACGGTGGCGACGCCCGCCTTCATCTCCGGTTCCAGATAGCGGTGGTCGTTCCCGGCCGGGATCACGATCAGACCGTCCACCCGGCGCGCGCACAGCGCGAGCACCAATTCCCGCTCGCGCTCCGGGTCCTCGGCGCTCGACCCATTGATGAGCAGGGCGCCGTGGGCTCGGGCGACCTCCTCGACCGCACGGCTCAGTGGCCCGTAGAACGGGTCGGCGAGGTCTTCGAGGACCAGGCCGATGGAGGCGGTACGGCCTTTGCGCAGCACACGCGCGCTGTCGTTGCGGCGGAAACCGAGCGCCTCGATGGCCGTCCGGACCCGGCGTTCGGTGTCCGGCGTCACCCCGGACTCGCTGTTGACCACGCGGGAGACCGTCTTCAGCCCGACCCCGGCGCGCGCGGCCACATCCTTCATGGTCGGCCGGTTGCCGTAACGGGGCTCGTTGTCGTGACGGGGCTCGGGGTGACGGGCGGCCTCGGCCACGGTGCGCTGTCCTGTCGTCGGGTACCGGCGGTCCGGCAGGGGCCCCGTGAGCGGCGCTGCGGGACCGAATGCTGCGCGCCGAGCATACGGCTCTGGACAACGTTGTCAACCGCATGGAGACTGTATCGACCGTTCGCCGGGCCGGACCGGATCCGATCGAAGGCCACAGGCCCGCCCCTCCCGAGCACACGGAGCCGCACCCGTGCAATCCGACCTCGTCGCCGCGCTGGACATCGGCGGCACCAAGATCGCCGCCGCGCTGGTGGACGGCGGCGGCGGGCTCCTCGTGCGGGCGCAGCGGCCGACGCCCGCCCGGGAGGGTGGCGAGGCGGTCATGCGCGCGGTGACGGAGGTCCTGGCCGAGCTGTCCGGTGCGCCGATGTGGGGGCGGGTGACGGCTGTCGGCATCGGCAGCGCGGGTCCGGTGGACGCCTCGGCCGGCACGGTGAGCCCCGTCAACATCCCCGGCTGGCGTGACTTCCCGTTGGTGGAGCGCGTCGGCAGGGCGGTCGGCGCACTGCCGGTCGAACTGGTCGGCGACGGGGTCGCGATGACGGCGGGGGAACACTGGCTGGGCGCGGCGCGCGATCATGACAACGCCCTGGGCATGGTGGTGTCCACCGGTGTCGGAGGGGGACTCGTCCTCGGTGGAGAACTCCACCCCGGCCCCACGGGCAACGCCGGGCACATCGGTCACGTCAGCGTGGATCTGGACGGCGCCCCGTGCCCCTGCGGCTCGTACGGCTGCGTCGAGCGCATCGCCAGCGGGCCGAACATCGCTCGCCGGGCGGTGGAGACGGGCTGGCGGCCCGGGCCGGACGGCGATGTCTCGGCCGCGGCCGTGGCCGCCGCCGCACGTGCCGGGGACCGGATCGCCCTGGCCTCGTTCGAACGGGCCGCGCAGGCGCTGGCGGCCGGGATCGCCGCCACCGCGGTGCTGGTCGAGATCGACATCGCGGTGATCGGCGGGGGAGTGGCGGGAGCGGGCGACATCCTCTTCGTTCCACTGCGCCGGGCCCTCGACCGGTACGCCACGCTCTCCTTCGTACGGCGGCTCACGGTGGTTCCCGCCGTGATGGGCGCCGACGCGGGGCTGGTCGGTGCGGCGGCCGTGGCGGCGCGGCGGGGTTAGCTCGTTCTTTATCTTCCGACCTCGAACCCTCCCGCCGTCCCGCGCGCCGGCAGAGACGGCGAGCATGTAGTCGGCCGCCGAGGTGAGCAGTAGGTTCTCCGGCAACGAAGGTGCCCCCTGCCCGCAGCGTCAGAGACCAGCCCTGTCCCCGCGCGAACGTGACAGACCCACCGCCGAACCCGTGCAATCGGTGGTCGGGCCCGGCCTCGACAGCTCGGCACAGCAGCCTGTGCACCGCCTCCGCCACCGCGGCGGACCGTGCCAGGTCCCCGGACAGGCCACGGCAGCCGGCCAACGACGGCCGCACGCCCTCGGCCACCAACTGGAGCGGTTCACCCGTTCGTTGAACGCCGCGAACAGGCTGTCACCCGCCGAGGGACCGGAGTCCCTCGGCAACGTGACCTCAGCCATCGTTGCTGCTGCTCGCGACCGGCGGAGACGTCCCAGCCCAAGATGGTCGGCTCCCACGGGCCGAACACGGCGCCGGAGCGGTTCGGAAGGTCCGGGGACTGCGGGACTACCGAAGGAGCCTTCAGGCAACTGCAGGGTGGCACGCGCGACCTCCGTGAAGGGGACGCTTACGCAGCGTCGTAGCTGGCGCCCAGCGGGCCCGGCCGCGTGGTGCCGGTCGAGTTCTTCGTCGAGGGCGGCCACGACCGCGGCTGCCAAAGGCAACGCGGTAACCCAGGCCGTCGAGCGCGCCCACGACGGGGTGGCCCGACCGGCCAGGGGTTTTCCTACCGGTGTGCTTGCTCGTGCGTGTGTCCGAGAGCTCGGTGACCTCCGGCACGTCGCGCTGATGCGCGTCATCCTCCGGGTGTGTGCTCCGCCGTCCGCTGGGTGGTGGGGTGCGGGTCTCACATGGTTGCGATGCCCGGGTCGCTCACGCCGGCTTGACCGTTCTCGACGTGCCCGGCCAGGCGCCGCAGGTATCCGGCGTTGCCCTCGACGACAACCGTCAGGTCGTACCAGCGCTTGGTGGCGCGCAGGTCGATGCCCTGCTCGACGGTGGCGCCGGCGCGGACCGTGTAGATTCGGCGCTCGCCGCCGTACGCGTTGGTCACGGTGAGGTGTGCGTCGACGGACGACGGGTTGGTCAGGGTGAGCTTCAGGTTGCCGGCGTCGTGGCGTGCCGTCACCTCCGGCTCGGCCGCTTTGTTGTTGCCCTTGAAGGTGCGCAGGAAACTATTCGGGCCGTGGACCGTAAGGTCGTAACTGCCGCCCGAGTAGACCGAGTTCCAGCTGTCGGAAACGGGCTTTCCGGCTGCCGCCGTGTACGTCCACGGGCCGTCGGTGCGCTTCTGCGAGCGCACCTGGAAGGCGGCACCCGCCTGACCCCCTGCGCTGAACGTCAGCTTGTACTTGCCGGTCGTGAGGTCTGCGGCCCCGTCGACGTAGGGAGCGTAGGCCAGCGGGCGGCTCGGCCGCGCCCCGGCCTCCTGCCGGGGCAGGGTGCCCTGGGAGGGTGGCCTCGGTACGTAGCTGTTGTGGCGGTCGCGGTCCGGCGGGGCGTAGCCCGCGGTGTCCGGCAGGTCAGGCAGGTCCGTGATCTCGAGGGAGAAGTCGAAGGCGGATGTGAGGTCACCGCAGATGGCGCGCCGCCATGGTGAGATGTTGGTCTCCTGCACTCCGAACCGGGCCTCCATGAAGCGCAGGATCGAGGTGTGGTCGAAGGTCTCGGAGCAGACGTATCCGCCGGTGGACCACGGCGAGACAACGATCATCGGGACGCGCTGTCCGAGGCCGTAGGGGCCTGCGGCGTATCCGATACTGCCCCTGTAGTGGTCGAGTGCGGTGTCGACGGTGGACAGGCCTTGGGCGGCGGAGGCCGGCGGGTAGGGCGGCACGACGTGGTCGAAGTAGCCGTCGTTCTCGTCGTATGTGATGAACAAGGCGGTCCTGCTCCATACCTCGGGATTTGAGGTGAGCGCGTCAAGAACGTGCGAGATGTACCAAGCGCCGTAGTTCGCGGGCCAGTTGGGGTGTTCGGAGAACGCTTCGGGGGCGGCGATCCAGGAGATCTGCGGCAGCCTGGCGGCCTTGACGTCGGCTTTGAGGATGTCGAAGTATCCGTCTCCTGCCTTGGCGTTCGTGCCGGTGCGGGCTTTTTCGTACAGGGGGTCTCCGGGCTTGGCGTTGCGGTAGTTGTTGAAGTACAACAGGGAGTTGTCGCCGTAGTTGCCGCGGTATGCGTCGTTGATCCAGCCCCAGCCGCCGGCCGCGTCGAGGCCGTCGCCGATGTCCTGGTACACCTTCCAGGAGATGCCCGCCTTCTCGAGGCGTTCAGCGTATGTCGTCCAGCCGTAGCCTGCTTCCTGGTTTCCGAGGACCGGGCCGCCGCCGGTGCCGTCGTTGCCGACGTGTCCGGAGAGCATGTAGTAGCGGTTCGGGTCGGTCGCACCGATGAATGAGCAGTGGTAGTCGTCGCAGATGGTGAACTTGTCGGCGAGGGCGTAGTGGAACGGGATGTCGTCCCGTGTCAGGTACGCCATGGTGCCGACGCCTTTGGCGGGGATCCAGTTGTCGTACTTGCCGTTGTTGAACGCGTTGTGGCCGCCGGCCCAGTCGTGGTCGAGGCCCGCGATGAACTGCATGCCCAGGTCGTCGGCGTCCGGGTGGTAGGGCAGGGTTTCCTTGCCGCCGCTTGCCTGGTGCCACACCGGTTTGCCGCTGGGCAGTGTCACCGGGCGGGGGTCTCCGAAGCCCCGGACGCCCTTCATCGACCCGAAGTAATGATCGAAGGAACGGTTCTCCTGCATGAGGACGACGATGTGTTCGATGTCCTGGACGGTTCCGGTGCGGCGCGCCGCGGGGATGGCTGCGGCGCGGTCGATGGAGCCGGACAGGGCGGCGAACCCTGTGGTGGCTCCCGCGATGTGAAGGAAGCGGCGCCGATTGATTTCGGTCATGGCTGTGGGGGTCCTCCTGTTGCTTCGGTGATGTCCGTCCACGAAGAGGGCCAGACGGAGTATTCAAGAGGACCCGGGCTTGAGGAAAGTGGGCTGAGGTGACGGTCGCGCAAAATGTGGGCGGCCGGTGTGCGAGCCGTCGGCGCGTCGCCGCACGTCGCGCCGACAGCCGCCGCTGGCTGTCGTCCAGGTACTCCCGGGCCTTCTGCAGGCGCTCCCGACGTCTCTGCCTAAGGTTGCGGGCGCCTTCGGCGGTCTACTGCCGGATCCTGGACGGGTATGCCGCTATCAGCGGAGGCACGGTCACCGTGGCTCGCTCACCGCCTCGACGCCGCCCACTCCATTCGCCACCGCACACACTCACTCGCCAACTGAAGCGTTCGGCGTCGACATCGAAGGCCTCAGCAACCTCTATCCGTCAGACCGTGGTGATTTTCTGTCACTTTCACTCCATTGTGCTGACAGGGCCAAATCGCCGGGATAGTGAACGCACGCCCTTCGAACTGCTCGCCGTCCGATGTCGATGCAGTCAGGCCGGGCTCTGTGTACACCACCCTCACCAGGAGTAACCATGAGTCGACTCGTCAGACGGTGGACGCGTAACACCTCCAAGGCAGTAGCCGTCGTCACCGCGACTGCCTGTCTCATCCTCGGTGTGCAGGCCGCACCGGCTTCCGCGCAACCGTTCTGCGGACAGGAAGTCGGCGGTGACATCCTGGCCAAGTACATTGACCTGGGCGATACGTCGTCACCCCTTGGCTGTCCCGTCACTGGTGAACTCTCGAACCCTGATGGTGTCGGCAAGCGTCAGCAGTTCGTGGGCGGCACCATCTACTGGCACCCTGTAACCAGGGCTCACCCCGTCTGGGGCACCATCGGCGACAAGTGGGGGCAGCTCGGATGGGAAGCTGGTGTCCTCGGCTATCCGCTCAGCGATGAACTCACCAACCCCGATAACGTCGGCAAGCGTCAGCAGTTCCAGGGCGGCACCATCTACTGGCACCCGACGCTCTCGAATGGCGCGCACGCGGTACGCAAGTCGATCGGCGGGCTGTGGGGAGAGCTCGACTGGGAAGCTGGCGCCTTCGGCTATCCGACGAGCGACGAACAGTGGGACTCCGAGCTGCAGCAGACCTACCAGACGTTCTCCGGGAAACCTGGGGCGAAAATCTGGTACACCACCGACTCCGCTGCCGACGTGGAGGGGTGCCCGGAGCATGGCTACTGCGCGGGATACCGAGCGGACACTTCTGCAAACTGGGTTAGCAGGGTGGGCGTCGTACTGAATCAGGAGACTGGGGTACTGACCATCTCGGCTTTCCCGACGGAAACTGGGTACGACGACGCAGACACGAACTATGACGAGTTGTGGCGGCAGATCTGGGACACCGTCCCCTACCCGTCGTCACGCCTCACCGCGGACCAAGGTTCATCCGTGTACGAGCAGATGGCTTGCCACGCCCGCTACTCGTACAACATCTTCGGCCACTATCTCGGCGGCGTGAGCTGGGACTTCGAGTCAGACCGCCCGAACCTCTCCTGGGACGAGGCGATGAACCCGGTGGCCGTCGCTATCCACGGATGCAACTGGGACTAGTGCCGTGACCGGCAAGGTTTGCCCGGAAGGAGCGGCGTCCGGTGCGTGCGATCGCAAGGCGGCCGAATGCCCTCGTAGCGGGCTACGTGGGCTTTCGGCCAACGCCGCGAGCGTGCGTGCCGGGCGGTGCGACGGGGCAAACGTTGCCTGATGCGGCACTTAGCTGGCGCTCACCGCTGCCCGTGGGGCCCGGGCCACTTTGGCGATGCTGTTGGTTAATTCGGGCCTGTGCGTGACGTCGGCCTTCAAGACCCGGTTGTGGTCTTGAAGGCCGACGTTGTCGTATGGGGACGGTGCGGATGTCGACGCAGCCGAAGGGGTCTGGGGAGATCCCGGCGGAGACGGTGCGGGTGGCGCGGGCCGCGTTCCCGAAGGGGAGCCTGGCGATCCGGGTGCGGGACGAGCTGGGGCCGTTGTTCAGCGACGAGCAGTTCGCTGGTCTGTTTCCGGCGCGGGGGGGGGGGGGGAAGCCTGCCTGGTCACCGCCTCCGGCCTGCTCGCCTACGACGCCCCGCGCCGGGTGGGAGCCAGGGCTGCTGCGGGCACTGGACCGGGCCGCGTCGCGGGGCTCCTACGCTGCCTAGCGGTCAAGAGGAGCACTGCCTGGTCGGGTGCGGTGCAGGGCTAGGTGCAATACCGGTAACTTAGTACTCCAGTCTGACTTGGCGATCTTGTCGTGGACCCGGCTGGGAACGGGTACGGCCACCGCGTGATCACCGGGTTGTGCGGACTTGAAGATCGTGCGGTGGCCGCAGGCCAGAGCCGAGAAGCGGGGCTCCGGGCCGCGGTACGCGTGGTGGCCGCGTCCCGCGATGCCGGCGGTCTCGGAGATGGCCGGGCAGGACATCTACCGGCTGCGGCACTGGCACAAGGCGAAGCTGGACGAGCCGGGTGACATTCCACGCGTGGCGGTGGAGGCCCCAATGGGGCATGAGCTTCCGGGTGTGGAGGGTGTGTACAGCGAGGTAACGGTCGCGATGGAGGAGAGAATCGGGGAGTACCTTCAGCGCGTATGGGAGAAAGAAGTAGTGGGCGCGGGGTTGTGGACGCCTCCTTTTTCCATGCCGCTCCCAGATGACCTGCACGATACTGCTCCGCCCCTGTTCAGCGGCCTACCAGTTCTGGAGTATCAATGATCGTCTGGATCAACGGTGCGTTCGGCGCGGGGAAGACGAGCGCCGCGCGCGAGCTGGTCGATCTGATCCCGAACAGCACCTTCTACGACCCCGGGCTGATCGGCGCGGGGTTGCGGTACCTGTTGCCCCAGAAGAGGCTCGCGGAGGTGACGGACCTCCAGGACCTGCCGATGTGGCGGCGGTTGGTCGTGGACACCGCCGCGGCTCTGCTGGCCGAGGTGTCCGGCGTGCTGGTGGTGCCGATGACACTGTTGCGGCAGGAATACCGCGACGAGATCTTCGGCGGGCTCGCCTCCCGGCGCATACCGGTGCGCCATGTGCTGCTCTCGCCAGAGGAAACGATCCTGCGTAAACGCATCGCCGACCGGGTGGAGTACGCCGACGACCCCGAGCACAGCGAACGGGTCCAGCAATGGGCCTACGAACACATCGGCCCCTACCGGGCGGCGCTCGACTGGCTCACCCGTGACGCCCACACGATCGACACCAGCGCACTCACCCCCTACGAGACGGCCGAGCGCATAGCCGAGGCGGTGCGCACCGGAGCGGCCACCGCCTGCGAGATCGTGCAGACCCCCGCCCCGACCGGGGAGACCGTCGCGGCCGGGGTGCTGCTCTTCGACGAGCACGACCGCGTCCTGCTCGTCGATCCGACGTACAAGCCGGGTTGGGAGTTCCCCGGCGGAGTGGTCGAGGCGGGCGAGGCACCGGCACAGGCCGGGATCCGCGAGGTGGCCGAGGAGATAGGGATCCACCTCGACCGGGTGCCCAAGCTCCTGGTCATCGACTGGGAGGCGCCCCACCCGCCCGGTTACGGAGGTCTCAGGATGCTCTTCGACGGCGGACTGCTGCCAGGCGCGGACGTGCAGCGGTTGCTGCTGCCGGACTCGGAGCTGCGCGGCTGGCGGTTCGTCACCGAGGAGGAGGCCGCCACCCTGCTTCCTCCCACCCGTTACGAGCGGCTGCGCTGGGCATTGCGCGCCCGGGAACGGCAGACCGTGCTCAACCTGGAGGCCGGGATCCCGGTCGGCTGAGGCGGACGGTTCCGCGCCGGCCCGCTTCGGTGCCGATGACGGCGGGTCGCCGGGTCGGGTGCGGCATCAGGGTGAGCGGCCCCGCCGGGCAGGCGCCGCGAGAGCCCGTACGGCCGACAGCACGCGCGGCGCGTACGGCACGGCAGTACGACCGCCCGCGGCCAGGTACCACGAAGGCGCGCACGGCCGACGCCGTCGGGGGCGGGCAGGGCCGGGGCGTGGAAAGGCCCGCACTGCTCGCCCCCTGAGCCCTGATCGAGGCCGTATCGCCCCGCGAGCCCTGGTACGAGCCCGGATCGCCCCGCGAGCCCGGGACTCGCGGGGCACCCCTCCCGATGTAGCGTCAGACCTGCTTGGACTCGGCGTAGTTGCGCAGGAACAAAGCCTCGGCGACCGACAGACGCTCCAGTTCCTCGGGCGACACGCTCTCGTTCACGGCGTGGATCTGTGCCTCCGGCTCGCTCAGGCCGATCAGCAGGATCTCGGCCTCCGGGTAGAGCGCGGCCAGGGTGTTGCAGAGCGGGATCGAGCCGCCCATCCCGGACGTCTGCATCGTCTCTCCGGGGTACGCGGCCTCCATCGCCCGTGCCATCGACGTGTACGCGGGGCTGGAGGTGTCCGCGCGGAACGGCTGGCCCTGGCCGACCTGTTCCACCGACACCCTGGCTCCCCACGGCGAGTGCGCCACGAGGTGCGCTGTCAGCAGCTCCGTCGCCGCGGCGGCGTCCTGGCCCGGCGGTACCCGCAGGCTGATCTGGGCCCGTGCGCTCGCCTGGAGCGAGGGGGTGGCGCCGACCACCGGCGGGCAGTCGATACCGATGACGGTCACGGCGGGGCGGGCCCAGATCCGGTCGGCCACCGTACCCGTGCCGATCAGCCCGACGCCGTCGAGGACCTTCGCGTCCTTACGGAACTCGGCCTCCGGGTACTGGAGTCCGTCCCACCCGGTGTCCGAGGTGAGGCCGTCGACGGTGGTGCTGCCGTCCTCGGCGCGCAGAGACGCCAGCAGCTGGATCATCGCGGCCAGCGCGTCCGGGGCGGCGCCGCCGAACTGCCCGGAGTGCAGGTTCCCTTCGAGGGTGTCGAGGGTGACCCGCAGCATCGTCATGCCGCGCAGCGTGGCGGTGACCGTCGGCAGGCCGACGCGGAAGTTGCCGGTGTCGCCGATGACGATCGTGTCGGCCGCGAGCAGTTCGGGGTGCGCCTCGGCGTACCGCTCCAGACCGCCGGTGCCCTGCTCCTCGGAGCCCTCCGCGATCACCTTGACCGAGACCGGGACGCCGCCGTCGGCCTTCAGGGCGCGCAGCGCCAGGAGGTGCATGATGAAGCCGCCCTTGCAGTCGGCCGCGCCCCGGCCGTACCAGCGGCCGTCCCGCTCGGTCAGCTCGAACGGCGGGGAGAGCCAGGCGGACTCGTCGAGCGGCGGCTGCACGTCGTAGTGCGCATAGAGCAGTACGGTCGGGGCACCGGCCGGCCCCGGAAGGAAGCCGTACACCGACTGTGTTCCGTCGGGGGTGTCGAGCAGGGCGACGTCCTGGAAGCCCTCGGCGCGGAGTGCGTCGGCGACCCAGTTCGCGGCGGCCTCGCACTCGCTCCTCGGGAACTGCGCGGGATCCGCCACCGACTGGAAGGCCACCAGCTCGGCCAGCTCCGCCTTGGCACGGGGCATCAGCGAGGCGATGGTCTCGGAGATCGGATGGGCGGTCATGGGCACGCTCCTCGTGGGTGCGACGTTATGGGTTATGGATCCGGGTGCGCGCACCGATGGTGCGGCGCGCGTGCAGGGTGAACGTACGGCCGATCCTCCCACAGGGGGTGTCCGGCCGGGCGCGCCGTAGGATGCCGTGAGCAGCATGGGCCATTGGTGGGATCGGGAGCAGAAGCACATCGTGAGCAGCGAGAACGCAGACGCCGTGCATGAGCGCGAAGAGTCGACCGTGTGGGACGTCGTCGTGGTCGGTGGTGGGCCGGCCGGAGCATCCGCGGCGTACGCTGCGGCGGTCGCGGGCCGACGGGTACTGCTCCTCGAAAGGGCCGAGCTGCCGCGCTACAAGACGTGCGGCGGCGGGATCATCGGGTTCTCGCGGGACGCGCTGCCGCCCGGATTCGAGTTGCCGCTGCGGGACCGGGTCCACGCGGTGACGTTCTCGCTCAACGGCAGGCTGGCGCGCACCCGCCGCTCCAAACGGATGCTCTTCGGCCTCGTCAACCGTCCCGAGTTCGACGCGGGGTTGGTCGAGGAGGCGCAGAAGGCGGGTGCCGAACTCCGTACCGGTGTCACCGTGACGAGGGTCGAGCAGCACGGTGCCGCGGTGCCGGACCGGCGGACGGTCGCCGTGGTGCTGGCCGGCGGCGAGACCGTTCTGGCCCGCGCGGTCGTCGGCGCCGACGGCAGCGCCGGACGGATAGGCGCCCACGTCGGGGTGAAGCTGGACCAGGTGGACCTCGGTCTGGAGGCGGAGATCCCGGTTCCGCGGACTGTCGCGGAGGACTGGGCGGGGCGGGTGCTGATCGACTGGGGCCCCATGCCCGGCAGTTACGGCTGGGTGTTCCCCAAGGGCGACACCCTCACCGTCGGTGTCATCTCGGCACGCGGCGACGGCGCGGGCACCAAGCGATACCTGGAGGACTTCATCGCCCGGCTGGGGCTCGCCGGGTTCGAGCCGGAGATCTCCTCCGGGCATCTGACGCGCTGTCGCAGCGACGACTCGCCGCTGTCACGCGGGCGGGTGCTGGTGTGCGGCGACGCGGCGGGGCTGCTGGAACCGTGGACCCGTGAGGGCATCTCCTTCGCGCTGCGGTCGGGGCGCCTCGCCGGTGAGTGGGCGGTGAGGATCGCGGAGTCGCACGACGCGGTGGACGCCCGGCGCCAGGCGCTCAACTATGCCTTCGCCATCAAGGCCGGACTCGGCGTCGAGATGAGCGTCGGCCGCCGCATGCTGAAGCTGTTCGAGCGGCGCCCGGGTGTGCTGCACGCGGTGCTCACGGGGTTCCGCCCGGCCTGGAACGCGTTCGCCGGGGTGACGCGGGGGACGACGTCGCTGGCCGAACTGGTCCGGACCCATCCGTTGGCACAGCGGGCGCTGTCGATGATGGACCGGTAGGACCGGTAGGACCGGTAGGACCGGTAGGACCGGTAGGACCGGTAGGACCGGTAGGACCGGTAGGACCGGTAGGACCGGTAGGACCGGTAGGGCCGATCGGACCGAGCGGCACGCCACGGATCGGTCCCGAGCCGGTGGCTGGCGCGGTGTTTGCGACGGGGTTCCGGGCAAGGCCGTTCGCAATTTGTGCAGTTGTGGCATGAACTCGGGACAGGGTCGCCGGGACAACGTGTGCAAGACGGCCGCCCGGGACGTGTGGGCGCCGCCGGGGCGTCGTAGAACGTGCGGATCATGGGAGACTCGCCCCCATGAACGGAAAGGTGACCACCGCCCGGACGAAGCTGGAGAGGGGCCGCAGTGCGCTCGGGCCCGCGCTGGAACTGGTCCACACCGGACGCGCGCCCACCCGCGCCGTCCTCACCTCCGAACTCGGGGTCACCCGGGCGACGGCCGGTGCGGTCGCCTCTGAGCTGGAGGCGCTCGGCCTGATCCAGGTCGATTCCCGGCCCGGCTCCGCCGCCGGTTCCCAAGGCCGCCCCTCGCACCGGCTGTCCGTACGGGAGTCGGGCCCCATCGCGGTAGCCGCGCAGGTGCACGCGGACGGGTACCGGGTCGCGCTCGTCGGGCTCGGCGGGCGGATCGTCGCCACCGCACCCGGATGCGTCACCGTCACGGCCGATCCGGCGCAGATCATCGGAGCGGTCGTCGACGACTGCGCCCGCCTGCTGCGGGACAGCGGACGGCGCTGTATCGGCGCGGGAATCGCGGTGCCGTCCGCGGTCGCCGAACCCGAGGGGACCGCGCTCAACCCCCTGCACATCGCCTGGCCCGCGGGTGCCCCTGTGCGCGAGATCTTCGCCGCCCACGTGGCGGCGGCGGGCATCCCAGGACCCGCGTTCGCCGGGAACGACGTGAACCTTGCCGCGCTCGCCGAACACCGACACGGCGCAGGCTGCGGCGCCCGGCACCTGCTCTGCGTGGCCACCGGACACCGCGGGGTGGGCGGTGCGCTGGTTCTCGACGGCCGTCTGCACACCGGGAGTTCGGGGCTCGCGCTGGAGGTCGGGCACCTCACGGTGAACCCCGACGGACGCCCGTGCCACTGCGGAGGCCGTGGCTGCCTGGACGTAGAGACCGACCCGCTGGCCTTCCTGCTCGCGGCCCGCCGCGAACCGGGTCCGGAGGAGTCGTTGCTCAAGCAGGCCGGGGATCTGCTGCGCACGGAGTACGACGACCCGGCGGTGCGGGGTGCCGCCGAGGAGCTGATCGACCGGCTCGGCCTCGGGCTCGCCGGGCTGGTCAACATCCTCGACCCGGACCGCATCATCCTCGGCGGACTGCACCGCGCCCTGCTCGACGCGGACCCCGAGCGGCTGCGCGCCGTGGTGGCCGACCGCAGTCTGTGGGGGCGCAGCGGCAGTGTGCCGATCCTGCCGTGCACGCTCGACCACAACAGCCTGGTGGGCGCGGCCGAGCTGGCCTGGCAGCCGGTGCTCGACGACCCGCTGGCCGCTCTCGCCTGAGACACGGCGCCGCAGACCGCGCCTGCCGAGGCGTCCGACCGGGGCGGTGGTGCTCATGGCCGGCCCGGCCGTCGGGGCGGGGCGCGGGTGTCCGCGCCGCCGTGAACCGCCGGGCCGGGCTCCGGTGGTCCCCGGCCGTCGGCCGGCTCCGTCGTCGGCCTGTCGACCGCGGCGCGGGCGGTGCTCGGGTGCATGCCCGTGCCCTCGGCCACGAGCCGGCGGCACGGCCGCCGTCGCGCCCGTTCCCGCTACCCGACCACCACCGACCGGGCGACGGACGGGGCCCGGCCCGCCGGGTACGCGGCGGCGTCCGGCTCGAACGGTCCGTCCGTGGTCGCCCCGTACACGGGGTGGGACGGCCGCACGGCGAACCGAGCGGGCGCCGGGAGCGTGAACCAGACGACCTTCCCGGTCGCGCCCCTCGGGCGGGCTCCCCAGCTCTCGCTGACGGCCGCGATCAGCGCGAGACCACGCCCCGACGTGCTGGACGCACCGGCCTCCCGCACCGTCGGCAGCCGCGGGTCGTGGTCGTGGACGGACACCGTCAGCCGTTCGAGCAGCAACTCGATCTCGACGGTGCACGACTTGTCCGGCTGGGCGTGCCGGTGGACGTTGGTCAGCAGTTCGGTGACGCCGAGTGCCGCATGGTCGATCAAGGGATCGAGATGCCAGTAGCGGAGCTGCGCCGAAATGATTCTGCGGACCTGACCGATCCGCGACGGCAGGGCTTGGAGCTCCACCGTGCAGTGCCTGCTTGGCTCGCTGATCACGGCTGCGACTCCCCGAAATAGGTCCGGAAGAAGACGGAGGAACGGATCCGGCAGGCGGCCTGCCGGGTCCCTGCCCGGCGGAGAGGTCACAGTGTCACCGCCGGTGAACCATGAGTGACGTGTGACCAATGTCGCCCAGGGGACGCGGCCCCGCAACTCGCGAGGTGCCGGCGGTGCAATCCGCTCAGGTCATCCGGCCGCCCGCGCTGCGCAGCGTCTCCAGGAACCTGCGGGCCGGGCCCGTCCGGTCCGGCCCGTGGCCGCGCTGTCCCATCGTCAGCCGGTAGCGCGTCCCGTTGAGGCGCGCCACGGTCGCACCGGCCCCGGCGAACCACGGCCTGCCCGCGCTCACCGCCCGCACCGGGGCGCTGTCGATCTCCCGTCCGTAGCTGGTCAGCAGGGCCACCCTGCCGTCCTTGACGACCACCTGCCCGGCCCTGGTGAGCGACCGGGCCCACCGTTCGATCCGAACCCCCGTCGCACTGAACTCCGTTTCCTGCATGGCTGTTTCGCCCCCTTCGTAATGTTCTGATGGGCAGTCTGCACAAGCCGGGACCGTCGCGCCAGGTCGCGTCCCGGCGCATGGGCGCGCCCGTACCGCGCGCCGGGGCCAAGCCAAGGCTATGGCCCATCAAAGGAAACGTTTGTGCAGGTGAGGGGAATATCGTGGGCGGCGTGGAGTTCCGGTGACACGAGGAGGAGCGCGCCCATGAGCACGGTTCAGCAGGGACACGACGACCCGGTCACGTCGACCGTCGACGTCGACCGTTCCGACCCCGGATACCGGGCCTGGCTCAAGGAAGCCGTCCGCAAGGTCCAGGCGGACGCCAACCGCTCCGCCGACACCCACCTGCTGCGCTTCCCGCTGCCCGAGGCATGGGGCATCGACCTCTACCTCAAGGACGAGTCGACGCACCCCACCGGCAGCCTCAAGCACCGGCTGGCGCGCTCGCTCTTCCTCTACGGGCTCTGCAACGGCTGGATCCGGCCGGGCAAGCCGGTGATCGAGGCGTCCAGCGGCTCCACGGCCGTCTCGGAGGCGTACTTCGCCAAGCTGATCGGCGTTCCGTTCATCGCCGTCATGCCCCGCACCACCAGCCCCGAGAAGTGCCGACTGATCGAATTCCACGGAGGCCGGTGCCACTTCGTCGACGACTCCCGCACGATGTACGAGGAATCCGCCGCGCTCGCCGCCGACACCGGCGGCCACTACATGGACCAGTTCACCTACGCCGAACGGGCCACCGACTGGCGCGGCAACAACAACATCGCCGAGTCCGTCTACCAGCAGCTCAGACTGGAGCGCTACCCGGAGCCGGCATGGATCGTCGCCACGGCAGGGACGGGCGGCACCTCGGCGACCATCGCGCGCTATGTGCACTACATGCAGTACGACACCCGGATCTGCGTGCCCGACCCGGAGAACTCCTGTTTCTTCGACGGCTGGACCCGGAACGACCCGCTGGCCACCAGCGACTGCGGTTCCCGCATCGAGGGCATCGGCCGGCCCCGGATGGAGCCGAGCTTCCTCCCCGGGGCGATCGACCGGATGATGAAGGTGCCGGACGCGGCCAGCGTCGCCGCCGTCCGCGCCCTGGAGAAGGCCATCGGCCGCAAGGCGGGCGGCTCCACCGGCACCGGCCTGTGGAGCGCGTTCAAACTGGTCGCCGAGATGGTGGAGCGGGGCAGCACGGGCAGTGTCGTCACGCTGATCTGCGACCCCGGCGACCGCTACCTCGACAAGTACTACTCCGACGACTGGGTCGCCGGGCAGGGCCTGGACATCGCCCCGTACGCGAAGACCATCGACGCCTTCCTGGGCGGAGAGGGCTGGTCGGGGTAGCAGGGGCGGCCGGGGCGTGGATCCCCTCCCGGACACGGCCCGGCGCCGGGCCCGTCCCGCGGCGGGCCCGCGGACCGGCTCACGCCCGGGGACCGGCCAGCCGCCCGTCGAGCGTGCGCACCGCGTCCCGGAACGCCCGGCCCAACCCGGAGCGGCCCAGCCGCAGGACGAACCGGAAGGGCCCGGGACCGTCCGCGGCGAACGTCCACCGCACCCGCGTGCCGGCCCCGTCCGGCGTGAGCAGCCACTCCTCCACCAGGGCCCGGACTCCGGGGGCGCCCGCCTCGTCGACCCGGTAGGCGTACCGCTCGCCGGGATCCGCCGCCAGGATCGTCTCGCGCAGCACCGCGCCGCCCTTGAGCCGGACCTCCCGCCCCGTCCCCGTGCCCGTGGGCCGGGCCGCCGTGACCGAGGTGAACCAGTGAGGCCAGTCCGCCACCTCGTCGGCGAGGGCGCGGTAGACCCTCTCGGGAGGCGCGGACATCCCGGCGGCGAACACCAGGCGCACGGGAGCGGAATCGACGAAGTCGATCCCCACGGAACGCAGTCGGCGGGACACGGGCGCACCTCCGTGCGGTCGGCGGCGGCGTACGGGACCGCGCACACGATAGCTGATGCTCCGTCAGATGTCTTCGCCTGCAACGCCATCAGCCCCGGGGCGTCGCGGGGCCGAGTGCGCGGCGGCGGCGATATTACGGGCCATGCCGCCGAACACCACCGCGTGGAACGGCCACACGCTCCACCAGTAGGCATGGCCGAGCAGCCCGCGCGGGTGGAACAGTGCGCGCTGCCGGTAGACCGTGCGCCCGCGCCCGTCACGCACCACCGACAGTTCGAGCCACGCCGGACCGGGCAGCCGCATCTCCGCGCGCAGCCGCAGCAGCTCACCGGGGACGATCTCCTCCACACGCCAGAAGTCCAGCGAGTCGCCCACCCGCAGCCGCTGCCGGTCCCGCCGCCCGCGCCGCAGCCCGACACCCCCGAAGATCCGGTCGAGCCACCCCCGCAAGGCCCAGGCGAGCGGGAACGAGTACCAGCCGTTCTCGCCGCCGACGCCCTCGATCACCCGCCACAGCGCCTCCGGCGCTGCCGACACCGTCAGCTCCCGTTCGTCGAGGTAGAGCGTGCCGCCCGACCAGTCCGGGTCCGTGGGCAGGGGATCACTGGGCGCGCCGGGGACCGAGGCGGAGGACCAACGGGTGTCCACCCGTGCCTCCTTGACCCGCTGGAGTGCCAGCCGCAGCGCCTGGTCGAAGCCGAGGGCACCGCCCGGCGGATCGGGCACGTACCGGGCGATGTCGTGCTCGCGGCAGACCACCTCGTGCCGCAGCGACTCCGCCAGCGGCCGGGCGATCGAGGGCGGCACCGGGGTCACCAGCCCGATCCACAGGCCGGAGAGCCCTGGGGTGAGCACCGGGACCGACAGGATCAACCGGCGCGGCAGCCCGGCGACCTCCGCGTACCGGCGCATCATGTCCCGGTACGTCATGACGTCCGGGCCACCGATGTCGAAAGCGCGGTTCACCTCGGCGGGCAGCCCGGCGCAGCCGACGAGATACCGGATCACGTCCCGCACCGCGATCGGCTGGATCGACGTGCGCACCCAGCTCGGGGTGACCATCACCGGCAGCCGCTCCGTGAGGTGGCGCAGGATCTCGAAGGAGGCCGAGCCCGACCCGATGACGACCGCGGCCCGCAGCACGGCCGTCGGCACCCCGGAACCGAGCAGTACCCGCCCCACCTCGGCCCGCGACCGCAGATGCGGGGACAGCTCCCGCTCGGGCACCCCGTATGGGGTGAGCGCGCCGAGGTACACGATCCGCCCGACCCCCGCGGCCCGCGCCTGCTCGCCGAAGATCCGGGCCGCCTCGCGGTCCCGCTCCTCGAAGCCCGCCCCGGAGCCGAGCGCGTGCACCAGGTAGTACGCCACGTCCACGTCCCGCATCGCGGCCCGCAGGGACCCGGCGTCCCGGACGTCGGCCGCCACCACCTCGACCCGGTCCGCCCACGGATGGTCGCGCAGCCTCCGGGGATCCCGTGCCGTCGCACGCACGCGGTGACCGGCGTCGAGCAATGCCGGCACCAGGCGCCCGCCGATGTACCCGGTGGCCCCCGTCACCAGACAGCGCAGCCGTGTATCGTCCGAGGATTCGTTCACCCCCCGAGTCTTCCACCGGACCGGCGCACGGGGACCGGTGAACGGCTCCGAACGGCGGCACGGGCCACCCGTACCGGCCATCCGCGCCGCCGCCGTCCGGGGCCCGGCCGGGTCGGCGCCCACGCGTCGCACGCGAACCCGGCCCTCGTCCGCGGGGCCGCGAGCCGACCCGGGACCTCGGGCGTCGTCCAGGACCTCAGACGTCGTCCGGGGCCGGCTCGGCCACCAGGAGGCCCGGCAGGTGCTCCTCGATCTCCTCGCGGGCCGCCGCCGACAGCCCCGCGTCCGTCACGAAGGTGTCCACCTGATCCAGTCCGGCGAACGAACTCAGGCCCACCGTGCCCCACTTGGTGTGGTCCGCGACCACCACCACACGCCGCGCGGACTGGACGAAACGGCGGTTGGTCTCGGCCTCCGCCAGATTCGGTGTCGACAGACCGGCCTCCACCGAGATCCCGTGCACCCCGAGGAACAGCACGTCGAAGTGGAGCGAGGCGATCGCCTGGTCGGCGACCGGACCGACCAGCGAGTCGGACGGGGTCCGCACCCCGCCCGTGAGCACCACCGTGGCGGCTTTGGAGCGCGCCCCGCCCGCCGCGTTCGCACGCTGCGCGGAGTGGAACACGTCGGCGACGCGCACCGAGTTGGTCACCACCGTCAGATCCGGTACGTCCACCAGCCGCCGGGCCAGCGCGTACGTCGTCGTGCCGCCGGAGAGCGCGACGGCACTGCCGGGCACCACCATCGCCGCCGCCACCCGCGCGATGTCCTCCTTGGCGGTCGGCTCCAGGGCGGACTTGGCCTCGAAACCGGGTTCGTGGGTGCTGGGCTCGACCACCGGGACGGCGCCGCCGTGCACCTTCTCGATCACACCCCGGCGGGCCAGCGCGTCCAGATCCCGGCGCACGGTCATGTCGGAGACGTTCAGTCTGCGGGTCAGCTCGTTCACCCGGACCCCGCCCCGCCTGCGCACCTCGTCGAGGATCAGGGCACGCCGCTGCTCCGCGAGCAGGTTCTGATTCTCGCTCAACGCCGGTCCTTTCCTTCCCGCCGACCGCCAGCCCTCCGGAACGGGATCATCCTGCCACGCGGTGTCGTCGGCCGACGCAGTGGGGAGATTCCGATGAGAGCGGCGTGGGCCCCGCCGGTCCGCGACAATCCTGGTGACTGTCCATCAGGCCCCCCACGAGCAAGAGAGCGAGTCACCTCAGTGCCACCTGCCACCCAGGCCCCGTCGCCGGGGCCAGCGCTGGAGCTGCTGGTCCACGGCGTGGGCGGCGCCACCCCCCAGGAGATGCTCGACGACCCCCGCGTGGTCCGGATCACCGGCGACGCGACCGCCGCCGTCTACCGGCGCCCCGGGGACACGGACGCCGAGCAGCACCCGGAGCGGTACCGCGACCGGCCCATCGAAGAGGCCTACTGCTGGTCCAACCTCACCTCCGGCAACGGCTCCCGGGCGCTGTGGCTGCTGCTGCTCCCGTTCATGGTCGTCAACCTCGCCCACTGGATGCGCCCCACGGCCCGGGCCCGCACCCGCGCGGTGCGCCTGTACGGCGTCCTCGTCCGACTCGTCGCGCTCAGCCTCACGATCCTGCTGACCGCGGCGGCGTGCGAGGTCGCGCTGGACCTGACGGCCTGGCAGTGCGCGGGCGTCCCGGACTGCTCGGACCGGCGGTCCTGGCTCGGCTTCCTGTCGTCGGCGCGGGGCGGCTGGTGGTCCCAGCCGGGGCGGCGGCTGGCCGTCGCGGCGCTGGTGCCCACGGCCCTGGTGGCACTGCTGTGGCTCCTGTCCAACCGGACGTGGAGCGCGTACGAGTCGCAGCGCCCGCTCACCGCCTTCGGACCGGACGACCCCGACCCGGGCACCGGAGACGGGCCCGGCGCCCCCGGGGTCTCGGCCGAGGGCCGCCCGGCCCTCGGCAGGCCCGGCTTCTGGTACGGCCGCCGGCTGGTCGCCCGGCTGCGCGCCGCCCACACCGCCGCCGGGTTCCTCACCGTCGCGGCGTTCGTCGCGGGCGCCGCCGCCCGCCACGACCGCGCCGCCCCCAGCCCCGTTCCCGTCGTCTTCGGCCGCTTCGTCGAGGCGGCCCTCGTGGCGGGCGCGCTGGTCGTGCTCTGGGTCGTCTGCCGCCGCGGGCGCAGCGAACGGCGCCTGGACAACCGGCTCGACCGCGCCCTCGTCACCTCCCTCCCGGGCGCCGCACTGGCCCTGCTCGTCCTCGCCGGCGGGTACGCCGCCTGGTCGCGCCCCGGCTGGGTCTCCACGGGCGCCCTGCCCGGGCACCTCGCCTTCGGCGTCCTCACGCTCGCCCAGGTGGTGCTCGTGCTCCTGCTCGCCGGGGTGGCCCTCGGTCTCCACCGCAGGACACCCGAACCCCGCACCGTCCTGCTCGGACTGGGCGGACCGGTGGTGGCCATGCTCGCCTGCGCGCTCGGCGGCGTCATGACCGGAGGGGTCGCCCAGCGCGTCGCCGACTGGCTCGACGGCCCCGGCACACCGGGCACGGCCGGTGCCGTCATCCAGGGACCGCCGGTGCTGCTGAGCTGGCAGGCCGCGGTCATCCCGGTGCTGCTGGCGCTTCTCGTCGTCCCCGGCCTCCTGCTCCTCGTCCGTACCTGGCTCACCGCCCGCGCGCTGGAGCCCGGGATCGAGAGGGAGTACGGCCAGGAGCGGCCGGACCCCGCCCGGACGCGGCAGATCGCCCGGATCCGGGCCGCGGCGGCCCTCACCGACTCCGCCCCCGCGATCGCCGGGCCGATCGCGGGGGCCACGCTGCTGCTGGGCGCGGTGGCGGTCTGGGGCGCCTGGGCGAGCGGCGAGGTTCCCGGGGTCGCGCTGAAGGGGAACGGCGCGTTCGCCGAGGCCGTGGCCGAGGCGGCCCAGTCCACCGGATCCTGGCTGATCGGGTTCGGCTTCATACTGTTCGTCACCTCGGGGCGACGCGCCTACCGCGACGCCTCCGCGCGGCGCACGATCGGCATCCTTTGGGACGTCGGCACGTTCTGGCCGCGCGCCGCCCACCCCTTCGCGCCGCCCTGCTACGCCGAGCGAGCCGTCCCCGACCTGGTGTCGCGGATGTCCGGCTGGACCGGGCTCACCGGTGGCCGACTCGTCATCTCCGGCCATTCCCAGGGCAGCGTCCTCGCCGCGTCGGCGGTGTGGCAGCTGCCCGCGGCGACCCGGGGCCGGGTCGCCCTGCTCACCTACGGTTCGCCGATCGAGCGCCTGTACGGGCGCTGGTTCCCGGCCTACTTCGGCGCCGTACCGCTGCACGCCCTGCACCGCACCGTGAACTGCTGGCGCAATCTCTGGCGGGCCACCGACCCGATCGGCGGCCGGGTCGGGCTCGACGAGGCGCCGGGACCCGCGGTGGACCGGGGGCCGCTGAAGGACCCCCTGGTCTACGGACGCACGCCCGAACACCCGCTGCCCGAGCCCGTGCTGGGGCACTTCGACTACCAGGCCGACCCGGTCTTCGCCGAGGAGCGGACCGCGCTGCTCGACCGCCTCGGCCCCCTCCTGCCCCGTCAGGCGGCGGCGGACGCGTCACCGAAGTCGCCGCGTTCTCAAGGGAGTTCCGGAAGGTCCTCCGGGTAGAGCAGGCTGAGGTCGTCCGTGCTCGGCGCGGAGAGCTGGGCGACCCGGCCCGCGTGCCGCTCCACCATCGACTCGAACGTCCCGCGCGCGGTGCGGCCGTTGCCGAAGGCCGGGCCCTTGGGCAGTTCGGTGAAGTACTTCAGCAGTGCCTCACCGGTGCCGGGGGCCAGGCTGTACTCGTGCTCGTCGGCCTGCTGCTCGACGATCCGGAGCAGTTCGGAGGGCTCGTAGTCGCCGAAGGTGATGGTGCGTGAGAAGCGGGACGCCACGCCCGGGTTGATGGTCAGGAACCGTTCCATCTCGTGGGTGTACCCGGCGACGATCACGACCACCGCGTCCCGGTGGTCCTCCATCAGCTTCACGAGCGTGTCGATCGCCTCGCGGCCGAAGTCGCGGCCGGAGTCCTCGGGCGACAGGGCGTACGCCTCGTCGATGAACAGCACCCCGCCGCGCGCCCGGTCGAACGCCTCCTGGGTGCGGATGGCGGTCGACCCGATGTGCTCACCCACCAGATCGACACGGGACACCTCGACCAGATGTCCCCGTTCCAGCACCCCGAGCGAGGCGAGGATCTCGCCGTACAGCCGGGCCACCGTGGTCTTACCGGTGCCTGGGGAGCCGGTGAAGACGAGGTGGCGCCGTACCGACGCCGCCTTGAGGCCCGCCTCCTGGCGCCGCCGTCCGACCTCGATCATGTCGGTGAGGGCGCGCACCTCCCGCTTGACGCTGTCCAGGCCCACCAGGGCGTCCAGTTCGCCGAGGACGGTGTCCGGGTCGCGCGCCGGGCGGGCGGGCGGCTGCGCCGATGCCGGATCGGCGGCGCGCGGACCGGGAACCGCCCCCAGCAGCCCGGGGGAGGCCGGCTGGGTGGCGGTCAGCACGGCGGGCGCCGCGGGGGCGGGGGAGCGCAACGCGCTCTCGTCGCTCGTGCAGTCCTCCACGACGGGCCCGGTGCCCTGGCCGTCGCCGCCGTCGGCGAACTCGTAACCGCCGCGGGCGCACCGCTCGGTGCGGCACCGGGTCAGCGTCGTGCGGCAGCCGTCCATCACGTGGAAGCCGTAGCCCTCGCTGCCGGTGACCCGGCAGTCGTGGAAAGTGCCGCGGCCTTCGGCGGAGACGTAGAAACCGGCCTCGGTGGGCGAGGTGACCGTGCAGCGCTCGATCGTCGGGTCGGCGCCCTTGGTGACGATCACTCCGGTCTGTGCCGTGTCGATGGTGCAGTTGTTCAGCGTGCCGCCGCTGCCGTGGTCGCGGAACCAGGCGCCGGTGGACGTCTCGCGGATGCGGCAGTCGTCGAGCTGGGCCGTCGCCCCGTCGCTCACGGACACCGCGGTGTTGCGGATCTGCGAGAGGTCGCTGTCGACGACGTCGGCGCGCGACCCCCGGTCGAGCACGAACAGGGCGTCCGGCACGTCGTGGAGCCGGCAGGAGTCCAGGATCACCGTCGCCCCGTCGCTGACCCAGACCGCGGGGTAGTCGCCCGTACTGTCGTGGATCTCGCACTGATTGGCGTCGACGCGGGTGCCCGGATCCCAGACCGAGAGCCCGTTGCGGCCGAACCGGCGCACGGTGGAACGGGTCAGGGTCAGGACCGAACGGGACCGCAGATCCACCGCGTTCTCGGGGACGTCGTGGATGTCGCAGTCGGCCAGGGTCAGCACGGCGTCGGTGTCGAGCGTGACCCCGTCCGCCGAAGTGCGGTGCACCGTGCAGTCGGTGAGATGGGCCGCCGCACGGGCCGACACCTGTATCCCGCTGCCCTTGATCTCGTAGACCTCGCAGCCGACGGCCTCCAGACCGCTGCCCTCGCCGGTGACGCTCAGCCCCGAGCCCGAGGCGTGATGGATCCGGCAGCGCTCCAGCCGCGGATGCGCGCCGTCCCGTACCGAGACACCGGACTGGCCGGCCGAGACGACCTCGCACTGCTCGAACACCCCGCCCGCGCCGTCGAGTACGGCGATGCCGGCCCCGGCGGGGTTGTCGACCGTGCACCGGCGCACCGTGGGCCGGCCCGCCCCGCGCACCTCGATCCCGGCGGCCGAACGCGTGACGATGCGCAGATCCGCGAGCTCCGGCGCCCCGTCCTCGACGAGCAGCGCCGGGGCCGTCGAGTCCTGGCCCTCCACATGTACATCGGTGACGACGGCGGAGGAACGGACGGTCAGCGGGACACCGTCCACCGGCGCGATCCGCACCGAGCCGACCGAGCCCTCGGCCCCGCGCAGTGTCACCGCGCGGTGCAGGACCAGATTCTCCCGGTAGGTGCCCGGAGCGACGGTGAGGACGTCGCCGTCCGCGGCGGCCTCCAGGGCCGCGGTGAGGGTGGGGTATTCGCCTGTGCGGCGCCGCCACCGCGATGTGCCGGTGTGTGTCACCTGGACCGTGCCCTGTGCCATGGCGCTGTTGTGCCCCCACCTCGTGCGTGTGTGATGCCCGTGTCACCGGCCTCCGGGCAGCGGCGCCCACGGGTCCGCCCGCCGACGAAGCGGGCGGGCCGGTCCACCGTAGCGCGCGCGGCGGGCGGGAGTTGACCGGAGCGGCCGCCGATCAGGTGCCCGTCCCCGTCCTGCCCCAGTCCGGACCGGTCTCGGCCCAGGCGCGGTCGATACCGGCGTGGCGTGAGCGGATCATGTGCCGGACGATCAGACGACGGAGGCACTCGATCAGCCCGGCGGCGAGCATCGCCGCGCCGAGTCCGGCCAGCACCGCGTGCGCACGGGCCGTCGGCGCGTCCATGGGGCGCGGTACGGCGTGGCCCGCGCGGTCCGTCCAGATCCTCACCCCGGTCCCCGGGGCGGTCCTCCCGGACGGCGCGGTCACCGTACCGCGGCGTTCCGTGCCGTCCGGGGCCCGCCATCGCGCCACCACCGACGCCCGCGCGGCGCGCTCCGACGTCCCCTCGGGATCGGCGGCGTGACCGGGCGCCGCCGGGCCCAGCACGACCGCGGTCGTGGCGCGCCGCTGCGCCCGCTCGGCGCGCGCCGAGCGCTGGAGGGCGTCGTCCGTGAGAGCTCCGCACACCCCGCCCAGGGCCGGTGCCACCAGCGTCATGAGAAGCAGCGCGACCAGGGCCACCCACGCCTCGCGCCGGTCGGTGGCGCGGCGCAGGGGATTGTGCCGCCACCGCCATACTCCCGCGGCCGCTCGCACGCTCCCGCACTCCTTTCCCTGTCCGTCGCGGCCCGATACGGCACGCCTCGCACCTCGATGCGGTGAGGGGCGAGCGACGTCACCCGCCCCCGTGGCCAACGCACCGGCCACGCGCGCGGGTTCCCGGGGAGCGGGGCGACGGCCCGTCGGGAGCGGACGCGCGGGCCGTGAACCGCATCCGCCCGGCCGGAGAACGAGGAGGCCGCCGACGAGTCCCATGGCTCGACGACGACCTCGGTGCGACCGCGCGACTCCCGCTCGGTACGGTCAGGGCCCTTCTAGTGCCGTGAGGGGCAAGGTTTGCCCGTCAAGGAGCACGTCCGGTGCGTGCTCTCGGTGTGCCGGCCGGAAGCCCTCGTACTGGATGTACTTGGGTTTTCGGCCGGTGCGGCGAGAGGGCGTGCCGGGCGTCGCGACGGGGCGAACGTTGCCTGATGCGGCACTAGTACCCCCGGCTCGGGTGGGGGCGGTTGTACGGGTCCTCGTAGTGAGGAGCGGGCGCCGGAGCGGGGCGCGGTGACGCCGGGCGCATCGCCTCGTACCCGGTGGCGGGCGCGGGCCGCTGCTGCTGCGGTGCATAGGGCGCCGGGTACCCGCCACGGACCGCGCCCGGCTGCTGCGGGATGTACGGCGTCGGGGCGTTCTGCAGCTGCGGGGGCTGCGTCGGCGCGTACCCCTGCTGGGGCGGCTGCTGGTATCCGTACGGCGGCGCGGGCTGGGAGGGCGCCGCCGGGAGTGCGGGCAGCGCCGCCGGGAGGGCCGGCAGATGGCTGCCGCCGGTGTCATAGGCGGCAGGCACTCGAATCGGAGCGATCTGAGGGGCGCCCCGCTCCGCGACCAGGGAGTCGTAGATCGGAGTGTCGGGGAACGACGACGCAGCGTAGTAGCCGCTGCCGTAGGTGGAGCGGGGGGACGTCATGCCACCTAAGTTAAGCCCACGATGAGCTGGTTGGGGAGTCTGACAAGAGGGTTGTTTTGCGTGTTGTGGGGGAACCTCGTTCCCCAATCCGAGCGAACTTGGGAAAAAGGGGCACCAAAGTGTGTTGGAATCGTGTAAAGGCGTGAGTTCCTGACGGATGAACGGCTGATCGCCGGACTCCTCCCGCACCGATGTGCCCGCGGCCGACGGGGCATTAGGTTGCGGAGAATGGCCTTCGGCCGACCGGGCTCGAGATGGGGGCGATCATGACCATGCAAAAAGGCGCCAATGTTCCGGTGGCGGCCCGATCCGTACGGGTCGAATTGGGGTGGCGCACCTCGCCGGGGACACCGGACGTGGACGGATCGGCACTCCTGCTCGTATCGGGAAAGGTGCGCGACGACGCCGACTTCGTCTTTTACAACCAGCCCGCCCACGCCTCGGGCGCCGTACGCCACGAGGGCAGGCGGACCACCGCTGACGGGGCGACGGACAACCTCGCCGTCGACCTGGCACGCGTCGAGCCGGTCATCGAGCGCGTGGTCCTGGCGGCCTCGGCGGATGGCGGCACCTTCGGCCGGGTGACGGGGCTGTACATACGGATCACGGACGCGGCGGACGGCTCGCAGATCGCCCGCTTCGACAGCGCGGACGCGACGGTCGAGACCGCGTTCATCCTCGGCGAACTATACCGACGCCAGGGCAACTGGAAATTCCGCGCCGTCGGCCAGGGATACGCCACCGGCCTGGAGGGCCTGGCGACGGACTTCGGAATTTCGGTCGATGAACCACAGCGCCCCCAGACGTATCCCCAACCTCAATCGCCTCAACAGGCAACACGGGTGGACCGGGTGCCCCCGACCCCGCCGGCAACGCCTCCGGCCGCTGCCGCTCCCGCCCCCGTCCGGCTGTCGAAGGTCACGCTCACCAAACACGCGCCGTCGGTCTCCCTCGCCAAACAGGGCGGCACTTCCGGACTGCTCCGGGTCAATCTCAACTGGGAAGTCCGTAAACAGTTCACGGGCTGGGGGCGCAAACTCGGCAGAGCGGTCGCCCACCACGCGGATCTCGACCTCGATCTCTGCGCCCTCTACGAACTCACCGACGGCCGCAAGGGAGTCGTGCAGGCGCTCGGGAACGCGTTCGGAGCGCTCCGGCAGCCCCCGTACATCCACCTCGACGGCGACGACCGCACCGGCGCCGTCACCACCGGCGAGAACCTCACCGTCAACCTCGATCAGAAGGACAGGTTCCGCCGGGTCCTGATCTTCGTCACCATCTACGAGGGCGCTCGGAGCTTCGCCGACCTCCACGCGACGGTCACCCTCCAGCCCCAGCACGGCGCGCCGATCGACTTCTCCCTCGACGAGTGCACCGTCCCGTCCACCGTCTGCGCCCTCGCCCTCCTCACCAACGACGGGGGAGATCTCACCGTGCAGCGCGAGGCCCGCTACCTCGTGCCCCAGCGCGGAGTCAGCCCGCAGCGCACCATCGACTACGCCTACGGGTGGGGAATGAACTGGACGCCCGGCCGCAAATGACCCCCGGACGTCCGGACGGCACCGGCGTCATCGGCCCACGGCCGGCTCCGTTCACCGGTCCGGCGCGGCCTCGGGACGGGCGTACGTACGCCCCTTCCAGGCCGCGCCCCGCCCCCGGTGGTGCCGCACCGCCGAATCGACCGTCATCAGCAGGTACAGCAGGGCGGTGAACGGCAGCAGCGGAGCGGACCACGGCGACTGCCGGTAGTAGCGCAGCATCGGCAGATACGTTCCGGCCATCACCGCCCACGCCGCACCGCCCGCCCATGCCGCCACCGGGTCGCCGCCCAGCAGCCCGGCGACGAGCGTGACCGGCGGCGCCTGATACACCAGCGCGAGCCCCAGCACCGTCCCGACGAGCAGCACCGGACTGTGCCGCAGCTGGGCGTACGCGCTGCGCGACACCATCCGCCACAGATCGGCCAGCCGCGGGTACGGCCGCACGCTGTCCACCCGCTCCGCGAGCCCCAGCCAGATCCGCCCGCCGCCGCGCCGCACCGCCCGTGCCAGCGACACGTCGTCGATCACCGCCTGCCGGATCGACTCCGGCAGCCGGGCCCGGTCCGCGGCCTTTGCCCGCAGCAGCACGCATCCGCCCGCCGCCGCTGCCGTGCGCGCCCCCGCCCGGTTCACCCACCGGAACGGATAGAGCTGCGAGAAGAAGTACACGAAGGCGGGCACGACCAGACGTTCCCAGAAGCTCGACACCCGCAGCCGGGCCATCTGCGAGACCAGGTCGAAGCCGCCCGACACGGCGGCGGAGACCAGCTCCCGCAGGCTGTCCGGCTCATGCGCGATGTCGGCGTCCGTCAGCAGCAGGTACTCCGGACGCCGCGCCCGGGCCAGCGCGATCCCGTGCCGCACGGCCCAGAGCTTGCCCGTCCAGCCCGGCTCCGGCTCGCCCGGCGACGCCACCGTCACCGGCAGCCCGCCGTACCGCACGGACAGCGCGCGGGCGACGTCCCCGGTCCCGTCCTCGCTGCAGTCGTCGACGAGGAAGACCTCCGCGACACCCGGATAGTCCTGTGCCAGCAGCGACGGCAGACTCACGGGTAACATGTCTGCTTCGTCACGTGCGGGCACGACGATCGCGACCGATGGCCAGCGCTCCAGGGCCCGGCGGACGGGCATCCGCTGATCGGTGCGCCAGAAGAACCCCTGTCCCAGCAGCAACCACACCCACGCGGCCAGCGAACCCGCGGCGATCCAGGCAACGGCACTCATTCGCCGCAGTCTGCCCCACTGCGGAGGAATCGCAAGGGCGGTCGACTATGGTGACCGGGTGAAGATCGCGCTCATGGACTCCGGAATCGGCCTCCTCGCGGCAGCCGGGGCGGTGCGCAGGCTGAGACCCGACGCCGATCTCGTGCTCTCCTCCGACCCCTGCGGCATGCCCTGGGGGCCGCGCACGCCCGAGGACCTCACCGCCCGTGCGCTGGACGTGGCCCGCGCCGCCGCCGCCCAGCGGCCGGACGCGCTGATCGTCGCCTGCAACACGGCCACCGTGCACGCGCTGCCGACCCTCCGCGCCGAGCTGGAACCCACACTGCCGGTCATCGGAACCGTCCCCGCCATCAAGCCGTCCGCCGCGGGCGGCGGCCCCATCGCGATCTGGGCCACCCCCGCCACCACCGGCAGCCTCTACCAGCGCGGACTCATCCGGGAATTCGCCGGCTCCGTCGACGTCACCGAGATCCCGTGCCCGGGGCTCGCCGACGCCGTGGAGCACGCGGACGAAGCGGCCGTCGACCGCGCCGTCGCCGCGGCCGCCGCGCTCACCCCGCGCGACGCCCGGGCCGTGGTCCTCGGCTGCACCCACTACGAACTGGTCGCCGAACGCATCCGCGCCGCCCTGCGGGAGCGCGGCCTGCCCCCCGTCGCGCTGCACGGGTCCGCCGGTGCCGTCGCCGCCCAGGCGCTGCGCCGCATCGGGGTGGCCCCCGCTCCGTCGGCCCAACCGGCCGGTGGTCTCACCGTCCTTCTCGGCGGACACCCCGGCGACCTGCCGCAGGCCGCTCTGGCCTACACCGAGGGGCAGCTCCTCGGGGCCGTCGCCCCCGCCCGCTGACCCGGATCCGGGCCCTCGGAGCGTTCCCCGGCGTGCGGCCCCGTGAGTACGCTGCTTGACATGAGGGACCATCCCCGAGAACCGAGGCGCACCGGGGCCGAGCCCGAAGCCGACGTCTGGATCGGCCGGGCCACCAACCGGATCCAGTGGGTGCTGGCCGCCGCGGGCGCCGCCTGTCTGGCACTGGGCGTCCAGCTGGCCGTCACCTCCGACTGGGCATCCGGGACCGCCCCGCTGCTGATGTCCGTGATCGGCTGCGTGACCGCCGGACTGCTCATGCTCTTCGGCACCCTGGCCTTCGTGAACGTGGCGGTCAAGGTCGACGGCGACGCACTGGAGGTGCGCTGCGGCCACATGGGCCTGCCGCGCCGCCGGATCCTGCTGACCCATGTGGTGGGCGCGGAATACGCCCCCCGGGTCACCCCCCGGCAGTGGGGCGGCTGGGGCTACCGCTGGCGTCCCGAGCAGGGCACCGCCGTGGTGGTCCGCAGGGGCGAGGGCCTGGTGCTCCGGCTCGGCGACGGCCGGACGTTCACCATCACCGTCGACGACGCGGAGGCGGGCGTGCGGTTCATCCGCGAACGGCTGCGCCTGCCGAGGACGGGCGCGGCGGCCGGGACCTGAGCGGCACGAGGCGGGCGACGGAGGAGCCGACGCCACCCGTACCGGCGTCAGCGGGCGGGAGTGCCGGGACGGGAGTGCCGGGACGGGAGTGCCGGACGCACAACCGATGACCGTAGACTCCGCCGGGTGAGCGCCACCATCACGTCGGTCGACGACCCGCAGCAGCCCCGACCCGCCCCCGCGCCCGCGCGCGGACGGCTGATCCCCGGCCTCGTACGGTCCGCGGCGGCCGTCGGCTCGGGCCTGCTGCTGTACCTGAGCTTCCCGCCCCGGCCCCTGTGGTGGCTGGTCCTGCCGGGCTTCGCCCTGCTCGGCTGGGTGCTCCACGGACGCCGGCCGCGCGCCGGCTTCGGTCTCGGCCTGCTCGCCGGACTCGGCTTCATGCTGCCGCTGCTGCACTGGACCGGTGAGGAGGTCGGCCCGGTGCCGTGGCTGGCACTCGCCGCGGCCGAGGCGCTGTTCATCGCCGTCGGCTGCCTCGGGATCACCGCCGTCTCGCGCCTCGCGTGCTGGCCGGTGTGGGCGGCCGCGGTCTGGGCCCTGGACGAGGGAGTCCGGGCCCGGGTACCGTTCGGCGGCTTCCCCTGGGGGAAGATCGCCTTCGGACAGGCGGACGGCGTGTTCCTGCCGCTCGCGGCGGTGGGCGGCACGCCGCTGCTCTCCTTCGCCGTGGTGCTGTGCGGCTTCGGCCTCTACGAGGCGGTGCGCCAATTCCGTACGTACCGGAGCACGCGTGAGGTCCCCCGGGGCACCGTCGCCGCCACGGCCGCCTGCGTCCTCGCTCCCGTCGCCGCCGCGTTCGCCGCCCTGCCGCTCGTGGACGACTCGGCCGAGGACGGCACCGCGACCGTCGCCGCCATCCAGGGCAATGTGCCGAGGCTCGGACTCGACTTCAACGCCCAGCGCCGCGCCGTGCTCGACAACCACGCGCGCCGCACCGAACAGCTCGCCCGGGACGTGAAGGCGGGCAAGGCGCCCAAGCCCGACTTCGTGCTGTGGCCGGAGAACTCCTCCGACCTCGACCCCTACCGCAACGCCGACGCCCGCATCGTCATCGACGAAGCGGTGAAGGCGATCGGTGTGCCCACCGTGATCGGGGCGGTCGTCGCGCCCGACACGGGCAACCTGCGCAACACCCTCATCCGGTGGGAACCGGGGAAGGGACCCGTCGAAACCTACGACAAGCGCCACATCCAGCCGTTCGGCGAGTACATCCCGATGCGCTCGGTCGCCCGCTTCTTCAGCTCCGACGTGGACCGGGTGCAAAGGGACTTCGGCCCTGGGAAGAAGGTCGGCGTCTTCGACCTGTCCGGCACCCGCACCGGGCTCGTGACCTGTTACGAGGCCGCGTTCGACGACGCGGTACGGGACACCGTCGACCACGGGGCCCAGCTGATCGCCGTGCCCAGCAACAACGCCACCTTCGGGCGCAGCGAGATGACCTACCAGCAGCTCGCCATGTCCCGGGTCCGCGCGGTCGAGCACAGCAGGTCCGTCGTCGTCCCCGTCACCAGCGGGGTCAGCGCGATCATCCGGCCCGACGGCACCGTCGTCCAGCAGACGAGGCTGTTCACCCCGGACGCGCTCGTCGACGAGGTGCCCCTGCGGTCCTCGCAGACGCCCGCCACCCGCCTCGGCGTACTTCCCGAGGCGGTCCTCGCGCTGATCGCCGCTGCGGGGCTCGGTCTGACCGCCGTCCGCGCGGTACGGATCCGGCGCGGCCGGTGAAGCACGGACCGCTCGGGACGTCCCCGTGCACCCGCCTGCACCTGTGCCGAAACCGCGTCTCGGGGACGGGGCGGGACCGCGCTCGCGCGCTGCCCGGCGGCACCGATGGCCCGGCGGCACCGGTGGAGCACCCGCCCCGCGCCCCCTACCGCCGCCGCGCTGATCGAACGGGGAGGGACAGCGGCTGAGGGATGTCGCGCTGCTCCCCGGCGGGTGTGCGACGACAGGTGCGGCACCTCGACGCGTTGTCGGTACATCCGGACGCATCCGACGCCGCGCGCTGATCCATCACGGATCACGGGACAGCCCCTTATAGGGTCGGGCCCATGGCCACTCCTGAGTTCATCCGCCGTATCCGCGCCACCGCGGGCCACCAGTTGCTCCTGCTGCCGGGGGTGACCGCCGTGGTCTTCGACGACGAGGGCAGAGTGCTCCTCGGTCGGCGCTCCGACACCGGCAAGTGGGCGCTCATCGGGGGCATCTGCGAGCCGGGCGAACAGCCCGCGGCCACGGCCGAACGCGAGGTGTACGAGGAGACCGCCGTGCACTGCGTGGCGGAGCGGGTGGTGCTCACGCAGGCCCTCGAACCGGTCGAGTACGCCAACGGGGACCGCTGCCAGTACCTCGACGTCACGTTCCGCTGCCGGGCGACGGGCGGCGAGGCACGGGTCAACGACGACGAGTCGCTGGACGTCGGCTGGTACCCGGTGGACGCGCTGCCGCCGCTGAACGAGTTCTCGCGGTTCAGGATCAAGCAGGCCCTGACCGACGAACCCACCTGGTTCGCACCCACCGCCCGGCCCTGACTCCGGCACCCGCCGGGCCGCCGCACCCTCGTGTCCGACCCGCCGACCGGGTGTGCCGCGCGGCGGGTCGGTTGGTTCCGGGCATCCGCGTGGTGATCATCCGCAGATGGACCACAGCGCGCGAGACAAGGCCCGGGGCGGACGCCGCCCCGTCCGCCGCACACTGGCGGCGGCCGCGGCGCTCTGCGCCCTGCTGGGTCCCGCCTCGGCCTCCGTGCCCGTCGCGTCCCCCGGCCCCGGCACGGCGGCCGAGGCGCAGGCGGAGCCGGTGCGGTGCCGTCGCACCCTGGTGGGCGTGGCGCACCCCGACGACGACCTGTTCTTCCTGAACCCGGAGATCGCGCGGACGATCCGGGCGAGATGCCCGGTCCACACCGTGTACCTGACCGCCGGGGACGACGCCGTGCGCGACCGCACGCAGGCGCTGGAGTACGTGGACCGCAGGCAGTACGGGGTACGGGCGGCCTACGCGTCCATGGCCGGGGCCGCCGACGGCTGGAAGCGGTCCGACGTACGGGCCGGCGGCATCCGCGTCCGGTCGTTCCTGCTGGCCGGCCGGCCACCCGGAACCGCGATCCGGCTCACCTTCCTCGATCTCCACGACGGGCTTCCGCACGGCCAGGAGGCCGAGAGCGTGCTCAGACTCTTCGACGGGAGCAGGCGGAGCGTCCGCGGGTTCCCGGACGGCCCGGGCTTCACCGAGGAACGGCTGGTCACCACGCTCCGCACGCTGGCTCGGACGACTCGCGCGGAACGGATCCTGACCATGGATCACGACAACGCGTCCTTCGCGTTCGGTCTCGGCGGCGGCGTCGACCACAGCGACCACGGCGTCGCCGCCCGCTACTTCAGGCGAGTGGGCTACGCCCTCGGGGTTCCCGTGACGTCGTACCTCGGCTACCGGATGTCGGCGCTGGGCGCGAACCTCACGCCCGCGCAGGCCGCCGGAAAGGAGCGGGTGGTGCGCTGGTACGTCGCCCGGCGCCGGTGCCATGCCACCGGCCGGTGCGCGCAGGTGCCGCCCTACCGCGGGCCGCTCCAGGAGGACTGGAACCTGTGGATCCGTCGGCAGTACCCACAGGTGCACCGGTCTCCGGGGCCCGGTGAGGTCCTCGGGGACATCGGACGGACCACGTACGCCGCCGGTCCGGACCCGGCCCGGTGCCTCGACGCGGCGGGCAGCCGCGCCGGGGCCCGGGCGGTCCGCATCCGCGCGTGCGACGGATCCCCGGCCCAGCGGTGGCGGATGCGGAGCGACGGCACCATCGGCCTGTGGGGCGAGACGCACTCCTGCCTCACGGCCGTCGGCGCGGGAGCCGCGCTCGAACCCTGCCGCGACGGCGCCGTGAACCAGGAATGGACCCGTGTGCCGTGGCGGAGCGCTCCATGGAAGCGCATGGCGTGGCGGATCGAGAGCGCCGCCGACCACCGCTGCCTGTACCAGGACGACCGTGAACTGCCCGCCCACTGGGACAGCCGGGACCGTTCCGGCCCCCGGCTGGTCCGCACCGATTGCACCGGCCCGGCCCGGCCCGAACAGTACTGGCGGTGGGGCGGGTGACGACCGGATCGCGCCGGTAGCGGCACACGCGGCGCCGAACGATGGCACACTGCCACCGACCGATCCGCCGACGCATCCTGGTCCGGCGAGCCCCGGACGTCCCGGCGGGCCGCCGGGATCATCGATCACCGTGGTGCGCGCCGTCTTCGAGGGGGCCCAGTTGCCATCTCCCGTGTCAGGGAAGCGCACCGTCGCGGCCGTGCACGCCGCGCCCGTGTTCATGGACACCGAGGCGACCGTCGACAAGGCCGTCGGCTTTGTCGAACAGGCCGGCCGGCAGGGCATCGACCTGCTGGTGTTCCCCGAGACGTTCGTGCCCGGCTACCCGTACTGGATCGAGGCGTACGCCCCGCTGGACCAGCAGGGCGCCGACGCAGCCTACGCCGAGGCGTCCGTAGAGGTGCCCGGACCACAGATCGCCCGGGTCCGGTCCGCCTGCCGCCGTGCCGGGACCGGCGTGGTCCTCGGCGTCAGCGAACGGCTCGCGGGCACCCGCACCTGTTTCAACAGCCAGGTCTTCATCGACCCCGACGGCTCCCTCCTCGGAGTGCACCGCAAGCTCCAGCCCACCTATGCCGAACGGATGGTGTGGGCCCAGGGAGGCGGTTCGACGCTCGGCGTGTTCGACAGTGCCCTGGGCCGGATCGGCGGCCTGGCCTGCTGGGAGCACACCATGAACCTGGCCCGGCAGGCCCTGATCGTCCAGGGCCAGGAGATCCACGCGGCGGCCTGGCCCGGTCTGTCCACCATGGCCGGCTTCGAGGCCGTCGCCGACGTCCAGATCGACGCCATGATGAAGACGCACGCGCTCACCGCCCAGGTCTTCGTGATCGCCGCGGGCAACCCGGTCGACGAGACGTGCCTGCGGTGGATGACGGACACCCTCGGACCGCAGAAGCACATCACCGGGGGCGGCGGCTGGTCGGCCGTGATCCACCCCTTCAACCAGTACCTGGCGGGCCCGCACACCGGCCCGGAGGAGAAGCTCGTCGCCGCCGGGATCGACCTCGCCGACATCGCCGCCGTCAAGGTCTGGGTCGACTCGCGCGGTCATTACGCGCGACCGGAGATCCTCGGCCTGCGCGTCGACCGGCGACCGCTCTGGCCCGACGAGGGACGCCGGGAGTGGCCCGCTGCCCCCGACGAGGACACCGCCGCGCCGACGAGCGACGCGGACTGAGGCGGGATCAGGCGGGCAACCGCGGCACGCTCCGGACGAGCCGGCGGGTGTACGGGTGGACCGGAGTGCCCAGCACCTGCGCCGTCCTGCTCGACCAGGCCACCGACCCGCCCCTGGGAGCCCGTCCCACCACGTCCCGCGCCCTCAGTCCGCCGTTCCCTGCACCTCGGGCACCACGCTCGTGCCCTACACCGACGGACTCATCGAACGCCGCGGCGAGGGCATCGACGCCGGCCTCCACCGGCTCACCGCCGTCTTCGCCGCCAACCCGCGCCTCAGCCCTGAACACCTCGCCGATACCCTGCTGTCCCGCCTCGCTGTCCCGCCTCGGCCTCAGCAGCGGCGGAGACGACGACATCGCGCTGATCGTCGCACGCTTGCAACCCCTCCGCGCCCCGGTGCCCACGCCCTTCTGCCCAGGGTGATCTCCTGCCCCGTACCTCTCCCATCGTGCACCACCGGACGTTCCCGACGCCTGGCATCAGAAACCGGCAATCAGGAGGCGCGGGACTGCCGGTGGCGCCGTTCCAGTGGGAGCCCTGCGATGACGGCTCCCCGGTGCAGTACGTCGCGGAGCATGGCGGGGGTGAGGGTCCGGGTGGACATGTTGCGCCGGCTGGGGTGGTATCCGCCGACCAGGTGCACGTGCCGTTCACTGCTTGCGTCAGTGAGGACGGCCTCGGCACCGTGCCCGAAGGCCGGGCGGGGGCGGGGCAGCTGCCAGCCCGCGTCCGTCAGCACCGGCAGCAGCGCCTGCCAGGCGAAGCCGCCGAGCACCACGATGGCCCGCAGGGTCGGGCGCAGAATCTCCAGTTCGCGGGCGAGCCACGGGCGGCAGGTGTCGCGCTCACCGGTTGTGGGCCGGTTGCCGGGCGGTGCGCAGTGCACCGGCACCGTGATCCGCACCCCGTACAGCTCCAGCCCGTCGCCCCGGTGGGTTGCGGTGGGCTGGGAAACCAGCCCGATGTCGTACAGGGCGGCGTACAGGGCGTCGCCGGACGGGTCGCCGGTGAAGATGCGCCCGGTGCGGTTGCCACCGTGCGCGGCCGGGGCCAGCCCGACGATGCCCAGCGCCGCGTCCGTGGGGCCGAAGCCGGGCACGGGTCTGCCCCAGTACTCCCAGTCCCGAAACCCCCTGCGCTTGACCCTGGCGGCCTCCTCGCGCCAGGCCACCAGGCGCGGGCACGCCCGGCAGGTGGCCACCGCCGCGTCCAGTTCGCTCACCGAGCTCACCTGGGGGGCCGTCCGTGCGGGAAAATCAGGTGACTCGGGCGGGGGACGTCTGCTGGGCACATCGTGCTCCTCGTCAATACGCCGTACGGGACGCCGTCGCTCAGCACCCGGGTGCCGGTGGGCTGACCCGTCAGGATCCTGACGGGTTCGCACGAGCCAGCCCCGATAAAATGGGCGAGTCGGGACCATCCGCTTCGCAGCAGGGCACAGGGCTGTCCACCCCACTCAACGCGGGGGGTGGCCAGTCGATCTGGAAGGGCACCATCATGGCCGAACAGATCACCTATCGCAGAATTTACGAGGAGACTGCGCCGAAGGGCGCCAAGCGCGTGCTGGTCGACCGGGTGTGGCCCCGGGGCATGCGCAAGGAGGACGCACATCTGGACGAGTGGCTGCGCGATGTCGCCCCCTCCAGTGAGCTGCGCAAGTGGTACAGCCATGAGCCCAGCCGCTTCACCGAATTCCGACGCCGCTATCTGGCGGAGCTACGCGACGCCGGGCACCGCGAGGCGGCCGAACATCTGCGTGGCCTTGCGGCGCACGACAGACTCATGCTGCTGACCGCCACCAAGGACGTGGACCACAGCCAGGCCGCTGTTCTCGCCGAGTGGCTGACCAAAAGCCGTTGACCGGCAGTGAGGCGCTGGCGGGGTGGCGGTCACGGGTTCAGGTGAACTTGCGCTTCCCAGGTCGCGGCAGAGGCTGGCGATCTTCTGCGCAATCGTGCCAGGCACCCTGCGCCGTCCGTGAATGACGAAGAGGGATGGCAATGCGAACGAACATCATCCGGCACGAGAGCGTGATGGCCAGCTACGACGTGGTCAACGGCTGGACCGTTGTCGAGGCCGACGGTGAGGTGGACGCCCACACCGCCCCCATGATCCGGGAAGGAGTGATCAAACTCCTCGATGAGGGACACCGCCACTTCGTCCTGGATCTGGGCTTCGTCACCTTCATGGACTCGATGGGGCTGGGCGTGATCGTGGCGATCACCAAACGCATCCGTGAACGCGACGGCTCGCTGCGCATCGCTTCCGTCTCCGGCCGAATGCTGAAGATCTTCGACCTGAGCGGCATGCGCGAGAGCTACGAGATCTACCCATCGACAGCGGAAGCAACGGGGTCAGCTCCCTCGCCCGGCAGCCTCGCGCACTGGCCCCATCGCTCCGACTGAGAAACGCTGCCGCTTCGCCGAGTTTGTACTCCGGGCACGAGGTGACGGCGCCAGCGTGGTCGGAGGTGAGCGCGTTCACGCCGCTGGCGGGAAAGTGGAAGGAGCAGAAGACCTGGCCGGGTGACGTCTGCGCGGTGATGTGGATGGTGAGGCGGGCCTGCCGAGTGCACCGAACCCGGGCTCCGGGCGGGGATCACCTGTTCAGTCGATGACTGCGGTGGCTTCGACCTCGACCAGGATGTCGGGCCCGGCCAGCGCGGCGACGCCCACCCCTGTGAGCGGCGGGGCCGGGCTGATCCCGAGCTTCGCGGCCGCGCGAGCGATCCCCTCCGTCAGCAGGGGCATCTTGTCGGGGGTCCAGTCGACGAGGTAGACGGTCAGTTTTGCCACGTCGTCGAAGGAGGCGCCGACCTCTGCCAGGGCCGTGCCGACGTTGAGGTAGCACTGCTCGACCTGAGCGGCGAGGTCACCTTCGCCGACCGTGACCCCGTCGGTATCGCAGGCGACCTGCCCGGCGATGAAGACCAGCTTCGACCCGGTCGCTACCGACACCTGCCGGTAGAGGTCGGTCTTCATCAGTCCTTCGGGGTTTGCCAGGGTGATGGCCATACTGACTCCTTGCCATGAGGCCTCGTGGGCTCGCTTCCACCGAGCCAGGACACGTGGTCTCTTGTGGTTACTGAGGAACCGTAGGAGAGTTCCGCCTGGCAGGGAAGAACGCACTTTTCAGTGACTGGGGAACCTCATGGTGACCAAGCAGCTCAACGGCTCACCCGACGAAGCAGACCTGACGCGCCGGACTCTCTGGCGCGGGAGATCTTCTCGGACGTCGCCAACAAGTGGGCGCTCTTGATCATCGAGTCCCTCGGTGAAGGCACCATGCGCTTCAGTGAATTGCGGGACAAGGTCGAGGGCATCAGCCGCAAGATGCTCACCCAGAACCTGCGCATGCTGGAGCGCAACGGCCTGGTCGACCGAAACGTGCACCCCACCGTGCCGCCCCGGGTCGAGTACGCCCTCGCAGAGGCGGGCCAAGCCCTCCGGGCGACCGTCGATGGAATGTGTGACTGGACCCACCGCTACCTCGGTCACATCGAGGCATCCCGCCACCGCTTCGACGCCCCCGCGACGCCGCCCCCCATTGGTCGGTCGGTCTGAGCTCAGGGGTCTGTGACCGCGGAGAACGGGAAGGGCTGTGCAGACGCACAGCCCTTCCCCGGCCCGAGTGCCACCTCCGGCCGCAGCCCACGCTCGCGCGTCACGTCCCGCTTGTCGAGCCTGCCCGCGTTCCCGGGTCGCAGCAGGGGGTGGGCCGCCACCCCGCCCAGTTGGCTTACCGCGCGGCCCCGAGTCGGCAAGCAGGTTTGACGTGTTTCCAGCGGACACCCAGTTGCTCAATGCGTGTTGGGCATATCGACAGCGAGTTAGCCGATCCCTCACCCTTGTCCGCGATGGTGCACGCCTCCGCGGCCCTTCCCCCTATGGGCACGTTGTAGCCTTTATCCCGCAGATACTCCTGACAATCCAGGCAGTGACCGTGTGGTCTTCCCGCTGGAAGAGGCGGTGCAGGTAGCCAGTGGAGATGTGGTGCGCGGCGGCTATGGTGCTCGGGGCCAATTGCGGCTCGTGCAGGTGCTGTTGGACGAAGGCTCGGATGCGTAGGACGAGGGCCTGTCGGTGGGTTTCCGGAGGGGTGTCTGCGTCGAGGGCGTGGGCGAACAGTGCAGAGAGGAGGTCGACCACCACGGTCCCCAGACGGGGGCCGTCGTCGGGTCGGTAGGAGCTGGAGTCTCGGGCCACTTGGGTGAGGAACTGGGCGATCAGTGTCCCGACGCCCTCACGCCCTGACAGTCGTCGCATGAGCAGTCCGTCAATGGCGTTCTCCGGCAGTGGCAGCAGTTTTCGGGGGACGAAGAGCCCTGTACCCAGGATGGTGCCCTCGCCGTGGCTGGTGATCGCCCGCATGAGGTGGGGGCATGAGGTGTCGTGGAGCACCAGGTCGTACGGTTCGTAATGCGCCTCGTGATCGGGGCTGGTGAGTCTCATGGTCCCGCGTAGGGGGAGTGAGAGGTGGTACAACTCGGGGTCAGACCGCCGAATCAGCTTCCGTGTCCGCCGCAGGGTCATTGGTGGGTGCTCCATCGTCCACAGCTGTACGGCCCCCAGTGCCAGGATGCGCTGCGATGCCGCGAAGTCCGCCGCGTGATCGCTGTCGACCTCGGCCGGCACGTACGTCTGGGAGACATACTCACGCCAGCAGTCGAATCGGCCCGACGCGAGCACGTCCTGTGTACGGAAAGCCTTCTCGGTCAGCATTCCCCCTCCTCGGCTCCTTGTGAATCCCTGACCGCTTGCCTCTTGCCTTCTCCGTGATGAAGGCCGGGAAGGATTACCGGGACTCTTGCGGAAAGCCCCGGCCTTCACGCCGGGGATGAATGCATCTCCAGACTGCTCTGACGTGCACGTTAGAGCGGACGTTTTTGCTGCTCGATGTACTGGCGGACGATCGCCAACGGTGCTCCGCCGCACGATGCGGAGAAATACGAGGGCGACCACAGGTGGCCGTGCATGATGGCGCGGTTGATCCGGCCGGTGAACTCCTGCCGTATCCGGCGAGCGGAGACGCCCTTGAGGCCAGGGCTTCGGCGTAGTCGCGTGATGCCCGGTTCATGATGATCTGCCAGTTCGGCAGTGCCCCGGAACGTGACAGGCACGGCTTCCAAGATCATGGAGTTCTCGACGCCCCGTGATCCGAGTGGAAGACCGTGCCTGCCGACGCATCATCGCTGATCCCGCCTGCCCTTGACCAGCTCCGCGAGCATCCCGGGGTCGTATCCGCCGAGGTCCCGCGCCTGCTGGAGCGGCTGGCCGAGGTGCCCGACCCACGAGACCCACGCGGCGTACGGCACGCTCTGGTTGCCGTGCTCGCGCTGACCGCGTGCGCGGTTCTGGCGGGGGCGACCTCTGTGCTGGCAGTCAGCGAGTGGATCGCCGACGCCCCGCCGCACATCCTTCAACGCCTCGGCCTACGCCTCGACCCACTGTTCCCGAAGCGGTTCCTGCCTGCAGAAACGACGGTCCGGCGGCTGCTGGCCCGCATCGACGGCGACGCATTGGACCGGGCCGTCGGGAGCTGGCTCGCGGACCGTCGGCCGAAGAGGGCCGAGGCCGCCGGGCTGCGCGGCCTGACCGTGGACGGCAAGAGCCTGCGAGGTGCGGCCAAGGCGAAAGGCCGGAAGATCCATCTGCTCGCCGCGCTGGAACACACCACAGGCCTGGTCCTGGCCCAACTGGACGTCGGCGAGAAGACGAACGAGATCACCTGCTTCCAGCCACTGCTGGACACCGTCGCCGACCTGGCAGGAACCGTCGTCACCAGCGACGCGATGCACACCCAGCGCGAGCACGCCGACTACCTCCTCGGCCGGGGCGCCCACTACATCGTGATCGTCAAGGGCAACCAGAAGAAGCTCCGCCGACAGCTCAAGTCCCTTCCCTGGAAAGGCATCCCGCTTCAGGGCCGCACCAAGGGTGTCGGCCACGGCCGCTCGGAGATCCGCCGGATCAAGGCCGCCACCGTGAACAGCCTCCTCTTCCCCGGAGCCCGCCAGGCCGTCCAGATCAAGCGCCGCCGCACCGACCGCAAGACCGGCAGGACCAAACCGGGCATCACGCGACTTCGCCGAGGCCCTGCCCTTGAGGCTGTTGACCAGCTTCGAGACGGCGACCTTGGGCGGGTAGTGCACCAGGAGGTGGACGTGATCGCGTTCTCCGTTGAACTCCTTCA
>NZ_JBIDBS010000032.1:0-51939 GCF_043204165.1 Streptomyces sp. NPDC047982 | reverse complement strand
CGTGCCCCAGCTCACCGACGAGATCAAGGCCCGCAAGGGCTGAAACCCCTGACCCCTGGTCGTCGTCCCGGTCCGGGGCCGTGCGGTGGTGACACACCCCACGGCCCCGGACCGCTTTCTGCGAGGCGACGCCCCGGTCACGCGCCCCCGTTCAAGGGGGCGGCCTGGTCAGCCCAGCTCGAACATGCAACCCTGACCCGGCCCCACGTTCCCCCGACGCACCGTCAGCACGCGCCCTCACCAACGTGACCCGGGCCCGCGGGACGGTTCCTCTCCCGGACCGGTCACGTCGACACCAGCTTTCTGATGCGGGGAAGCACCTGCGCCCCGCAGGAACGGAGTCGCATATGGCACACGGTCGCACCAACCCGCTGAACGCGCACCACGACGACGCCCCGCTCACCTTCGGCATCGAGGAGGAGTTCCTCCTGCTGCACCCGGAGACGAGCCGACCGGCGCCACAGGCGCCCCTCGTCCTGCGTACGGCCGCTCCCGCCGCCCCCGCGGCCGGCACGCTGACCGAGGAGATCACCCGGTTCCAGTTGGAGGCCGCCACTCCGGTCTGCCGCTCCGCCGACCAGGCCCACCACCATCTCGCGGCGGCACGGCACGCCCTGGCCGAGGCGGCGCAGCGGCAGGGCCTCGGCCTCGCCGCCGTCGGCTGCGCCCCGTACGGCACCCCCGTGCCCCTCCCGCTGGCCGACAAGCCCCGCTACCGGCGCATCAGCGACCGGTTCGGCGGTCTGGTGGAGTCCCACACCGTGTGCGGATGCCACGTCCACATCGGCATGCCCGACCTGCCCACCGCCCTCGCCGTCTCCAACCACCTGCGTCCCCACCTGCCCGCCCTGCTCTCGGTGAGCGCCAACTCCCCCTTCTACCAGGGGCGGGACACCGGTCACGCCAGTTGGCGCAACATCCTCTGGTCCCGCCTCCCCTCCTCCGGTCCCCCGCCGCTGTACCGCACCCCCGACGACTACCACCGCGCCGTCGACGCGTTGCTCGACGGCGGCGCCGCCCTCGATCCGGGAATGGTGTACTGGTTCATCCGGCCCGCCCCACGCCTGCCCACCCTGGAGATACGCGTCGCCGACGTGGCCGCCACCGCCGAGGAGGCGCTGCTGATCGCCCTCCTCGTCCGGGGACTGGCCACCGCCGCCCTCCAGGCCATCGCGGACGACCGCCCGGCCGCCGAGGTGCCCGACCGGGTCCTGCGCCTCGCCCTGTGGCGGGCCGCTCACGACGGCCTGGAGGGGAACGGCGTGGACACCACCACCGGCACCCTGACGCCCGCCCGCGCCCTGCTCGACCGCATGGTGAAGGCCGCGCTGCCCGGTCTGGACGCCTGCGGCGACACCGCCGTCGTCACCGGCCTCGTCGACCGGCTGCTCCGTTGCGGCAGCGGAGCCCATCGCCAGCGGGCCGCTCACGCCCGCGAAGGCCGGATCAGCGATGTCACCGCCCTGCTCGTCGAACAGACCCGCGCCCCGCTGCCCGCGTAGGACCGCACCGGAGCACCCTCGGGACTGCTGGGACCACGCCGGGAACCCGCGCCATCGTCGGCACCGGTCGGGCCGTCAGGTGCGTAAATCCTACGGATTAGACTCCACGGCAGTGGCGTCCTCACGCACGGGTCGGCGCCCACGCAACAAGAGGCCGTCGGGTCTGGAGGCATGGCTGTGCACGGTGAGTACAAGGTCCCCGGCGGCAAACTCGTCGTCGTCGATCTGGACGTCGAGGGCGGGGCGCTGCGGAACGTACGGGTGGCCGGGGACTTCTTCCTGGAGCCGGACGAGGCGATCCTGGCGATCGACGCGGCGCTGGAGGGCGCTCCGGCCAACACGGACACCGCCGGGCTCGCCGCCCGGATCGACGCGGTTCTCCCGGACTCGACGGTGATGCTGGGCCTCACCACGGAGGGAGTCGCCGTCGCGGTGCGCCGGGCCCTCGCCCAGGCCACCGAGTGGAGCGACTACGACTGGCAGCTCATCCACGAGGGACCGCAGTCACCCGCCCTCCACATGGCTCTCGACGAGGTCATCACCGCCGAGGTCGCCGCGGGCCGGCGCCCGCCGACGCTCCGGGTCTGGGAGTGGGCCTCGCCCGCCGTGATCATCGGGAGCTTCCAGTCCCTGCGCAACGAGGTCGATCCGGCCGGTGCCGAACGGCACGGTGTCACGGTGGTCCGGCGGGTTTCCGGTGGCGGTGCCATGTTCGTGGAGCCGGGCAACACGATCACGTACTCGCTGTCCGTCCCGGACGCCCTGGTCTCCGGTCTCTCGTTCGCCGACAGCTACGCCTATCTCGACGACTGGGTGCTCGGGGCGCTCGGCGACATGGGCATCAATGCCTGGTATCAGCCGCTGAACGACATCGCGACCGAGGTCGGGAAGATCGCCGGTGCGGCCCAGAAGCGCATCGTGGGCTCCGGTGGCGGGCCCGGTGCCGTGCTGCACCACGTGACGATGTCCTATGACATCGACGCCGACAAGATGCTCGACGTGCTGCGCATCGGCAAGGAGAAGCTGTCCGACAAGGGCACCAAGAGCGCCAAGAAGCGCGTCGACCCCCTCCGTCGCCAGACCGGTCTGCCGCGCGAGACCGTCATCGACAACATGATCGAGTCCTTCCGCAGGCGCCACGGCCTCACCAGCGGCAAGGTCACCCCGGAGGAGATGGCCAGGGCAGAGGAGCTCGTGCGCACCAAGTTCGCCACCGCCGAATGGACCGCCCGCGTGCCGTGACAGCGGTACGGGGACACAGCCCGACGGGATCCGCACGAGGGCGGCCGGCCCCGGCACGCCGAGGCCGGCCGCCCCGCCACACGACCGCCCCGCCGGTCGCACACCGTGTGCGACCGGCGGGGCGGTGTCGGTCTCGATGCCGGTGTGCCGACGTCGGGGGCTCCTTCGGGAGCGCCCACAGGAACGGGCGCCCGCGGGAGCCGGCGTCTAGGGATCGGCGGTGCCGGTCAGGTTCTGTTCGGCTTCCGGCTGCCGCGGCACAGCGGTCCCGGCCGCCGAGGTCCCGGACGCGCGCGCCTCGCTCCCTGGATCCGTGGCGCGCCCCGCCGACAGACGGGCCGCGAACCGGGGCCAGGTGAGGAGCACGACGGGGAAGATGGCGTAGCCGATGCGGGTGGCCGGGGACAGCACGATCGCGAAGAGCAGTCCCAGCGCGAGCCTGTCCGCGGCCGCGACGGGGGTCCGCGGCGGACGGACCAGCAGGGACACGCCGACGCCCAGGGCGCTCAGTCCGATGAGCACCACGGTCACCGCCTGCCCGTGCGGGACCAGGGTGACGATCAGGTGCCCGAGCAGCGGACTCTGCGCGGTCGACGCCGCCTCGCCCAGGCCCAGCGGGTAGAGGACCACGTTCTGGTAGAACGCGTCGATGTCCACCAGAGCCACGGGCACGGTGCACAGCACCGCGATTCCGACGGCGAGCACCCCGCTCCTGACGGCGGCACGCCTGCCGAGGCACACGGCGAACAGGGCGACGACCACCGGGATGGCCGGCCAGGCGGTCCACTTGAGCGCGGCGGCCGCACCAAGGGCCAGCCCTGCCCCCAGGTCGTTGCGCCGGTCCGCGAAGGCCAGGGCCAGACAGACGAGTCCGACGACCGGCGGGTCGACGCCCCCGATGGTCAGCGGCAGCGCGACGACGGGGCAGGCGATCAGCCAGAACACACCCGTCACGGACGAGGGGACGGTGACGCCGCCCTGACCGCTCCCGGTGTCCCGCCCCTTCGTGAGCACCCGGACGGCACCGATCACCGCGGCCAGGAATCCGATCGCGAACCACAGCCGGGCGCTGGTGAACGGAGTGTCGCCGAACAGCACCTGGGGGACGCCGAAGAGCGCCATTCCGGGCAGGTACGGGTTGAAGTCCGGCACCACGTGCGGATCGCCGTTGTACACGGTCCCGGAGGAGAACAGCAGGTCGGCCGACCGTTCGACGACCCCGACCTCCATCTGCGCCTTGCCGACGACCGTGAGGTAGAGCAGGGGGGCGACCACCGATCCGGCGGTGGCGACGACGGCGGGCAGCCGGGACCACGGCGTGGCCGATCTCAGCGCGACCACGGCGGCGCAGCCGTAACCGACCGCCGCGGCCAGGCCCCATGCCTGCTGCGCCGTACCGGAGGGCGAGGACAGTCCCACCGCCAGCGCCGAGACCGCGCACACCAGCAGCACCGGCCAGTCCCAGCGCCGTTTGCGGAGCCCCGCGCCCGCGGGGTCGCAACCGGCTCCCGGCTCCTTCTTCCGAGTCACTGTCGGCATCCGTCACCAGCCCGGTCGGATATTCGGAAACCGGGCACCACGACGCCGTGAGCGCGTGGACGCGCACCGCGCACACGCTGATCACATGGGGGGAAGGCGGAGATCATGAACGGGACTATACTCACCGGTCATACATCACATGATCGCGTGGGCGCTCCGGGCGCGCGGCCGACGTGTGCGACACGGTCGGATCCCGGTCGGGGGCCCCGCTCAGTGACCGGTCGGCGGGATTTCCTGTTCGGTCCAGATGACCTTTCCCTCGGGTGTGTAGCGGGTGCCCCAGCGGCGGGTGAGCTGGGCGACCAGGAAGAGGCCGCGACCGCCCTCGTCGGTGGTCCTGGCGTGCCGCAGCCGCGGTGAGGTGCTGCTGGTGTCCGAGACCTCGCAGATCAGGACGGACTGGCGCAGCAGCCGCAGCCGGATCGGTCCGGTGGCGTGTCTCACGGCGTTGGTGACCAGTTCGCTGACGATCAGCTCGGTCGTCATCTCCATGTGCTCCAGGCCCCAGTTGCGCAGCAGACGGGCCGTGCGCGACCGGACGCCCGCGACGGCCGCCGGGTCGGAGGGCACCTCCCACGAGACGACGTGATCGGCGCTCAGCTCGTGGGTACGGGCGAGCAGCAGCGCCACGTCGTCGGGCTGCGGGACGGGGAGAAGCTGCTCGACGACCGACTCGCACAACACGTCGAGGGGAAGTCCGCACTGGGCCAGGGCTGCGCCGAGGCGGGACATGCCGAGTTCGGGGTCCCGGTCCCGGCCCTCGATGAGGCCGTTGGTGTACAGGGCGATGAGGCTGCCTTCCGGAAGGTCGGTCTCCGCGGTCTCGAAGGGCATCCCGCCCAGCCCCAGCGGTGGGCCCGGGGGCAGCTCGGGAAAGCTGACGCGCCCGTCGGGCGAGACGACGGCGGGTGGCGGGTGGCCCGCTCGGGCCATGGTGCAGCGCCGGGTGACCGGGTCGTAGATCGCGTACAGGCAGGTGGCACCGAGCACCGTCGTCCCGCCCGCCGCTCCCTCGGGTTCCTCGTCGCTCAGGCGGAGCACGAGGTCGTCGAGGTGGGCCAGGAGTTCGTCGGGAGGCAGGTCCATGTCGGCGAGGGTGTGGACCGCGGTGCGGAGCCTGCCCATGGTGGCGGCGGCGCTTATGCCGTGTCCGACGACGTCGCCCACGACCAGGGCGACCCGGGCCCCGGAGAGCGGGATCACGTCGAACCAGTCTCCCCCGACACCGTCCTTGGCGTCCGCCGGGAGGTACGAGGACGCCACGTCCACGGCCATGCCTCCGGGCAGGGTGTGCGGGAGCAGACTGCGTTGCAGGGTCAGCGCCGCGGCGTGCTCGCGCGTGTAGCGGCGGGCGTTGTCCACGCTCATCGCCGCACGGGCCACCAGTTCGCGGGCGGGCAGCACGTCGTCCGGTTCGAAGGGGACCAGGTTCACCGAGCGCATGAAGGTGGTCAGCCCGAGGACCGTGTCCCGGGCCCGCATGGGGACCGCGATGAGGGAGTGGAGGCCGAACTCGCGGATGCGTTCCGCGCGCTCCGGCTGCTCGACGGCCATCAGACGACTGAGGGATTCGAGGACCGGGAACAGGACGGGTTCGCCCTCGAAGAGGAACCGCGCGTCGTACGGCGGCGGCACGAACTCCACCAGGTCCCCGATCCTGCGGACCGCCTCCGGGACGCCCTCCCGCACCGAGCTCATGGCGACGCGCCGCATCCGGGGTGCCAAGGCGCCACTCGTACGAAGGGCGCCCCTCCCGGAGAACTGCGCGGCGGAGAACCCCGGGGGCGCATGTCCCGGGTCACCCGGCCACCGCTCCGGTTCCTCGGGGCGGGCCACCGGTTCCAGCAGGTCGACGAAGACCAGGTCGGCGAAGCGCGGCACCGCGAAGTCGGCCAGTTCCTGGGCGGTGCGCATCACGTCCAGGGTGCTGCCGATACTGGCTCCGGCGTCGTTGACCAGGGCCAGGCGCTGCTGGGCCCTCCACCGGTCGGTGACGTCCGTGACCATGTAGCAGATGCCCCTGACGGCGCCGTCGCTGTCGGTCAGCGGGAAGAACGAGGTGGAGTACGCGCGCTGGCGGTGCGGATCGGCCCAGCTCCAGCCCTGGTACTCGTAGTCGATGACGGGGACGCCCGTGTCCAGCACCCTGCGCATCAGGGTCTCGATGGTGTCGGCCTCCAGCCCCGGGAGCACGTCGCTCATGCGGCGGCCCAGACGCTGCTCGCGCGAGACGCCGCCGATCCGCTCCAGGGTGTCGTTCACCCAGACGTAGCACAGCTGCGGGTCCATCACCGCGATGCCGATCGGCGAGCTGGTCAGGAAGGCGTCCAGTACGGACTGCCCCACCGCCCATTCCGCCCTCCGTCCCCGGGCGGAGACCAGGAACGCCTCCCGGCCGTCCAACTCGAAGGAGGCGGAGATCCGTAGGTCCACCTCGATCCGCCGCCCGTCGCGCCGCCGCACCTCGGCGGCCCCGGTCCACCCGGCACCGGCGCGGCACCGTTCGGCGATCCCCGCGACGCGGACCGGGTCCTCGGGCATCGCGAGCAGGAAAGCGGCATAGCGCCCGACGACCTCGGCGGCGCGGTACCCGAGGAGGCCCTGAGCGCTCTGCGTCCATCCGATGACCGTCCCGGTTCCGGAGATCACCGCCGTCGCGTCGTTCGCCGTGTCGAAGGCGGAGTGGGGGGTGCCGAGGAGACCGGGCTGCGGCGGTTCGGCACCCGGCGCGGAGTGCGGGCCTGGGGACGCCATGCTACTCACCACCCATCCACTCCGATCCACTCCATGGTCCTGCCTGCGGCGCTCCGATGCGAACGTCGCGGGTCCTTGGCGTACAAAGAGCGGTGTCGGGCGCACCGGCGTCGGGCGTTCGCGGCGCATGCGTCAGCGGGGAGCCGGCGCCCGCCGAAAGCCTGGCGGGCGGGAACACCCGTTCCGGGTCCGATGGTCCGCTCGGGTGATCCGGTGCCGGGCCGAACGACCGGCCGGGGCCGACGCCGCGATCACGCGGAGGCGGGCGGGGAGGTCACCGCCCGCCCTCGGCCGGGACGAAGCCGGCGACGGGCGGCAGGAAGTCGTACCAGCGGCGTTCGGCCTCCAGCTGGGCGGCGAGCGAGATCAGCCGCTCCTCGCTGCGGGAGGGGCCGAGCAGTTGGGCTCCGACGGGCAGCCCGTCGGAGGTGAACCCGGCCGGTACGTTGACGCCCGGCCAGCCCAGTACGTTCCAGGGCCAGGCGTACGGGCACGCCTCGGCCATCGCCACGTCGGTGCGCCAGGCGCTCAGCCCGTCGAACCTGCCGATCGGGGGCGGCGGCAGGGCGGTCGTCGGGGTGAGCAGCACGTCGTAGCCGGTCGCCGCGCCGGGCGTGCGGAAGAACGCGCCGATCCTGCGGTGCTGGTGCACCTCCCGCGCCCTCGCCGCGCGCACCACTCGGCCGCCGAGCCGGGTTCCGGTGCGCAGCGCGCTGCGGGTGCGGGGGTCGAGGAGGGCGGGGTCCGGGTGGCGGGCGGCGAGTTCGGCGATCCCGGCGGTGGCCCGGGGGACGAAGCCGAGTCCGATCAGCCCGTAGCGGGGCCTGGCCTCCTCGACGTCGTGGCCGAGGAGGGCGAGCGTCTCGGCCAGGGCGGTGACGGCCCGGCGCACGTCGGGGTGGGGCTCGCAGCGGGTGAGGGTGAGCGGGGGGCGCCAGGCCAGGGCGATACGCAGCCGGCCCGGTTCGCGGCGGGCGGCGGCCGCTGCCTCGACGGCGGGTGGGCGGTGCGGGTCGTCGGGGTGGGGACCGGCGACCGCGTCGAGCAGCAGGGCCGCGTCGGCTACGGTCCTGGCCAGCGGTCCGTTGACGGTGAGCCCTTGGAAGGCGTCGCTGTGGGGGTGGACGGAGATCCGGCCGCGCTGCGGCTTGATGCCGACAAGGTGGGTCCAGGCCGCGGGAATCCGGACGGAACCGGCGCCGTCCGACCCGAGGGCCGCGGGCACCAGTCCGGCCGCGACGGCCGCGGCGGACCCGCCGGACGAGCCGCCCGGGGTGTGGCCGGTGTGCCACGGGTTGCGGGTGGCGCCGAAGGCGGGGCCCTCGGTGAACGGCCACTGGCCGAGTTCGCAGGAATTGGTCTTGCCGACGATCACGGCACCGGCGGCCCGCAGTCGGCGCACGGCCTCGCTGTCGGCGGTGGCGGCGGGCAGATCGCCGCCGCAGCCGAAGAAGGTCGGCATCCCGGCGACGTCGGTGTCGTCCTTGACGGCGACCGGCACCCCGAGCAGCGGCAGCCGCTCCCCCGCGGCGAGCCGACGGTCGGCCTCGGCCGCCTCGGCGAGCGCGGCCTCGGCCCGCAGATGACGAAAGGCGTTGAGGGTGCCGCGGCTCGCGTCGATACGTGCCAGGGCCTCGGACACCAGCCGGGTCGAGGTGGTACGGCCCTCGGCCAGCTCCCGTGCGCTGTCGGCCAGTCCGGTCGGGTGGGCCGGGCCGGTGGCCGTCACGGCTTCCGTTGAGGACATGGGCTGCCCGCCTTCCTCGTAGCGGCGGGTGCGCGCCGCGCCCGCACCCGTATGACCGCACGCGCTTACCGGAGGGTAACCAGTCCGGGACGGTCCGCTCAACCGTTGGGACCGATGTACGCCTCCGAGCGACGGCGGAGCACGGCCCGCCCGCCCCGGCGTGCGCCGTCGCGCGCCGCGTGCCGCCCCGTCGTACGCTCGGATGGATCGGACCGCTCGGCCTGGACCGGCCCCTACGGGCCCGTGCCCGGAGCCGCGTGGGAGCCGCCGATCGCCAGGACGCCACCCACCGCGAACGCGACAACCGCCCGCGGGTTCCAGCTCGGTTCAAGCGGTGAGGCTGCGCAGCCGGTCCAGGACCGCTCGCCGCTCCTCGGTGTCGTCGCTCCAGCCCTGCGCCCAGTCGAGCGCCGAGCCGCCCCCCGACTCCCGAAGGTGCGGGTCGGCTCCATGGCGTAGCAGCAGCTCGACGAGGGGGAGGTTCGCTTGGGTAGCGGCTGCGGCGAGTGGTAGTCCGCTGCGCCAACCCCGGGATTCGGCGTTGGGCGAGGCCCCGGCCGCCAGGAGCAGCTCGGCGCAGCGGTTTTCGCCCTGGACGGCGGCGAGGTAGAGCGGTGTGGCTCCGTCAGGGGCGCGGGTGTCCGGATCGGCCCCTTGGGCGAGGAGTCGCTGGAGGAGTCCGGCGCGCCCTTCACCGGCAGCCGCGGCAAGCCGCTTCGGCAGCTTCTTGCTCTTTCTGTCGTTCACGTGTTTCCACGGGCGCGGGGCCTACCGACTGGAGCTGCGGAAGGTGCAGGGTGCGCCCGGTACCCCTTTGCGTACACACCCTGCTTGCCAGGCTCGGCGTCCCCGCCCCGGGCAGATCGTCGACCTTCACCCTGCAGTCGGCCCGGCCGTGCTGCCCCCACGCATCTGCGGCGACGATGAGCTGAATAACGGGATGATGTCGGAGCCGTAGGTGTCGATGGTGGCCTCGCGGGCGTCGTGCATGTTGTAGACGGCGAACTGGTCGACGCCCAGGTCCTCGAGGTGGCGGAGTTTTTCGATGTGCGCCTCGGCGGGGCCGATGAGGCAGAAGCGGTCGACGATGTCGTCGGGGACGAAGTCGGTGGACGGGTTGTCGGCGCGGCCGTGGTGGGAGTAGTCGTAGCCGTGGCGGTCCTTGATGTACGCCGTCAGCTCGTCCGGGATCATCGACGAGTGCCGACCGTACTTGGCGACCAGGTCGGCGACGTGGTTGCCGACCATCCCGCCGAACCAGCGGCACTGCTCGCGGGCGTGAGCCAGAGCCCCGGGCGAGTCGTCGGAGGTCACGTACGCGGGGGCGGCGACGCAGATGGTGATCGAGGCCGGGTCGCGGCCGGCCTCCTCGGCGGCGGCACGCACCGCCTTGACCATCCACTCGGTGAGGAAGGGGTCGGCGAGTTGGAGGATGAAACCGTCGGCCTTCTGCCCGGCGAGGGCGAGGGCCTTCGGCCCGTACGCCGCCATCCAGACGGGCAGCTTGCCGTCCTTCACCCACGGGATGCGGATCGGGTTGCCGTCCACCACCGCCTCGCGGCCCTCCGCCAGGTCACGGATGACCTCGACGGCCTCGCCCAGGCGGGCCAGGGTGTCGGGCTTGCGGCCGGCGACGCGCATTGCGGAGTCGCCGCGGCCGATGCCGCAGACGGTCCGATTGCCGAACATGTCGTTGAGGGTGGCGAAGGTGGAGGCGGTGACCTCCCACGTCCGCGTTCCCGGGTTGGTCACCATCGGGCCCACGTGCAGCTTCGTGGTGTGCTCGAGGATCTGGCTGTAGATGACGAAGGGTTCCTGCCACAGCACGGCGGAGTCGAAGGTCCAGCCGTAGCAAAAGCCGTTGCGCTCCGCCCGGCACATCAGGTCGACGACCTGCGAGGCGGGCGGGTCGGTCTGCAGAACGAGTCCGAAGTCCACTGGGGACCTCCAAGTCCACGTCGGTGTGATCAGGTCCGGATGGGGTCAGCCCAGGTACTGGCAGGTGGCACGGGGCACGAACGTGCCGTGGCCCGCGTGGCCCACGTACGTCCTCTGATCGATCACGGGCTTGCCACGTGACAGGACCGTCTCGACCTGGCCGGTGACCGTCTTCCCTTCGTACGCCGAGTAGTCGACGTTCATGTGATGGGTCGACGCCGACAGCGTCTGCGCGGCCTGCGGGTCGTAGATCACCACGTCCGCGTCCGAGCCCGGCGCGATCGTCCCCTTCTGCGGATACAGGCCGAACATCCGGGCCGGGGTCGCGCAGGCGATCTCGATCCAGCGGCGGCGCGAGATGTGCCCGTCCGCGACGGCCTGGTGGAGGAGGTCCATGCGGTTCTCCACCCCCGGCAGGCCGTTGGGGATCTTCGAGAAGTCGCCCCGGCCGAGTTCCTTCTGGCCGACGAGGCAGAACGGGCAGTGGTCGGTGGAGACCACCTGGAGGTCGTTCGTCCGCAGGCCCCGCCACAGCGCCGCCTGATGCTCCTTCGGGCGCAGCGGTGTGGAGCAGACGTACTTCGCGCCCTCGAAATCCGGCTCCGCCAGGTTGTCGGTGGAGAGGAACAGGTACTGCGGGCAGGTCTCGCCGAAGACGGGCAGACCCTTGTCCCGGGCCATGGCCAGCTCCGCCACGGCCTCCTCGGCCGAGACGTGGACCACGTACAGGGGTGCCCCCGCGACCCGGGCGAGCTGGATCGCCCGGTGGGTCGCCTCCGCCTCCAGCAGGGCCTTGCGGACCTCCCCGTGGTAGCGGGGATCGGTCTCGCCCCGGGCAAGGGCCTGCTCCACCAGCACGTCGATCGCGATGCCGTTTTCGGCGTGCATCATGATCAGCCCGCCCGTGTCACCGGCCTTCTGCATCGCGCGCAGGATCTGCCCGTCATCCGAATAGAAGACCCCCGGATACGCCATGAACAATTTGAACGAGGTCACGCCATGCTCGACGAGCCTCGGCATCTCCCGCAGCGTCGACTCGTTCACGTCCGACATGATCATGTGGAACGCGTAGTCGATCGCACAGTTCCCGTCCGCCTTCTCATGCCAGGCGTCCAGACCTGCCCGAAGCCCCTCCCCCTTCGACTGCACCGCGAAGTCGACGATCGTCGTCGTCCCACCCCACGCCGCAGCCCGCGTCCCCGTCTCGAACGTGTCCGACGCGAACGTGCCACCGAACGGCATCTCCATGTGCGTGTGCGCGTCGACGCCGCCCGGGATCACGTACTTCTGCGACGCGTCGATCACACGATCCGCGGTCCACTGCTGGCTTCCCGGCGCCGCCAGAGCTACCACCCGGCCGTGCTCGATCAGCACATCCGCGTGGATCTCGTCGGCAGCCGTGATCACGAGACCGCCAGTAATCAGAGTCCGAGTCATCTCTCAGGGTTCCCTTCACGCCGATCGCCGACCAGGCCACTACCAGTTGGACCCGGGGCCACGCCCCGGCCCGCTTGCGCCCTGCACCGCGCAGCTCATCCCACCGTGCGCAGGGCGCTGCCCAGGATCTCGGCGCCCTCCTCCGCCTCCCGGATGGTCAGCGAGAGCGGCGGGGCGATCCGCAGCACACTGGTGTCGTGTCCGCCGCCCTTGCCGATGAGCAGGCCGCCCTCCCGGGCCGCTTCGAGTACGGCGGTGGCCGCGTCGGGGTTCGCCTCGTCCGTGCCCGGCCGCACCAGCTCGATTCCGATCATCAGGCCCCGGCCGCGCACCTCCCGTACGCACGCGGAGGCGGCACCGACCGCGCGCAGCCGTTCGATCAGCAGTCCGCCGACGCGCCGGGCATTGCCCTGCAGATCGTGTTCCAGGAGGTAGGAGAGGTTGGCGAGTCCGGCCGCCATCGTGACCGGGGAGCCGCCGAAGGTCGAGATCGAGTTGGCGTCGAGGCAGTTCATGACCTCGGCACGGGCCACGACCCCGCCGATCGACATGCCGTTGCCGATGCCCTTGGCGAACGTGAGGATGTCCGGCGGCCCGTTCTCGCCGTGCGCCTGCCAGCCCCAGAAGTGCTCGCCGGTGCGGCCCCAGCCGGTCTGCACCTCGTCGGAGATCCACAGGACTCCGTGCCGGTCGAGGACCCGGCGGAACGCCGCGTACAGCCCGTCCGGTGGCGAGGTGAACCCGCCGATGCCCTGGATCGGCTCGGCGATCAGGGCGGCCGGCGGGCGGGTGTGGCCGAGCAGGTCCTCCAGGTCGGCGACGCAGGCCGCGATGAACTCGGCGTCGCCCAGGTGCGCGTACGGCCCTCGGCTGCGGACGCCACCGTGCACGTACAGCGTCTGCAGCGGAGAGAGATTCGTGGGCGACCAGGCGCTGTTGCCGGTGATGGCGACCGCGGAGAACGATCTGCCGTGGTAGCTGTTGCGCATCGCGAGGACCTGGTTCGACCGGCGGTACGCGGTGGCGAGCAGCAGCGCCGTGTCGTTGGCCTCGGTTCCGGAGGTGGTGAAGAAGACCCGGGCGTCCGGGATGCCGGAGAGCGTGGCGACCCGCTCGGCCAGCTCGACCATCGGGCGGTTGAGGTAGAGCGTGGAGGAGTGGATGATCCGCCCGGCCTGCTCGCCGACCGCCTTGGCCACCTCGGGCAGGGCATGGGCGGTCATGGTGGTGAGGATGCCGCCGAAGAAGTCGAGGTAGCGCCTGCCGTCGGCGCCCCAGACGTGCCGCCCCTCGCCGTGGGTGATCTCCAGCGGGTGCTCGTAATAGAGCGTCAGCCACTCGGGGCAGATGGCGAGATGGCGTTGATGCAGGCTGCTCACGGCTCGACCAGTCCCTCGTACGCGTCCGGGCGGCGGTCCCGGTAGAACGCCCACTGCTGCCGGACCTCGTCGAGGAGACCGAAGTCGAGGTCGCGCACGACGAGTTCCTCCTCCTTGTCGGAGGCGACGTCACCGACGAACCGACCGCGCGGATCGACGAAGTAGCTGCTGCCGTAGAAGTCGTTGTCTCCGTACTCCTCCTGGCCGACGCGGTTGATCGCGGCGACGAAGTACTCGTTGGCGACGGCGGCGGCGGGCTGCTCCAGCTGCCAGAGGTAGGCGGAGAGGCCGCGCGAGGTGGCGGAGGGGTTGTACACCAACTGGGCTCCGTTGAGCCCGAGTTGCCGCCACCCCTCGGGGAAGTGCCGGTCGTAGCAGATGTAGACGCCGACCTTGCCGACGGCCGTGTCGAACACCGGCCAGCCCGCGTTCCCCGGCTTGAAGTAGTACTTCTCCCAGAAGCCCTTGACCTGCGGGATGTGGTGCTTGCGGTACTTGCCGAGATAGGAGCCGTCGGCGTCGATGACCGCGGCGGTGTTGTAGTAGAAGCCGGACTGCTCGACCTCGAACACCGGCACGACGATCACCATGCCGGTCTCCCGGGCGAGGTCCCGCATCCGCCGGACGGTCGGGCCGTCGGGGACCGGTTCGGCCCAGCGGTAGTGCTCGGGCTCCTGCACCTGGCAGAAGTAGGGGGCGTTGAACACCTCCTGGAAACCGATGATCCGCGCGCCCCGGCGGGCGGCCTCGCGCGCGTGCTCCTCATGCTTGGCGATCATGGATTCGGTGTCGCCGGTCCAGGTCGCCTGGACGAGTGCGGCGCGTACGACGTGGGACATGAGCTGCTCCTTCGACGCGGCGTCAGAGAGCCTCAACGCGTTTCTACGCCCGTAGACGCGGGCGTAGAGGAGAACGTAGGCCCCGTCACACGGCGGGGCAAGACCATCGCCGTGAACCAGCGGAGTCGATCATGTTTCGCACCCGTGCGGTCCAGTTTCGTACCCGTTTCCCGTGCCCGCAGTCCCACCGCCCCGGTTTCGCTCGTTTTTCACGCGTTCGAGACTGCACGGCACGCGACGGCGGCCGATCCCCCGACCTGCGGTCCGGCCACCCCCCCCGCACCTGCGGTATCGCTTCCCGGCCCGTGGCACCACCTCCGCACCGGCCGCGCCGCTCCGGCGAACAGGAGCGCGCCGGTCGGCGGCCGATGAGCTCCGGATCGCGCCCAGCTACCCGGGCCTCGCGGAACTGGAGCAGGCGATCGCCGGACTCGCCGTCTGTGTACGCCTCGTGGGGTACGAGCAGCGAGCGCGGTAGGCAGGCGCGGGTCGCCGGGCGACGCCTCAGCTGCCCAACCGTCAACTCCTTTGAATCGCTCCTGGCTCAGACGTCCCCGTTCGGGTGATGTGCACGGCGTGGCGAGGATCCCGGAACGGTCTGGGCAGTCTCGGAACGATCTGCCTTGAGAGGGGACGTCGTGGGACTGTCACGCGAGTTCGGACGCGGCATCAGTGAGGGACCGACACCTGCCGATGCCGCGGGCACACCCGCCCTGCCCTATCCGAGCGGCTGGTCCGCGCTCGCATTCTCCGGCGAACTGCGGCCGGGTACCGTGCTCACCCGGCCGCTCGCGGGTCAGGACGTGGTGCTGTACCGGCTCGGTACGGGTGCCCTGCGCGCCGTCCAGCCGTACTGTCCGCACCTCGGCGCGCATCTCGGCCTGGCGAAGGTCGACGGCGACGATCTGGTGTGTCCGTTCCACTTCTTCGCGTTCGGCCCGGACGGCAGATGCGTGCGGACGGGCTACGAAACGAAGCCGCCGAAGTCGCCTCTGGCCCAGTTGCCGGTGCACGAGGTCAACGGCGCCGTCTTCGTGTGGCGGCACCACGACGGCAGGGCCCCGGACTGGTTCGTCCCCGAATGGCACCGGATCGGGCACCGGCCCACCCGTACCGCCGCCTGGGAGTTGGCCGGGCACGTCCAGGAGGTCATCGAGAACTCGGTGGACCTCGGGCATTTCGCCACCTTGCACGGCTGGAAGAAGGCCGAGATCGGCGGTCCGGTCGTGTACGACGACGCCAGGTTCCACGTATCGATGCGGGCCCACGAATCAGCTCCGGTACTCGGGGACTTCGTCGTGGAGGTGGAGGTCGACGGCTACGGGCTCGGCTGTCTGCACGCCGATGTGCACACGCCCCGGATCGGGCTGCGGATGTGCACGATGGTGATGCCGACGGCCATCGCCCCCAACCGCATGCAGTTCCGGCAGCAGAACCGCGTCGCATTCTCGGAGCCGGAGCGGCTCCCGGCGCCGCTCGCGCGCGCGGTGAGCCGTACCGCCGCCCGGCTGCTGGACCGCGCCATCTTCCGGTCCAGTTGCGAATTCACCGCCGCCGACTTCCCGGTCTGGCACCACAAGCAGTACCGGCAACCACCCCGCCTCGCTCCCGGCGACGGCCCCATCGGCCCGTTCCGGCGCTGGGCCCGCCGGTTCTACCCGCCGTCGGCCGATGACGCGGTGGCACAGCCCGGCCTCGGCGCGCAAGAGGCGCGACGGTCACCCGAGGTACGAGGTGACGGCGCCGGGGCGCCGTGAGTCCGCGGAGCGACCGGTCGACGGTCGTGTGGGCGACGGCTCGCCCGCCCCTGCTCCGCCCGAGCCGTCGCCCACACATGCGCCCCGCCCCCTGTCACCGCGTCAGCAACGGACCGGACGCAACGTGGTCCACTGCCTGATCACAGCCTTCCGCACTCATCGCTTCATCACTTGCAATCGCCCCAACTGTTGGAGCTGCCCTTGTGCGCGTGGTTCGCGTCCTTCGGTGAGGACGTGCCCGCCTTGATGACCTTCACGCTGCCCATGTGTCCCTTGTACTGCCAGACGCAGGCGTTCAGCCCTGACTTGTTGTTGTTGTACCAGGACGCGTCGTGGTTCTCGATCGCGTAGTTGCCCCACGACGCGTTGGCGTCCTTGAACTTGTACATGCGCCCCTTGTAATCCGTCTGATCCCACACGCACAGATAGCCCTTCGGGCATGCCGCCAGGCCCTCGGCGACCGTCGGAGCGGCACTCGAAGCGGGACCGCCGAAGACCAGGGCGGCCGAGAACCCGGCAGCGAACACAGGAACGAAGATTCGACGCATGGATTTTACTCCTTCTACGGAATGAACGACCGTTCACCGACGGCCGCCATAATGGCTTCCACTGAATGGAATTCCCATACCTGAATTCATTTCAGTACTCGAAGGAGTGAGTTTTCGCGAGTGAAGAAGGGCCGGTAAAACAGCACCCGACCAGCCCATTCACCATTCCCGAGGCATCACCCCTTCATTTGGTCTCGACCATTCGCTCGTCACATCCGATCCGCGCGAAAACCCGTCCGAGTGATACCTGTGCGCGAGCACTACCCAAAAACTCTTTCCCTCAGGACTCTTTACGTCGAGGGCGGAATCCACGCCATGCCGCATCCCGTCCCGCGCCGTGGCGCGCGTCACCGCCGACACTCCACACCGGTACCGAGAGGCGATTGTCCATGCATCTCACCAGCAGGTTCGCACCCCGCACGGCCGCTGCGGCGACCCTCGCGCTCGCCATGACCGCACCCGCGGCGCTCGCACAAGCCGAGACAGGGCGGCCGGCGGCCCGGGCAGCGGCGACGACCCTGGTCTTCGACAAGAACCCCGCGGACCCGTCGAACTCCACCCTCGCCGTGTACAAGGGCGCCAAGAGGCAGGCCCTGTACCGCGCGGGCTCCGGAAACGGCAGCACCGACGAATGCGCCCTCAACAAGGGCTGGCTGCCCAACGGCACGTACAGCCTGGGCGCCCACACCCGCACGTACAACGGCAGCCTCATCAAGGGCTACGCGGTCGCCCTGTCCAACAAGAAGTGCGCGAAGGGCACTTCGCGTACGGCGCTGTTCATCCACAGCGAAATGAATCGGAACGGCAGCCAGGGCAGCAGTGAAGCCCGCAAGTGGACCGACAGGAACCCCAACGACTTCCTCTCCAACGGCTGCATCAAACTGCGCCCGGCACAGATCAGCGCCATGTTCGACCTTCTCGACCGAATCGGCTGGCCGCGCACGCTGAAGGTGAGCGCCTGACCCGCTGAAGCACCGCCTGTACGACCGGAGTCGTCACCCGGTCCGCCGCCGAGGCATCGCGGACCGGGGAGAAACCGGCGCTCTCGATGTGCCGGCCGCAAGCCCAACGCCCTAGCCGGCCAGCGGCACCGCGTCCGGCCCCGGGGCGCAGCGGGCGAGCAGGTCGTCCAGGGAGAGCCCGAGCGCTCCGGCCAGGGCCGCGACGGTGAAGAAGGCGGGGGTCGGGGCCCGCCCCGTCTCGATCTTGCGCAGCGTCTCGGCGGAGATTCCGGCGCTCGCCGCGATCTCGACCATGCTGCGTCCGCCGCGTGCCTCACGGAGCAATGCTCCGAGGCGTTCCCCGCGTCGGCGTTCCTCCGGGGTCAGGGGCGTTCGTACCATGCCGTCATTCTAATACCGCTCGCACTGGCATGGTAATGGGCATGGTGAAGCCGAGGACGGACACATCCATAGAGGCCATGCGCGAGGCGGCGGCGATCGGCCCGACGGCGCCGCACCCGCTTCTCCTGACGGTGTCGTGCCCGCTTCGCCGACCGCACACCGATCGCGTCGGGAACGGCGTTCGGCCGGGACCGGTCCGATGCGCGGGGACCAGTCCGGTGCGCCGGGCCCAGGAAGCGGCTGCTGAAGAGACGCCCCGGGCAGCGCCCGGTCGGGCGCGCTGCGCCTGGTCCGGTCCCCCACGCCCGGTCCACCCGGTCACAGAACTAGTGCCGCATCAGGCAACGTTTACCCCGTCGCACCGCCCGGCACGCACGCTCGCGGCGTTGGCCGAAAGCCCACGTAGCCCGCTACGAGGGCATTCGGCCGCCTTGCGATCGCACGCACCGGACGCCGCTCCTTCCGGGCAAACCTTGCCGGTCACGGCACTAGTTGTTTCGGACGAACTGCTTGGCGAGCGTCTCGCCCGCCGTGACGGCGGCGCTGTGGCTCTCGATCGGGGACGCCTTGGAGTTCTTGAACAGGATGTAGGTGACGCCCGATTCGGCGCCTCCGGTCTCCGGATCGGGATCGATGCCGAGCGCCTTGGCGGTGGCGTAGGACGCCTCGCCGATGATCTTGCTGGGGCCGGTATCGCCGACGACGGCGTACTCGACCTTGTTGTTGTAGATGACGGCGACGATGCCACCGCCCTTGATCCCCGCGTTGCTGTAGTTCCAGATGCTGCTGCTGCTCGGTACGACGACGTACGGCAGCTTCTCCGCGTTCAACGGCTTGTCGTCGGAGGTGTGGAACGCCGTGTCGGGCTGGAACCACGGGTCGGTGTCCTTGTTGCACGCGGCGGTGATCTGGCCGTCGCAGTCGATGTCCATGTCGGCCTTCCAGAACACGGCACCGTTCTTGCCACAGACCGGAACTTTTGCCGAACCCGCTTCGTCCGTACGGTACTTGCCCTTGGATATCTGCGAACACGAGGTGACCTCGGCCAGCAGGTCGGCCGCGCTGACGGGGCCCTCCTCGACCCCCAGGGCGGTCGATCCGGGGACGGACGCGGCGCTCGGCGCCGGACGGGCTTCGGCGGCCGGTGACGGCGTCGCGGTCGCGAGCAGGGCGACGACGGAGGCTGCGGTGAGGGCGAGCGTTCGAGTACGCACAGGGAATGCCCTTCGATTAGGAAACTTTCCTTACCGACGCCGTAAAGATGACCTCGAAGTCATGCCTACGTCAAGGCTGCGGGGCTGTTTCGCCACCGGCCCATTGTGGCGAAACACCCCCGAGCCACATGCCTTTCACGCTCAATCAGGACTTCCGGCAGGTCGGACGACCATGGCCGACCCGCCGCCCCTGCGTACCTTCTCCGCCGCCGCGAGCCACCGGCCGTCCGGGAGGCGTTGCACGCCCGTCGCCGCCCCGATCTCCGGGTTCGGCTTGAACGCATGCCCCAGCGACTCCAGTTGGGCCCGCACCGGACTGCTCCAGAGTCCGGGTTCGAGTTCCGTCGTCGCCGCGTTGCGCTGGCTGGCGCGCGGTGCCGCGATGGCGTCGACGAGCGGCAGGCCGCGGTCGACGGTACCGATGAGCGACTGCAGCACGGTCGTGATGATCGTGGCGCCGCCCGGAGAGCCCAGGGCCAGCACCGGCCGGCCGTTCTTCAGCACGATCGTCGGCGAGATGGAGGACCTGGGACGCTTGTCCGGACCGGGCAGGTTGGGGTCGTGGACCGCCGGGGCGGCCGGCGCGAACGAGAAGTCCGTCAGTTCGTTGTTGAGCAGGAAGCCACGCCCGGGGACGGTGATGCCACTGCCGCCCGTCTGCTCGATCGTGAGGGTGTAGGCCACGATGTTGCCCCACTTGTCGGCCGCCGTCAGATGCGTGGTGTTCTCACCCTCGTACGTCGTCGGGGCCGCCGGCCCTCCGGTCCGGCAGCCGGACGCCGGATGCCTCGGGTCTCCCGGGGCGAGCGGGCTGGTCAGCACCGCGTCGTCCTTGATCAGGCAGGCCCGCGAGTCCGCGAAGCGCTGCCGCAGCAGTTCCCGCGTCGGCACGTCCTCGAACGCCGGGTCGCCGACCCACCGCCCCCGGTCCGCGAACGCGATCCGGCTCGCCTCGATGAAACGGTGCAGGTACTGCGTCTCGGTCGCCTTCGCGAGGTCCGTGTTCTCAAGGATGTTGAGCGCTTCGCCGACGGTCGTGCCGCCGGACGAGGAGGGCGCCATGCCGTACACGTCCAGGCCCCGGTAGCGGACCTTCGTCGGGGCCTGGCGCAGCACTCGGTACGAGCGCAGGTCCTTTGCGGTGAGGTCGCCGGGACGCACGACCCGGGAGGCTGCCGGGTCGACCGGCGGCTTGCGCACGGTGCGTACGACGTCCTCGGCCAGCTCCCCCCGGTACAGCTCGCCGACGCCCTTGCGGCCCACCAGTTCGTAAGTGCGCGCCAGATCGGGGTTCTTGAGGACGGAACCGACCACCGGCAGCCGACCACCGGGCAGGAAGAGCTTCCGGGACGCCGGGAAGTCCGCGAACCTGGCCTGGTTCGCCTCGGTCTGCGAGCGGAACGTGCCGTCGACGACGAAGCCCTCCCTGGCGAGCCGGACGGCCGGCTTCAGCACGTCCCGCAGCGACTTGCTGCCCCAGGCATCGAGCGCGGCGGCCCAGGTGGCGGGGGTGCCCGGCGTGCCGACGCTCAGGCCACTGGTGACGGCGTCGTCGAAGGCGATCGGTTTGCCGTTCTCCAGGAACAGCGAGGAGTCGGCGCTGCGCGGCGCGGTCTCCCGGCCGTCGATCGTCTCCACGGTGTGCTTCCTGGCGTCGTAGTGGACGAAGTAGCCGCCGCCTCCGAGCCCCGACGAGTACGGTTCGCTCACGCCCAGGGCGGCCGCGGTCGCCACCGCGGCGTCCACCGCGTTGCCGCCGTTGCGGAGCACCTCGATCCCGGCGGCCGAAGCGTCCGCGTCGACGCTGGCGACCGCCCCTCCGTAGCCCACCGCCACCGGCGACTTGGGCGTCGGCGTGTGGGATGGTACGGGTGGGGACGACGACGGGGCGGCGGCCCCGATCGTGGCGACGGCGGCGAGCACCGCCGTCAACGACACTTTCCGTGCGAGGGACCGTCGCATGCGCACCTCCGGTGAGGGATTGTCCGCCGCAGGGTAGCGCCGCGCCGCCCGCTCCGTCAGGGGCGCGGTGGGCCCGGGTACGCACGCCCGCTGACACGCCCGCCCATGAATGACGACGCACGCGACATCGTCCTCGGCGTGATGGCCACGCCCGTCAGTGCCTCGCTGGGCTGGATCGCCCGCACCTGGCTCCGGCGCCGCGGACTCCGCCGCGAGCAGGACTTCTTCGGCCTGCCGGGCAACTCCGCGTGCCTGCTCGTGGACGACCGCGAGGCGGGAGGCGGACGGCAACGGTGCCGACCGGCTGAACACGGGCGCCCGGCTCCGTGTCGGAGGACCGGCTCGGCCTCGGGACCACCGGCGGGGGCGTTCCCCGCACGGCCCGCCGGGGACGGCCCGTCACAACGAGCAGTGCTCCGGCCCGAGGGTCCCGTCGACACCGGTCAGCCGTACCGCCACCGCGCGGCCCGAGGTGAGGGCCTGCGCGGACGTGCAGATCAACTGCCGGCGGGCGATGGCGGACAGCTCCTTGACCGGTGTGCTCAGCCGGACCAGCACCCCGTCCGGCCCCAGGCTCAGGCTCGACACGGCGCCGGCGTCCGGCAGTTCGGTGCGCAGGCCCGCGGCGGTCTCGTTCTCGTCGGGCCCGTTGAAAAGCATGGCGATCGCCTTGTCGGGGCCGCGCCACGCGCGCATCGCCCCCGTGCCGTCCGGCGTGTCATGGACCGTCAGGTCGAACGGCCGCACGACGGGCATCAGCCGTTTCCCGGGCGGCGGGGACACGAAGTAGAGCAGCGTGCCCTGTTCGCGCCCCGGGGCGACCTCGACGGTGGCCGGGTCGCCGACCTCGACGACATCGGTCGCCTGTATTCCGCAGCCGCCCGTCGCCACCACCAAGGGCAGCAGAAGACCGGGCAGTCGTACAAGCCTCACTTCCCCTCCAGCGGCAGTTCCACGGTGAATACGGCCCCTGTCCCGGGTCCGTTGGCCGCGCGCACGGTGCCGCCGTGCAGCCGTACGTTCTCCTGGGTGATCGCCAGGCCGAGTCCGCTGCCCGCCGACCGGGTGCGGGCCGCGTCGGCCTTGTAGAAGCGGTCGAAGATGTGCGGCAGCACCGCAGGGTCGATGCCCGGCCCGCTGTCCGCGACCTCGGCCACCAGCCACCGCTGCGCACCCCGCCGCTCCGTCCGCAGCCGTACGGTGACGGGCGACGAGCCGTGCCGCAGCGCGTTGCCGACGAGGTTGGCGACGACGATGTCGAAGCGGCGCGGATCGAGGATCGCCCGCACGCCGTCGGGGAGTTCGGTGGCGACCCGGTCCTGCCAGTGCCGGTTCTGCAGGGTCTTGCGGATCGTCTCGGCGACATCGACCTCGTCGAGGTGGAGGTCGGCGGCCTTCGCGTCGAACCGGGAGATCTCCATCAGGTCCTCGACGAGGGTGGCGAGCTTCCCGGTCTCGACGCTGATCAGCCGCACGGCCGCGGCGGTGTCGGAGTTGAGCTGGGCGGCGTCCTCGTCGAGCACCTCGGTGACCGCGAGCATCCCGGCGAGCGGGGTGCGCAGTTCGTGCGACACGTCGGAGGCGAAGCGTCTGGCCCGTGTCTCCGCCCGTTGGAGTTCCGCCACCGACTCCTGGAGTTTCGTCGACGACTCGTTGAACGTGCGGGCGAGTTCGGCCAGTTCGTCCGAGCCCTTGACCTCGATGCGGGTGTCGAGCTCCCCCCTGCCGATTCCGGCCGCGGCCCGTTCCAGGTCGCGCACCGGGCGCAGCACGCTGCGGGCGGCGAGCAGGGCGGGGACCACCGCGATCGCCAGTGCGGGCAGGGCGCCGTCGCGGGCCGCGGTGACCATGGCGGCGACGTTGGCCTCCTCCGTGGTGAGGGGCATCACGGCGTAGAGGACGAGGCCGGTGGGCTGCCGTCCGTCGCCCAGGTCGAAGAGCGCGGGCATGCCCACGGTCAGCCAGGGCTCCCCGTCCTTGACGACCCGCTGGAACGAGCCGTGCGTGCTGCCGCGGGCGGCCTCGCGCAGGGCGGGGGTGATGACGTCGGAGGTGGGCCGGTCCGTCGAGGAGACCCTGATGTCCCCGTACTCGGCGAAGACCCGCCAGGTGTGGGGCTTGCCCTCCCTGGCCAGCGACTGGCAGGCCCGCCGCAGGTGCTCGCGCTCCACGGGCAGGGTCATGGCGAGGGCGCCGATCCGGTCGCGGAACTGGTCCACGGCGGTGTCCTGGGCCTGCTGGAGGATGGCGGAGCGGGCCTCGCGGTAGGTCAGGGTCGCGGTGGTGACGGCGCTGATCGCGGCGACCAGGAGGAAGGCCGCGACGAGTCGGGTACGCAGGCCGGACCGGGTGGGCCGGAGAACGGGGCGCAGCCTCATGCGAGCGGCCCGAAGCGGTAGCCGAAGCCGCGGACGGTCTGGATGTAGCGCGGGCTGCCCGCCACGTCCTCGATCTTCTGCCTCAGCCGCCGTACGCAGGCGTCGACCAGGCGGGCATCCCCGTGGTAGCTGTGCTCCCAGACGTATTCGAGGAGCTGTTGCCTGCTGAAGACCTGCTCGGGCGAGGCGGAGAGGTGCAGGAGCAGTTTCAGTTCGGAGGGGGCGAGCAGGAGGTGCTGCCCGGCCTTGGCGACACAGAGTCCGGCACGGTCGATGGCCAGCTCGCCGTGGAACTCGACGCCGTCGCGGCCCGCGGGTTCGGCGAGCCTGCGCAGTACGGCGCGGATCCTCGCCTCGATCACCTCGGTGCGGGCGGGCTTGACGATGTAGTCATCGGCCCCCGCCTCCAGGCCGACGACCACGTCGAAGTCGTCGCCGCGCGCCGTGAGCATGATGATCGGCAGCTGGCTGGTCTCCCGTATCCGGTGGCAGACCTGGACCCCGTTCATCCCGGGCAGCATCAGGTCGAGGAGCACCAGATCGGGCCGGAACTCCGCCAGGGCGGCCAGCCCCTCCTCGCCGGTCTCGACGCCCCTCAGCTCGTGCCCGCGCCGCCGCAGCCCCAGCACGACCCCTTCCCGTACGGAGGGGTCGTCTTCGATCAGCAGCACGCGAGGCATGGCAGCAGTATCCCAGCGATCAAGGAGTGGATTCGAACCGGCGAACGTTCCGCACGGTCGTCAGGTACGTCGAAGCGGCCCCGGACCGCCCGGCCCGGGGCGGTCGTCAGGTACGCCGCAGCCGGCCCCGCGCCGCCGTGAGGGCGGCGCCGATCTCCCTCAGCCGCAGCGGCCGGGCCAGCAGCGCGAACGTGAGCAGGAGTACGAGGCTCCCCGCCCCCACCGCGGTGAAGTCCCCGGATCCGTCGCAGGCGCGGGCGGTCACGTACCCCAGCAGCCCGGCCGGCACCCCCGCGACCACCAGCCGTGTCTGCGCCCACAGCGCCGGCGACCGCAGCAGCGAGGACCGCCCGGCGCCCGTGTCCGGGACGTCCGCGACGCCCGGGGCCTCCCCGGTGCCGGAGGCGGAGAGCCTGCGGTGCAGCACGTACGCGGTGACGCCGAAGCCCGCGAACAGGGCCACCGAGTACGCCCCGGCCATGCCCGTCACGGCCCAGCGGACCGGCAGCAGCAGGTACGCGGCGACGGACAGCCCGGCGTTGAGCGCCGCGATCACCAGGTTGAGGAGGAACGGGGTGCGGGTGTCGCTCATCGCGTAGAACGCCCGGGAGAGCACGTACTGCCCGGAGTAGGCGATCAGCCCGGGCGCGAACGCCGTCATCATGCCCGCCATGACCGCGATGTCGGCGTCGTCGGTGCGCCCGTACCCGTACACGGCGCCCATCACCCACGGCGCCAGCGCGAACAGGACGGTCGTCGCGGGCACCACGACCGCGGCCGAGGTCCGCAGGGCGTACGAGACGTCGCGCCGCACTCCTGCCGGATCGCCCTCGGCCGCGGCCCGGCTCATCCGTGGCATCAGGGCGGTGACCAGCGAGACGGTCACGATGCCGTGCGGAACGACCCACAACTGGTAGGCGTAGCTGTACGCCGTGTAGCCGGCACCGCCGGCGACGTGCTGCTCGACGGCGTGCTGGCCGGTGGCGGTGGACAGCCGTGTGACCACCCAGTAGGCGATCTGGTTGGTCAGCACGAGCAGGACGAGCCAGCCCGCCGCGCGCAGCGGCCGGGTCAGTCCGCTGCCGCGCCAGTCGAACCGCGGCCGCCAGCGGAAACCCGCGGCGCGCAGCGAGGGCAGCAGGGCGAGCGTCTGCACGACGATCCCGGCGGTCGTGCCCCAGCCCAGCCAGCGCGCCTGCGCGGCGGTCAACGTGCCGTCGGAGCCCGCCGCGACGGTCAGGTAGATCCCGAACACCGCGATGATCACGAGGTTGTTGAGGACCGGGGTCCACATCATCGCGCCGAACCGGTCGCGGGCGTTGAGGACTTGGCCCAGGAGCGTGAAGAGTCCGTAGAAGAGGATCTGGGGCAGGCAGTAGCGGGTCAGGGCGATGGTCAGCTCGGCCTGTTCGCCGTGGTAGCCGGGGGCGTAGAGCGAGACGATCCAGGGTGCCCCGACGACCGTGAGCGCGGTGAGGACGAGCAGCCCGGCCGCGCAGACGGTGAGCAGGCGGTCGGTGTACGCGGCTCCGCCGTCGGCGTGGTTCCTGGCGGCGCGCACCAGTTCGGGGACGAACACGGCATTGAGCGCGCCGCCGATGAGCAGCATGTAGAGGATGTTGGGCACGGTGTTGGCGACGGTGTATCCGTCCGCCTGGAGCCCGGTGCCGAGTGCGGCCACGACGACGGCGGAGCGTACGAAGCCGGTGGCCCGGGACACGAGGGAGCCGGACGCCATCAGGGCACCGCTGCGCAGCACGGAGCCCGAGCCGCGCTCCGGGGTCTTCCCGGGGTGGGTGGTGGCGGCGGCCGTCATCGGCGGGCCATGTAGCTCTGGAACGCCCGGTACAGGGCATTGTTGGTGGCACCGCCCACCGATGTCTCCCACTCTCCGAGGGTCTCGACGACCTGCCCGCCGGTGCCGAGCTTCCAGCGCAGCAGTCCGAAGGGGCGGTCGTCGGGGTCAAGAGTGGAGGGTACCCCGCGCATGTCGTGCACATCGGCGCCGAGGGCCTGGGCGTCGAGCATCATCTTCCACTGGAGTGCGTTGCTGGGGCGGACCTCGCGGCGGTGGTCGGCGGAGGCGCCGGTCTGGTACCAGACCCGCCGGCCGGTACTGATCATGGTGTGGGCGGCCAGGATCTCGCCCTGGTGGACGGCGAGGTAGAGCCTCATCCGCCCGGGGCACTCGGCGTTGAGCACGGCGTACTGCCGCTGGTAGTAGGCGAGGGAGCGGCCGAGGCGGAAGCCGTCGCGTTCCTCGGTGATCCGCAGCAGCCTGTGGAATTCGGGGAGTTCGGCCGCGGTGCCGGTGACGACGCGCACCCCGGCCTTCTGCGCCTTGCGGACGTTGCGGCGCCATTCCTGGTTGAGCCCGGACCACAGGTCGGCGGGGGTCCTTCCGGTGAGCGGCACCCGGAAGACGTAGCGGGGCTGCGCGTCGGCGTCCTCGCCCGTGTCGCCTCCGCAGCGGCGCCAGCCCCGGGCCCGGAGGCGTTCGGCGACGGCGGTGCCGAGCGGGTCGACCTCGGTGGCGAGCACGTCGCCGACCTTGCGGCCCGGGCCGGTGGCCGCCTTGAGCCGGGCGGCGTCCCAGCGGCGGTAGGCGGGCGAGGGGCCGATCCGGACGGCGAAGGCACCGGCCCTTCGCAGGTGCGTCAGGAGCGGGTTCAGCCAGCGGTCGATGCCGGGGTCGGCCCAGTCGGCCACCGGCCCCTCGGGCAGGTACGCGAAGTACTTGCGTGTTCCCGGGAGTTGGCGGTAGAGCACCAGTGCGGCCCCGGCCGGTTCGCCGGAGTCGCCGTGCCAGCCGATCGTCTCGGAGGTCCATTGGTCCTTCACGCCGGCCCAGGACGGGTGCTGCAGAAAGCTCGCGTCGGTGCGGGTGGCCAGGAAGGCCAGGTGTTCGTCGGCGGTCAGGACGCGTATCCGCAACTCCTGGTCGCGGCTGCGGTCCTCGGTGGCGAGCAGCGCTGACATGTTTCGTGGCCCTCCTTGTTCCGCCCCGCCTCTCGGCTCCGCGGGACGCAAAGGATGCTCACAGCGGTCCGTGACCGTGCCGAGCGGCGTATGTGACCGGACGATGACCGTTGCGCTGCGAGCGATGTCACACGCGGGGTTTCCCGGTTTTCGACCGATTCGCGGAACCTATCGTCGGCCGTGCACCTCTTTCCTCGTCGAAAAGCACTGCCCTGGAGGTCCTCCCTTGTCGTCCGCACGCCGGCGCATCCGCCGCACGTCACCGCTCGCCCGCCCGGTCCGGCTCCCCCTGATCGCGGGTGCCGCGGTACTGGGCCTCTCCCTCACCGCCTGCAACGGCGCGTCCGCGTCCAACTCCGATACGGATTCGGGGAAGCGCGCCGCGGAAGCGCCCGCGCGCACCACCCGGATCTCGGTGAACCTCCAGGGCTCCGACGCCGCCGCCGGGCAGCCGGTGAAGGTGACCCTCGAGGCCGGAAAGCTGAAGTCGGTCACGGTCCGCGCGTCCGAGGGGGACGCGCTCACCGGCCGGATGTCGGCGAACGGCCGCACGTGGACGTCCGACCGGCCGGCCGCGCCCGGCACCGCGTACCGGGTCGAGGCACGGGACGCCGAAGGCGGCAGCGCCGAGGCCCGCTTCACCACCGCCGCGGCGGCCAAGGTCAACAAGCTGACCCTGGCCCCCGGCAAGAACACCACCGTCGGCATCGCCCAGCCGCTGTCGGTCGTCTTCGACAACCCCGTGAAGGACCGGGCCTCGGTCGAGAAGGCCCTGAAGGTCACCACCTCGAACAACACCGAGGGCTCCTGGGGCTGGCTGCGGGACTACTCGGGCCGGGACCGTGTCGACTGGCGCCCCAAGGAGTACTGGAAGCCCGGTACGAAGGTCACGCTCGACGCCGCTCTCAACGGCATCGACTCGGGCCCGTCCGGCGGCTGGTTCGTCCGCGACTACCGCACCACGTTCACCATCGGCGCCCACCAGGTGGTCGAGGTCGACCTCGACCGGCACCGGCTGGCGCTCAAGCGTGACGGGAAGAGCGTGATGAGCGTGCCCATGTCGGCCGGCACCCCCGGCGGCGAGAAGGCGTCGTGGCGCGGCACGGCCGTGCTGATGGCCAAGGAGGGCACGATCAACATGCGCTCGGAGACGGTCGGCCTGGGCGACGCCTACGACAAGATGGTCGACTCGTCGATGCGGCTGACCTGGTCGGGGATGTACGCCCACGCGGCCCCGTGGAACGCCGCCTACTTCGGGGTGGCCAATCGCAGTTCGGGCTGCGTCGGGATGAGCGACGCGGACGCCGGCGAGCTGTACCGGCAGGTGCGCGTCGGCGACCCCTTCGAGATCACCGGCGCGGACGCCAAGGGCACGGTCGCCGAGGGCAACGGGTACGGGGCGTGGAACGTGTCCTGGGCCGGCTGGCGGGCCAAGAGCGCGCTGAGGTGAGCCGGGCGTCCGGGGCCCTCGGCGTCCACGCCGGGTACCTCCCGGTCGGCGCCGGCCACCGCCCCGTCGCCCGGCGCCGGACCCTCCGCGCGCCGGGAGCGGACCCGACCGGCTCGCAGCTGACCTTCTCCCCGGCCGCGACGGACCCGTCGTACGCGCGTCCATGCACGCGTGCGTACGTGTCCGTTCCCGTGCGCGAGGAGTGATCACCGGCTGCGGCCGGACGGGTACCGCTCCTCCGGAGCCGCCTCGCGGCGGTTCCCGGCTACCGCACTCCCGGCAGCACCGTTCCCGGTTCGGGCGGCGCCACCTCCACGGCCCTCGTCTTCGGGCTGCGCCGCTCCTGCCTGGCCACCCAGGTCGCGAACCAGGAGAGCAGCATGCACATCCCGATGTAGATCGGCGAGATCACCATCACCACGGGGATGAAGGGCAGATCGTAGTCGAGATTGGACGCGATGAGCTTGCCCGCGTGGAGGAACTCCTCATAGGTGATCAGGAAGCCGAGCGAGGTGTCCTTCAGCGCCACCACCAGCTGGCTGATGATCGTGGGCAGCATGGCGCGTACCGCCTGGGGGGCCAGCACGTACGCGGTGACCTGGGTCTTGCGCATCCCGAGGGCGTACGCGGCCTCGCGCTGGCCGCGGTCCACGGAGTTGATCCCGGTGCGGAACACCTCGGCGAGCACCGAGCCGTTGTACAGGGTCAGTCCGGTGACCAGCGCGGTCAGCGGCTGCGCCTTCAGCGCCACGAAGACGAAGAAGATCATCACCAGTACGGGCATGGCCCGGAAGAACTCGACGAGCAGGGTCGAGACCCAGCGCACGGCGCGGTGGTCGGAGAGCCTGCCGACGGCGAGCACCGCCCCGAGCGCGAGGGAGAGCACCGCGGCGTACGCGAACGCCTTGAGGGTGTTGCCCAGGCCACGCAGCAGAAGTTCCTGAATTCCCTTGTACGCGAAGGGTGTCCATTTGGCTCCGCTGAACTGTCCGGTGTCGAGGAGCAGGAAGACGATCCAGCCGACCGCGGCGAGGATCACGGCCGTCGAGACGATCCCGTACGTGCGGTGGCGTCTGCGGGCGGCCGGGCCCGGGATGTCGTACAGGGCGGTCGCGGCCGACGCGGTGCGGGTGGTCATCGGGCGACTCCCCAGCGCTTCTCCATCACGTTGAAGAGCGCACTGATGGACAGGGTGATGATCAGGTAGCCGACGGCGATCCAGACGAAGCTCCAGATGATGCTGTATCCCAGCTCGTTGAGGGTCTTGTAGGTGCCGAGGAGTTCGGTGACGCTGAACGCTCCGGCGATCGCGGAGTTCTTGGCGAGGGCGATGAGCGTCGAGCCGATCGGCGGGATCACCGAGCGGAACGCCTGCGGCAGCACGACGTGATGGAGCGTCTGGCCGAAGGTCATGCCGAGACTACGGGCCGCCTCCCCCTGCCCCTTGGGCACGGTGTTGATGCCGGAGCGCAGCACCTCGCAGATGAACGCGGAGGTGTAGCAGCCGAGCGCCAGGACCGCGAAGACCTTGAAGGGGAGCACCAGGCCGAAGCGCGGCAGCCCGAGCAGGACGGCGAAGAAGAGCAGGGTCAGCGGGGTGTTGCGCAGCACCGTCACCCACGCCGTGCCGAGCGTCCGCAGCGAGCCGACGGGGGCCACCCGGAAGGAGGCCATGACGAAGCCGAGCAGCAACGCCAGGGCGGAGGAATAGACGGTCAGCTCGACGGTGCCGAGGAAGCCCTTGCCGTACAGCGAGAAGTTCTGTGTGAGTACGTCCATGTCATGTCCCGTCCTCTCAGCCGGCCGGGTAGCGGTCGATGGGCGGCGGTGTCGGCGCGGGCGTGCCGGACAGGCCGAGCGTGGCCTCGAACGCCTTCTTCCAGTTGCCGTTCGTCTCGTTGGCCTCCAGGGCGTCGTCGAGGGCGAACCGCAGGGCGTTGTCGTTACGTGGGACGCCGATCCCGTACGGCTCCCTCGAGAACGGCTTGCCGACCACCTTCATCTCCTTCGGCGCCTTGGCCGCGAAGCCGAGCAGGATCGCGTCGTCGGTGGTGACGGCGTCGACCTGGTAGGTGAGGAGGTTGTCGACACAGATCGAGTACGTGTCGTAGGCGACCAGGACCGCCTTCGGGTATTCGGCGGCGATGCGCTGGTACGGGGTCGAACCCGCCGCCGAGCACACCGTCCTCCCGGCCAGGTCCTGCGGGCCGTGGATGTCGTGCTCGTCGGTGCGCACGAGCAGCGACTGGCCGGCCATGTAGTAGGGCCCGGCGAAACCGACGAGCTTCTTGCGCAGGTCGTTGATGGTGTAGGTGCCGACGTAGTAGTCGATCTGACCGTTCTGCAGCGCCGTCTCGCGGTTGGCGGAGGCGATGGTCCGGAAGCGGATGGTCTTCGGATCGAAGCCGAGCGAGGCGGCCGTCATCCGGGCGATCTCGATGTCGAATCCGGAGTAGGTGCCGGTGGCCGGGTCCTTCTCGCCGAGGTACGGCTGGTCCTCCTTGGCCCCGACCCGGAGATGGCCGCGCTTCCTCGCCGCGGTCCAGGTCGGCGACTGGGGAAGCCGGAAGGCGGTGTCGACCCGGTACACGGGCAGCTGGTCGGGCCTCGGGCCCTTCACCGGCGGGCTGCCCTCCTTTCCGCATCCGGCGGCGAGCACAACCAGCAGGAGAGCGGCGCAGGCGGCCAGAACTCTTCTCGTACGCAACAGGAGCCCCCGTCAGTGCTTGAGGATCTTGGACAGGAAGTCCTTGGCACGGTCGCTCTCCGGGGCGGTGAAGAACGCCTCGGGAGTGCGGTCCTCGACGATCCGGCCGTCGGCCATGAAGACCACGCGGTTCGCTGCGGAACGGGCGAAACCCATCTCGTGCGTGACGACGACCATGGTCATGCCGTCGCGGGCGAGCTGCCGCATGACTTCGAGCACCTCGTTGATCATCTCGGGGTCGAGTGCCGAGGTGGGTTCGTCGAAGAGGAGGGCCTTGGGGTCCATGGCGAGGGCGCGGGCGATGGCCACCCGCTGCTGCTGGCCGCCGGAGAGCTGGGCGGGGAACTTGTCGGCGTGCGCGGCGAGTCCGACCCGCTCCAGCAGTTCCCGGGAGCGCCGGTCGGCCTCGCCCTTCTTCCGCTTGCGGACCTTGAGCTGGGCGAGCGAGACGTTGGCCAGCACCGTCCGGTGCGCGAAGAGGTTGAACGACTGGAAGACCATGCCCACTTCGGCGCGGAGCTGGGCGAGCGCCTTCCCCTCCTCGGGAAGGGGCCTGCCGTCGATCACGATGCGGCCCGACTCGGTGGTCTCCAGTCGATTGATGGTCCGGCAGAGCGTCGACTTGCCGGAACCGGAGGGGCCGATGATCACCACCACCTCGCCGCGGCCGACGGTGAGATCGATGTCCCGCAGTACGTGCAACCGTCCGTAGTACTTGTTGACGTCCCGGAGTTCGATCAACGGATCGACGGCCATGCGCTGCCCCACCCACTCTTCGCTTCGTCGAGGTCAGCGCAAACTATCCAGCGCGGAAAGGGCCTTCACCGTCGACACGCATGAATAGGGCATAAGGATTCTTTTTCGATTTTACGGAAGCCCTACCCCTCGGCCGACTCCGCGTACACCTGGGAGAGCTCCGGGCTTCCGGCCATCGCCCAGTCCAGCCCCGCCTCGACCACGTCGATCTCCCGCCCCGAGACGAGCCGCACCACGGGGCGCCCGCTCGGCCAGATGCTCCAGATCGCGCCGGGGACATTGCGCACCAGGACCGTGCCGAGGTACAGGCCCGCGTCGTTGCCCAGCCAGGGCAGCTCCTCGGGATCGTCGCGCCAGCGCGGCGGCAACTGGTCGAGGGCCGCCAACGAGGCCGGACTGTCGTCGAGTTCGAGGCCCCGCTGCTCCGCCCGGACCCGCAGCAGTTCGCACTCGGCGAGCAGTTCCGCCACGCCTTCGGGGTCGACCGCCACGGCCGAGGCGAGCCCCTGCCCCCGCGCACCGTCGTTCCGCTTACGCCAGTTGTCCAGGAAAGGGATGTTCATACCAGTCAGGGTCGCATCTCGCCCGGAATACGCACCACAGGGCGCGCGGACAGCCGTCCGGGTACGGGACCGGGAACGGGCCCCGCACCGGGCCATGGACCGGGAACGGGGTGGCTGCGCACCGGCCTCGGCTGGTAGCTTCGCGGCCATGTCCAGCCCCGAGGCGAACAGAGGCTAGCCACCGGTCCCCCGGTGGCCATGTCAGAGTCGAGCGCGCTCCCCCACGGCCGTGGCCGGGAGTGCCGCTCCTGCCCGGCTGCCGCCGCGGACCGTCCTCGTGTGGGCCGCGCGTTTCCCCGTCCGCGCTCGTACGCGGGTCTCCCGTCCCGGCATTCACCGCCCGGCCGGTTCCGTCCCGGACACCCGGACGTCTCCCGTGTCGCCGCCCGTCGTTCCGTGACGACGGGCGGGCGCGGCCCGCACCCTCCGCCTGTTCCCATCCGTCATCCTCATGGGGTTCCTTCATGCCATTCGCCGTGTACGCGCTCGGGCTCGCCGTCTTCGCCCAGGGCACGTCCGAGTTCATGCTGTCCGGTCTCGTCTCGGACATCGCCGCCGACCTTCACGTGTCCATTCCGGCCGCCGGGTTGCTCACCTCGGCCTTCGCCGTCGGGATGATCTTCGGGGCGCCGCTGATGGCGCTCTTCAGCCGGCGCTGGCCGCGCCGCCGCGCCCTGTTGTTCTTCCTCTGCGTCTTCGGCGCCGTCCACGTCGTGGGGGCACTCACCCCGGACTACGGGGTGCTCCTGGCGACACGTGTCGTCGGGGCGCTCGCGAACGCCGGTTTCTGGGCCGTGGCGCTGGTGACCGCGGTGTCCCTGGTCGGCCCCGAAGCCCGGGCACGCGCCACGGCCGTGGTGGTCGGCGGCGTCACCGTCGCCTGCGTGGCGGGGGTGCCCGCCGGGGCCGTGCTGGGCGGGCACCTGGGCTGGCGGTCGGCGTTCTGGGCCGTGGCCCTGGTCTGCGTCCCGGCCGCCGTCGTGATCGCCAGGACGATCCCGGGGGGCCGGACGGAGTCCGCCCCGGCGTCCGTCGGCGCGGAGCTGCGGGGCCTGACCGCTCCGCGGCTGCTGCTGACACTGCTGACCAGCGCCCTCGTGCAGGGGGCGACGTTCTGCGCGTTCTCCTACGTCGAACCACTCGCCACCCGCGTCACCGGCCTCGGCCAGGGCTGGGTGCCGGTGCTGCTCGCGCTGTTCGGCGTGGGTTCGTTCGTCGGGGTCACCCTCACCGGGCGGGTCGTGGACGCGCGGCCGGTCGCGCTCACCGTGAGCGGACTGGTCCTTCTCACCGTCGGCTGGACCGCGTTCGCGATGGGCGCCGGCAGCCCGGTCGCGACGGTGGTGTTCGTCCTCGTGCAGGGGATGCTCGCGTTCGGCACGGGGACGGCGCTGATCTCGTGGGTGTTCCGGCTGGCGCCCGACGCGCCGACGCTGTCCGGTTCGTTCGCCACGTCCGCGTTCAACGTGGGCGGCGCACTCGGGCCGTGGTTCGGCGGACTCGCGATCGACGCGGGATTCGGCTTCCGGTCCCCGCTGTGGGTGAGCGCGCTGCTGATGGTCCTGGCCCTGGGCACCGGCTGCGCCGTGCTCGGGGTGGGCCCGGCCGCCGACCCGAGCAGGGACGGCGTGCCCGCCGTCTGACGGCCGGCCGCCGAGGCCCCGCCCGGCGCTGAACGGGCGGGGCTGTCCTGGTCTCGGCAAGCAGCCAGCAAGCGGGATAAGGACAGCAACCACCGTAACGGCGACCACTGACAACGGCCGCGCGGCGACGGCGGGACGCCGGTCCGGAACGTCAGAAGCCGAGATCCACGACCACCGGGGCGTGGTCGGAGGCGCCCTTGCCCTTGCGCTCCTCCCGGTCCACGTAACTGTCCTGGACCGCCGCGACGAAGGGGGCGTTGCCGTAGACGAGGTCGATGCGCATGCCCTTGTTCTTCGGGAAGCGCAGTTCGCGGTAGTCCCAGAAGGTGTACGGACGGTCGTACTTGAGGGGGCGGGGCATGACGTCGGACAGACCCTCCTGACGCAGCGCGGCGAGCGCGGCGCGTTCGGCGGGGGTGACGTGCGTGGCGCCCTCGAAGAGGGCCGGGTCCCAGACGTCCTCATCGGTCGGGGCAACATTGAAGTCGCCGAGGACCGCGAACGGCTGCGCACCCGCGGCGTCCGCGGCGACCGCCTTCTGCAGGGCCTCGAACCAGCGCAGCTTGTACGCGTAGTGCGCGTGCTCGATCTCGCGGCCGTTGGGCACGTACACCGACCAGACCCGGACGGGGCCGCAGGTCGCGGAGATCGCCCGCGGCTCCTGCGCGCCCTCGTATGCGGGGCCGTCGGGCAGGCCCGTCACGATGTCGGACAGGCCGGCCCTGGAGACCAGCGCGACCCCGTTCCACCGGCCGGTGGCGTTGACCGCGGATTCGTATCCCAGCTCGCGGAGCTGCTCGGTGGGGAACTGTTCGGCGGTGCACTTGGTCTCCTGGATGCACAGCACGTCCGTGCCGGTGCTCTCCAGCCAGGCCAGCAGCCTCGGGAGCCGGGCGGTGATCGAATTGACGTTCCAGGTGGCGATGCGCATGAAGGCAAACCTAGCCGCTGGCGCCGACAGCCGCCGGACCGGCTACGGTCGCGGTCGGACACCGGCGGAGGTCACAGGCCGGTGGAGTCCCCCGGAGCCAGCCGACCGTGGTCGGCTCCGCCGAGGGCGCCGATCTGATGGTCGTAGATCGGCCGGGCGAGATCGGTGAGCAGGGCGTCGTGGATGTCGATGGCGCGGCGCGGCGCGACCTCGCGCACATAGTCGATGACCTCGGAGATCTTGTTCCAGGGGGCCATCACGGGCAGCATCAGCGTGTCGACCGGGCGGTCGGGGACGGTGAGTGCGTCGCCCGGGTGGAAGACCGAACCGTCCACCAGGAAGCCGACGTTGGTGATCCTGGGGATGTCCGGGTGGATCACCGCGTGCAGTTCCCCGTGCACCTGTACGTCGAAGCCCGCCGCGGCGAACGTGTCGCCGTGGCCGACCGTGTGGACGCGGCCGGGGAACGCCGCGGAGAGCCGGTCGGCGACGCTGCGCAGGGTCCAGACGCCGACGGTGGGATCGGCCTCCATGGCGGCGCGCAGCCGCCGCTCGTCGAAGTGGTCGGGGTGCTCGTGCGTCACCAGGATCGCGTCGGCGCCGACGGCGGCGTCCTCCTCGGAGAAGCCGCCCGGGTCGATGACCAGTGTCCGCCCCTCCTTCTGCAGCCGGACGCAGGAGTGCTTCTTCTTGGTCAGCGTGAGGTGCGCGGGGTTCACAGCGTTCATGGGGGCCATCCTGCTACGGGCGGGGCGTCGTTTCTTCCCGGATCACGGACCGGGCGACCGAGAACGCGGCGCTCGCGGCCGGAACGCCGCAGTACACGGCGGTCTGCATCAGCACCTCCTTGATCTCCGCCGGGCCGACACCGTTGCGCAGGGCCCCCCGGACATGCGCGGCGAGGCTCTCCAGGTGCCCACCGGCGACCAGCGCGGCGATCGTGACGCAACTGCGGGTGCGACGGTCCAGGCCCTCGCGGGTCCACACCTCTCCCCAGGCGTACCGCGTGACGAGTTCCTGGAAATCGCCCGTGAAGTCGTCGGCCTCACCCATGGCCTGGTCCACATGGACGTTGCCGAGCACCTCGCGGCGCACCTTCAGACCGTGGTCGTACCGGTCGGCCCGACCGTCGGCCGGGGGCTCGGGCCGTGCGGCGGCGGTGATCTCCGCGACGGGCAGCACGGGTGCCGAGAGCCGCGGGGTGTCGGCGGGCATGGGGATGCCCGCGAGGGTGTCCTGCCAGGCCGTGGAGAAGTGGGTGAGGAGCAGGTCGGTGACGGCCGCGGGCTGCTCGACCGGGGCGAGATGGGCGGCGCCGGGGACGAGGGCGAGCCGGGCGTCCGGTATGCCCGCGACCAGGGTGCGGGCGTCGCCCGGCCCGGTGACCCGGTCCTCGGCGCCGACCAGGACGAGGGTCGGGACGGTGATGCGGCCGAGTCCGGCGCGGATGTCGAAGGCGGCCAGGGCTTCGCAGGCGGCGATGTAGCAGCCGGGATCGGTGGTGCGGACCATCTGGACGGCCCAGTCGACGATGGCCGACTGCGCCGCGGCGAACGCGGGGGTGAACCAGCGCTCGGGTGCGGTGCGGGCCATCGGCTCCAGCCCGTTGGTGCGGACGACCACCCCGCGCTGGCGGAACTCGTCGGCGCTGCCGAACCGGGCCGAGGCGGCGACCAGGGCGAGCGAGGCGATCCGGTGCGGATACCGCAGCGCGAGGTCGGCGCCGATCGCACCGCCGATGGAGCAGCCCGCGTACCCGAAGCGCTGGACGCCCAGTCCGTCGAGGGTGGCGATCAGCCGGTCGGAGAGTTCCGGGACGGCGGAGGCCGGACGGGCGGGGGCGCCGCCGTGGCCGGGGAGATCGAAGCGGAGGACCCGCCAGTGCTGGGTGAGCTCCGGTATCTGCCGGTCCCACATGTGCCAGGTGGTGCCGAGGGACGGGCCGATGACCAGTATCGGTGCGTCTTCGGGTCCGTCGAAGCGGTACTGCAGGGTTTCAGTCGTCGTCTTGCTCACCCGCCCACGCTCCCATATCGCACGCACTCACGAAAAAGAAGGGGGCAGGGCACGGGTCCGCACCGTCCAGCGGCGTACTCCCCGTGCGGCCCGGCAGCGGAAGCACGTGGGCGGGGAGCGCCCGGATGGTCCCGGCCGGACGGCGTCACGGCGGTTTCCCTCCGGGGCCCGCCCGCGGGATGTCCGTCCTGGCGGCACCGTCCACGCGCGCGCCCGTACGGCCGCCGGGACCACGGCTCACGGGGTCGCCGCGGACACGACGTAGACGACGGGGTTCATCGGGTCGGCCATGTTGACGGTGATGTCCTGGGTGGGCCGCGGGTCCTTGTTGGTGTGCGTGGTGCCCGCCCACTGGATGCCGGGGCCGAAGCTCCACCCGGAGATCTGCTGGTCGCGCTCGCCGATGGTCACCTTGCCGGGCTCCAGGGCGGCGCGGCCGCTGCCCAGCCGGCTCAGGAACCGGTCGAGTCCGGCGGAGGTGGTGCGGAACTCCACGTAGAGCCGGCTGACCTTCCAGTTGTTGGTCTCGTAGTACTGGACGTCCAGCGAGTTGCCCGGCATCGGCAGCTCGTAGATCCGGCGCTGCAACCGGGACGGCCAGCCCTCCTGGAGCCCCTGCGCCGCCGCCTCGGCCTCCTTGTTCTGACCCGCGCGGCGGCTCTGCCCTGCGGAGATCAGCAGATAGCCGGCCGGGATGCCGATGAGCAGCACGATGATGGTCGCGGTGATCAGACGGCGGCGGATCATCCGGCGCCGGTCCTGCGGCGGTTTGTCGCCGGACGGCGGGGACTGGCGCGGCAGGACGACGTGCTCGGCTGCGGTCATGTCTGTGGCGATCCCTAGAAGGTGCGAGTGCTGCGGGTGTTACGGATGGTGCTCGCGGCCTGGTCGTAGATCTGTGCGTAACGCTCGTACCGTTCGACGCGGCGGCGGTTGGTGCGGCGGAATCTGCGGGCCACCAGCCGGGCCAGGTCGGCGGCGCCGACCATACCCGCCTCCGGGCCGAGCTGCGCCTTGGCGATGCGGGCCTCGGGGCGGTAGCCGCGGCCGGTGAGGTGCCGCTTGAAGGCGTCCCTGGCTGGGCCGATCAGCAGGTCGTCGGCGGCGCTGACGCCGCCCCCGATGACGAAGCAGGAGGGGTCGAGCGCGGCGGCCAGGTTGGCGATGCCGACGCCGAGCCACTGGCCGATGTCCTGGAGGAGCTCGACGCACATCGCGTCGCCCTCGCGGGCCAGTTCGGTGATGAGCGGCCCGGTGATGTCCGGAATGTTGCCCTTGACGCGCTCGATGAGGCCGTGCGCCACCGGTGAGTCGGCGGCGGCCAGCTCCTTGGCCTCGCGGACGAGCGCGTTGCCGGAGCTGTACTGCTCCCAGCAGCCGCGGTTCCCGCACGGGCAGCGGTGTCCGCCGGGCACCACCTGCATGTGGCCGAATTCCCCGGCGACCCCGAACCTGCCGCGCTTGACCCGGCCCTCCTCCAGGATCGCGCCGCCGATGCCGGTGCCGAGCGTGATCATGACGAGGTGGTCCTCGCCCCGGCCCGCTCCGAAGCGCCACTCCGCCCATGCGGCGGTGTTGGCGTCGTTGTCGACCATGACGGGGACGACGAGGCGGGAGGCGAGGGCGTCGCGCAGTGGTTCGTCGCGCCAGGCGAGGTGCGGGGCGAACAGCACCTTGGAGCGGTCCGCGTCGACCCAGCCGGCCGCCCCGATGCCGACGGCATGGACGTCGTGCCGGTCGGAGAGGTCCAGGACCAGCTCGACGATGGTGTCCTCGACGACCTTGGGGCTCTTGGACTTGTCCGGCGTCTCGGTGCGCAGCCGCTCCAGGATGTTGCCGTCGGCGTCGACGACACCGGCCATCACCTTCGTGCCGCCGATGTCGATGCCGACGGTGGGCACTCTCGGCGCGGTGAGGTGCGAACGGCGCTCGCGGGTGCCCACGGTCCGCAGGACGGTGGCGCGGGCGGAGCCGCGGTGGGTGAAGTCGCGGTACGTGCTCATCGTCCCTGCGGGGGTCGGGGGGCCGGGGGTGGGTGCTCCCGGCGGCGGACTGCGCCCGTCGCGCTCGATTCTGCCACTGCCCGGCCCCCCTAGGCCGAGACGGGACGACGCCCCCGCCCGGGGCCGGCCGCCTCGGGCGCGGTCCTACGGCCGGTCCCGCCCGTCCGGAGGGCCCGCCTCCGTCGCCCGCTCCAGCTCGTGGCTGAGCTCCTCCAGCTCGCTGCCGCCCGCCATTTGGCGGGTCAGTTCGTCCAGCGTGACGCTCTCCCGGGTGTGGCTGCCGGCCATGGCGCCCCGCTTGAGCAGGACGAAACGGTCGCCGACGAGATACGCGTGGTGCGGGTTGTGCGTGATGAGGACCACGCCGAGACCGGCGTCACGGGCGGCCGCGACGTACTTGAGGACGACCCCGGACTGCTTGACGCCGAGCGCGGCGGTCGGCTCGTCCAGGACGAGGACCTTGGCGCCGAAGTGGACGGCGCGGGCGATGGCGACGCACTGCCGCTCGCCGCCGGAGAGGGTACCGATCGGCTGGTCGACGTCGCGCAGGTCGATGCCCATGCACAGCAGTGCGGTACGGGTCGTCTCGCGCATCAGCCGTACGTCGAGGCGCTTGAAGGGGCCCACGCCGGTCGTCGGCTCGGAGCCGAGGAAGAAGTTCCGCCAGACCGGCATGAGCGGGACGACGGCCAGGTCCTGGTAGACGGTGGCGATGCCGCGGTCGAGGGCGTCGCGCGGGTTGACGAGGACGGTCTGTTCACCCTCGATGAGGAAGCTGCCCGCGTCGTGCCGGTGCAGCCCCGCGATGATCTTGATCAGGGTGGACTTGCCGGCGCCGTTGTCGCCGAGCACGCAGGAGATCTCCCCCGCGCGGACCTCCAGCGAGACGTCGGTGAGCGCCTTGATGTTGCCGTAGAACTTGCTGACGTGATCCAGCTCGACGAGGGCCCGGTGGGCCGTCTCCCGGCCCGCCGGCGCCAAGGGGGCCGTCATTTCGTCGCCTCCGCGCGCTTGCGTACCCATGCGTTGAGCAGGGTGGCCAGGAGCAGCATGGCTCCGAGGAAGAACTTGAACCAGTCCGGGTTCCACTCCGCGTACACGATGCCCTTGCTCGTCATGCCGAAGATGACGGCGCCGACGGCGGAACCGATCGCGGAGCCGTAGCCGCCGGTGATCAGGCAGCCGCCGATGACCGCGGCGATGATGTAGATCAGTTCGTTGCCGACGCCCTCGCCGGACTGCACCACGTCGTACGAGAACAGCAGGTGCTGCCCGGAGACCCAGGCGGCGAAGGCGACCCCGAGGTAGAGCCCGATCTTGGTGCGGATCACCGGGACGCCGACGGCGCGGGCCGCGTCGGCCTCGCCGCCGACGGCGAAGATCCAGTTCCCGAAGCGGGTGCGCAGCAGGATCCAGGTGGCGATCGCGACGAGCACCGCCCACCACAGGATCGTGACCTTGAACTCGACACCGCCGATGGTCCACTGCGAGGCGAAGACCCGGCGGGCCGAATCGAAGCCCTCCATGTCGCCGATGGTCTTCGTCGACACGGTTCCGCTGATCAGCTTGGTGAAGCCGAGGTTCAGGCCGGTCAGCATCAGGAACGTGCCGAGCGTGATGATGAAGCTCGGCAGTTTCGTACGGGTCAGCATGAAGCCGTTGAACGCGCCGATGGCGAGCGTGACCAGCAACGACACGAGGACGCCGACCCAGACGTTGGCGGTCATCTGGTAGCTGAACATCGACGAGATCAGCGCGGAGCTGGTGACCAGCACACCGGCGGACAGGTCGAACTCGCCGCCGATCATCAGCAGCGCCACCGGGGCGGCCATGATCCCGATGGTGGAGGCCGCGTACAGCACCGTGCCGAGGCTGGAGGCGCGCAGGAAGCTGTCGGCGACGAGCGAGAAGAAGACGAACACGGCAGCGGCGCCGACGATCGAGCCGAGTTCGGGGCGTCCGAGGAGCCTGCGCAGCGGGGAGGTGCGCAGCAGTCGTTCGTCGGGGCCCGCCGGGGCCGCCGGATCCGCGGCGACGCTCATCGGGTCCCCCGCTTCGTGTACGGCGCGAGCGCGGCGGCGTCCTTGTCCGTGATGATCTGCGGGCCGGTGAGGACCGGGCGCCCGCCGCCGAGCACGTCGCCGTTGTAGCGGTACAGCCAGAGCAGGTCCACGGCCTCGTACCCCTGGAGATAGGGCTGCTGGTCGACCGCGAAGCCGAGGGTCTTGTCCTGCAGGGCGGTGGCGACCTTGGCGTTCAGGTCGAACGTGTCGATCTCGGCCGTGCTGCCCGCGGTCTTCTTCGCCTTGACGGCGGCGTCCGCGAACGGCGCCCCGAGGGTGACGACCGCGTCGATGCTCTTGTCGGCCTGGAGCTTCGCCTCGATGGACGCCTGGACGTCGGGCATGTTGGTGCCCTCGACATACAGATTCTGCATCTGGCCGTCGAAGGTCTTCTTCGCCCCGGCACAGCGCTGCTCGTGGCCGACGTTGCCCTGCTCGTGCAGGATGCACAGGGCCTTCTTGCGGCCGCGCGCGTTCAGCTCGTCGCCGACGGCCTCGCCCGCGATGGACTCGTCCTGGCCGACGTGGGCGAGGGCGCCGAACCGCTTGGACTCGGCGGAGCCCGAGTTCACCGTGATCACCGGGATCCCGGCCCTGGCGGCCTTGGCGACGACGTCCTTCATCGCGTCGGGCTTGGCGAGCGTGACGATCAGCCCGTCGACCTTCTGGTCGATGGCGGCCTGGACCAGCTGGGCCTGCTGCTGCGCCTCGTCGTGGTGCGAGTACAGGAACTTGATGTTGTCCTTGACGGCCGCCTGCTCGGCGCCTCTCTGGACGATGTCCCAGAAGGTGTCGCCGTCTCCGGAGTGGGTGACCATGGCGAAGGTCCAGCGGGGCGTGTCCACCGCGGCGCGGCCCTCGGCGGCGGCCCGGGCCGCGCGCTCCTCCGCCCGCTTGCCACCGGTGCTGCTGCATCCCGCGAGGGAGGCCGCGAGCACCGCCGCAAGCACGGCGCCCATCGCACGTACCCCTGTCCGAACCCTTGCCACGACGCCGTGCCCTTCTTGTGCTGCTCGCTGTGCTCTGTGGTCGGCCGGAGGCGTCTGGCCCCCGGCCCGGCTGGCCAAGTATCCCCGAGCCGACGACGGGGCCGCCCGGCAGGGCCGGGGCACACGGGTCGGTGCGGGTGTGCTGTGCGGGGAGCGGGAAGGGCGTCGGGGGTCGTACGGAGGGGCTTCGTGAGCGGTGGGCGACGGGCTCTCTCCCGCTGTGGTACGCGCTCCCGGGGGGCGGTCGGACGGGCCACGAGGAACGGGTGTCCGGTCTCCCCGACCGCAGTTGTAGCGCCGGGCCGCCCCGGCGTCAACGGTCCGCGTGACGGTCGTCGGTGATCCGGCCGACGGCGTCCGGGCGCTACCGGGCGGGCGGCGGGACATCCGCGGGTGGCGTCTGCGGACGGGACGGCGCGACATCCGCGGGTGGCGTCTGCGGGCATGACGGTCGTCGCCCTACGGGCCGCCGGGGGGCCGCCGTCCCGTACGAGCGGCCGCGAGCTGTCGTCACCGCACGAGCAAGTCGTCGCCGTACAAGCAAGCCGTCACCGCACGAGCAACTGGAAGTCGAAGGAGTAGCGCGAGGCCCGGTAGAGGTGGGAGCCGAACTCGATCACCCGCCCGGTGTCGTCGAAGGCGGTCCGCTCCATGGTGAGCAGGGCGGCGCCCTCGGTCTCGGAGAGCCCGGCGGCCTCCTCCGCGGTGGCGGGCCGGGCACCGATCGACTGGTGGGCGCTGTGCAGGGCGATGCCCGCGGCGCGCAGCATCCGGTAGAGGCCGGTGCTCTCCAGCCGCGCGGTGTCCAGGTCGACGGTTCCGGGGGGCAGGTGGTTGCGCAGGAGCGCCAGCGGCTCGTCGTCCGCGTACCGGATCCGCTCGAGGAGGTGGACGTCGCTTCCCTCCGCGACTCCGAGAATGTCGGCGACCCCGGGGTCGGCGGGCTCGACGGTGTTGCGCAGGACACGGGTCGTGGGGTGCCCGCCCGCGGCCTCCAGGTCGTCGTACAGGCTGCTCGGCTCGAGCCGGCGCGGGACCCTGCTGTGCACGACCTGGGTGCCGACGCCCCGGCGGCGGACCATGATCCCCTTGTCGACCAGCGACTGGATGGCCTGGCGGACGGTGGGCCGGGACAGGCCGAGCCGGGAGGCGAGGTCGATCTCGTTGCCGAGGAGACTGCCGGGGGCGAGCCTGCCCTGCTCGACAGCCGCTTCCAGTTGCCGGGCCAGTTGGTAGTACAGGGGGACCGGGCTCGCGCGGTCCACGCCGAGTTCGAGTGCGGCGGGGTCGGTGGTGGGTTTGGGCACGCGTGGAGGGTACGCCGCCGTCAGAACCTCCGGTAGTCATGTCGTCCGGTAGTCACGTCGTTCTGTGGTTACGTCGTTCTGTCGTCGTGTCGTCCTGTTGTCCTGACATATCGTTGACAGCTCCCCGGCCCGGCGGCACGTTGGGTCCATGCGCATCGGACTCATCGGCACCGGCCGGATCGGCTCCTTCCACGCGGGCGTGCTGGCCCGCCATCCGCAGGTGGACACCCTGGTGGTGACCGACACGGACAGGGCGCGCGCGGAGCGGGTCGCGGACCGCCTCGGCGCGAGGCGAGTGGACGGCGCGGACGAGGTGTTCGGCGCCGGGGTGGACGCCGTGGTGATCGCCTCGGCCACCTCCTCGCACGCGGAGCTGATCAAGCGGGCCGCGCGGGCGGGGCTTCCCGCGTTCTGCGAGAAGCCGATCGCGCTCGGCCTGCCGGCGACGCTGAGCGCGCTGCGCGAGGTGGAGCGGGCGGGGAGCGTCCTCCAGATGGGCTTCATGCGCAGGTTCGACGCAGGGTACGCGGCGGCGCGCGAGGCGGTGCGGTCGGGGACACTGGGCCGGCTGCACACCGTGCGGGCGATGACCATGGACCCGGCGCCGCCGCCCGCCGCGTATCTGCCGCTCTCCGGCGGGCTGTACCGGGACTGTCTGGTGCACGACTTCGACATGCTGCGTTGGGTGACGGGCCGTGAGGTGACGGAGGTGTACGCCGTCGGGTCGGATGCCGGGCCGGGGATGTTCCGGGCGGCCGGTGATGTGGACACGGCGGCGGTGCTACTGACCCTCGACGACGGCACCCTGGCCACGGCGACGGCCACGCGCTGCAACGGCGCCGGCTACGACGTCCGCATGGAACTGGCGGGCGAGGCCGGGCAGATCACGGTCGGGCTGGACGACCGCACACCGGTCACGTCGGCGGAGCCGCAGGGCCCCGCCGCGCCGCCGAACCCCTGGCCGGGCTTCCTGGAACGGTTCGCCCCGGCCTACGAGGCGGAACTGGACGCGTTCGTCACGCTGGTGCGGGGCGAACTGCCCAACCCGTGCGACGGCAGGGAGGCATGGCACGCGCTGCTGATCGCGGAGGCGTGCGAAGTGTCCCGCAGGGAACGGCGCCCCGTGGGGATCGTGGAGATGTCGGACGGGACGGCCGACCGGAGCGGGATGGACGTCCCGGGGTGAACCACTGCCCCGGGACATCGACCCACCTGCATGCACGGAATGTGACGGTCAGTCACTGTACTGCGGCCGAGAGGACCGTGCCCTGCGCGACCGCGCAGAGCGTCTCCGCCCCGCCCTCCCCCACCATGGACAGATCGCACCGGACCACGGCCTGCCGCCGCCCGGTGTGCACGACCTCCGCGCGGGCGACCAGTGTGCGCCCGGTGGCGGGCCGGATGTACTGGATGGAGAAGCCGCCGGTCAGTACGGCCGGACCGAGGGTCGTTCCGGCGGCGAAGGTGATCGAGTTGTCGGCCGCGTAGGCCAGGACGCCGCCGTGCACAAAGCCGTTCTGCTGCTGGAGTTCCTGGCGCATGTCCACTTCGAGTGTGGCGGCTCCGGCTCCGAAGGCGGTGATCCGTGCCCCCACGAGCCCGCTGAACGGCTGGCTCTCGAGAACCTTGCGCGCCGCGCTCAGATCGAGTTCGGTCATGGCGGGTTCCTTGACGAATTCCTTGACGGGTTCCCTCACGAGTTCCTCCCTCTCACCAGCGGACGGGCAGGGCCCGGACCCCGCGGATCAGCATGCCCGGGAGCCAGTCCGGCCGCCACGCCTCCTCGTCGAGCGCGAGGCCCGGGCACCGTTCCAGCAGCGTACGGATCGCGATCCGGCCCTCCATCCGGGCCAGTGACGCACCCAGGCAGAAGTGCGTCCCGTGACCGAAGGCCAGATGCCCCTGGGTCTCGCGGCGGATGTCGAAACGGTCCGGCTCGGGATAGCGGGCGGGATCGCGGTCGGCGCCCGCCAGGCAGACCAGCACCGGCTCCCCCTGCGGAATGACCCGCCGCCCGATCTCGACCGGTTCGCGCGGGAAGCGGAACGTGGAGGTCTCCACCGGGCCGTCGTACCGCAGCATCTCCTCGACCGCGCCGTCGATCAGATCGAAGTCGGCGCGCAGAGCGGCGAGTTGACCGGGGTGGTCGAGCAGGGCCCGTACCCCGTTCGAGATGAGGTTGACGGTGGTCTCATGCCCCGCGACCAGCAACAGGAACGCCATGCCCACGAGTTCCTCGGGCGACAGCGCGTCGCCCTCCTCGTCGCGGGTCCTGACGAGTGCGCTCATCAGGTCGTCACCGGGCGAGCGCCGCTTGTCCTCGATCAGCTCGCCGAGGTAGGCGCCCATGGCGGCGACCGCTTCGCGCTCCTGATCGGGCGTGGTCGGGGTCACGATGGCGTTCGACAGCCGCCGGAAGGCGTTGCGATCCAGGTCCGGCACACCGATCAGCTCGCAGATGACGGTCATCGGCAGCGGGAAGGCGAGCGCGTCCACGAGATCGGCGCGCCCGGCGGGCACCATCGCGTCGAGGAGTTCGTCGGTGATCTGCTGGACGCGCGGGCGCAGCGCCTCGACCCGGCGTGCGGTGAACTCCCGGGTGACGAGCCTGCGCAGCCGGGTGTGGCGCGGGGCGTCCATCTCCAGCATGTTGGCGAAGATCGGGTCGTTGCCGTCGGGCCATTCGATCCGCCCCTGCCACTGCTTTGAGAACCGCTGGTCGGCGAGGGCCGCCCGGGCCTCGCCATACCCGACCACGAGCCAGACACGCTCGAACTCGTCGGTACGGACGGCATGAACGGGGCCGGCGGCACGCAGCTTCTCGTAGGACGGATAGGGGTTCGCCGTGAAGCCCTCGACTTCACGCAGATCGAGGTCGACATGGCTGCTGACGTCGGACATGGGATCGCCCCTCCCGGTCTGATCGGTTCGATCACTGGAGATCGACCGGTTCACCCTACGGCGGCTTCGTTTCTCCGCGGCCGTTCTGATCCACTCGAATCCGCTGCCCCGAAAAAACCGGCCGAAATACCGTGCACGGCGAAGGACTTCGCCGACCGGTGAACGCTCGGGCAGTCGGGCAGCCAGGCGGTCAGGCGGTCAGCCGTTCCTTTCCAGGAGGCGGCCGGTGGGTTCGGTGAAGGCACCGGCCGCCGAGATCCGTACACCGCGCAGCCAGGTCGACCGCACGACGCCGCGCAGGGTCCTGCCCGCGTAGGCCGTTACCTGGTTGCGGTGGAACAGCTCGGCGGGGTCGACGGTGAAGGTCTCGTCCGGGGCGATGACCGCGAAATCGGCGTCGCGGCCGGGCTCGATCGCGCCCTTGCGGGTCAGCCCGGCCAGTTCGGCGGGGGCGGCCGACATCCAGCGGGCCACGTCGTCGAGCGAGTGGCCCCGCCTGCGGGCCTCGGTCCAGATGACGGGGAGACCCAGTTGGAGAGAGGAGATGCCGCCCCACGCGGAGGCGAAGTCCGGGGTCTTGAGGTCGGCGGTGCACGGGGAGTGGTCGGACACGACGCAGTCGATCGTCCCGTCGGCCAGCCCCGCCCACAGCGCGTCCTGGTTGGCTGCTTCCCGGATCGGGGGGCAGCACTTGAACTCCGTCGCGCCGTCCGGGACCTCCTCGGCCGTGAGGGTGAGGAAGTGCGGGCACGACTCGACGGTGACCCGTACCCCGTCGCGTCTGGCGGCGGCGATCATCAAAAGCGCGTCGGCGCAGGACAGGTGGAGGACGTGGACCCGGGCGTCGAACCGTCGGGCCAACGCGATAAGGGCCTCGATCGCGGCGTTCTCGGCGTCGCGGGGCCGCGACGCCAGGAAGTCGGCGTACGCGGGTCCGCCGCGCCGCGGGGCGGCGTCCAGGTGGCGAGGGTCCTCGGCATGCACGATGAGCAGGCCGCCGAAACCGGCGATCTCGGCCAGGGAGTGGGCCAGTTGCTCCTGGTCGAGTTCCGGGAACTCCTCGACGCCGGAGGGTGAGAGGAAGCACTTGAACCCGAACACCCCGGCTTCGTGCAGCGGTCGCAGGTCCTTCACATTGGACGGGACCGCCCCGCCCCAGAAACCGGTGTCGACGTGCACCTCGGGAGCGGCGACCCGCCGCTTGGTGCGCAGATGCCCGACGGTGGTGGTCGGCGGGAGGGAGTTGAGCGGCATGTCGACCAGGGTGGTGATGCCGCCCGCCGCCGCGGCACGGGTGGCGGTGTAAAAGCCCTCCCACTCGGTGCGGCCGGGATCGTTCACATGGACGTGGGTGTCGACCAGACCTGGCAGCAGGACGTCGTCACCGAAGTCCTCCAGCCGGGCACCGGCGGGCACCTCGGCGTCGTGGGGCAGGACGGCGTCGATGCTCCCGCCGGCGACGGCGACCGACGCGGGACGCGTCCCGTCCGGGGTCACGACACGCGTCGAGCGCAGTACCAGATTGACGTCCGCAGTCACGTCCGCACCGGACACCCGTGCTCCTCACTTCTCGCCCCGGCCCGGTGCCGCCCCGGCTTCGGTCCGGTCCCGCCCGGTTCCTTCCCGGTCTCGCTCCCTTGACGGGAAGGATTCAACGAATTGTTGAAGGAGTCTTCACGCGGGATCCGACCCCCGTCAAGGCCCCGCCCCACCCCGACATCAGCCATCTCCCCCGCTTACCTCACCCTTGGGCATTTTCGCCCGCCGGAACATGGATACCGATGAACGGAACGCGACATGACACGGACGGCAGCACCGCATGCCCGCCCACAGTGCCTGCGACACCGGGGCAAAGGGGCTCTGACCGGCCAGGACGCCGCAACGAGGAGCGGTGGGCCGATCGGGGGTCGCCCGGTAGGCTGCGGGGTGCCTCGCCCGGGCGAGGCACCCGCTTTTCCGTCCTGAAAGACATCTCACGTGCCTAACAAGTCAAGCCGCGACGGCCAGATCCGCTGAGGAGGAGGTGAAGGCGTGATCCTCGTCGAAGAGCTGCCTGGTCTGCAGGCAGTGGTAGAGCTGGCCGATCATGCGGTTGAGCAGATGCCGCTGGGCCTGGGCGTGCCAGTCGCCGCGCTCGCGCCTTCGCCGGTAGTGGGCATCGGCGCCGGGCGAGGCTCTGAGGGCGGAGAACGCCCAGAGGAAGCCCGTCGTGATGAGCCGGTTGTTCTTGATGAACCGGCGTCCGACGTGGCGTTTCTTGCCGGAGGCGCGGGTGATCGGCGCGGAGCCGGCGTAGGACTTGAGCGCGCGGGCGTCGGCGAATCGGGTGCGGTCGTCTCCGATCTCGGCGAGTATCCGGGCGCCGAGCTGGACCCCGAGTCCGGGGAAGCTCAGGATGATCTCAGCGTCCGGGTGCTTGCGGAAGTGGGTCTCCACCGCCTCGGCGAGCTCATCGGCCGCGACGCAGGCCGCATCCAACTGGCGTATAAGCGCTCCGAGTTGGTATCCCATCGCGTCCTCGACGGCGGCGGGCTGGCGGGCGTGGTCGCCGCGCAGGACCTCACGCAGGCGCTCGGCCTCGGCATCGACACCTCGCTGTCGGCCGGCCCGCTTGAGTGCGGCCCGCAGCTGGGGCAGGGACAGCCGGGCAGCCTTGGACGGGGTCGGGGCGGCTGCCAGGACGGCGCGGGCCTCCGCGCGGGCCAGGCCGTGGTGCTTGCCGAGGAAGGCGTCCAGGGCGGCCGGGTAGTACTCGCGCAGCAACGAGCGGACCTGGTTCACCAACTGCTGACGGTTCCAGACCGCGTCCTGCTGGGCCCGGGCGAGGACCGCGATCGCGCGGGCCTGGTTCGTGTCGGCGGGCAGCGGCCGGTGGGCGTGCATGTCGGTACGCAGGATGTTCGCCAGCACCAGGGCGTCGCCCGGGTCGGATTTCTTGCGCGAGACGCCGTGCCGGTCGCGGTAGCGGGCGGCGGCCAGCGGGTTGATCGCGTAGAGGGGCCGTTCGCCGGTGCGCAGGGCTGCCACGAGCAGGCCCCGGCCGGTCTCGATGGCCACGGGTGTCGGGGTTTCGGGCGTGTCGCCGTACTCGGCGAGCAGGTCCAGCAGGATCCGGTAGCCGGGCACGTCGTCGCTGATGCGACGTTTGGCCAGCAGAGCGCCTGTCTCGTCGACCAGGGCCACGTCGTGGTGGCTCTCGGCCCAGTCGATCCCGCAGAACACGGTCACGCTGTTCTCCGTTCTGTTGCTGTTTGCGCAGGTGGTGAGCCTGTGCGGGCCACGCGGCGACCTAATTCCAGGACTCGATCGGTCCGCCATCTCACAAGCCGTTCGCGGCACCAGCGGACCGCGGGGGTCTCCATCTCGCTCAGAGCTCGAAGGCTCGGGACTGAAGCAGAGATCGCCCCGCGGCGGGCTCGCACCACGACGATCAACGTCCGGCCGGCTGGTCAGGGTTTCGCGGTGGCCCGAGAACGCCGGGCGCCACCGGTCTTTCGTGAGGCCTCACCGGGCCGGGACCACAGAGGAGTCAGCCCGGCGCCCACGCGACCACCGCGAAACCCACCCCGGATGGACCAGCCGCCCTCGCCCCAGGCCTGGAAACCATGACGAGAACCGGCCCCACCCGGCAGCAAGTCCACCGGCCCACCCGGGCCCAGTGGAATCACTACTCACGAATTAGGACCGTTGACGTGCCGCCGTCCGACGCCAGCACATCCGCCTCCAAGCCCTCCGCCTCCAGCGGTGGCGTGCAGTCCCTCGAACGCGCCTTCGATCTGCTGGAGCGGATGGCCGATGCCGGCGGTGAGGTCGGGCTGAGCGAGCTCTCCGCGAGCAGCGGACTGCCGCTGCCCACGATCCACCGGCTGATCCGCACGCTGGTGATCTGCGGATACGTGCGCCAGCAGCCGAACCGGCGCTACGCGCTCGGCCCGCGGCTGATCCGGCTCGGCGAGTCCGCGTCCCGGCTGCTCGGCACCTGGGCCCGCCCGTATCTCGCCCGACTGGTCGAGGAGACCGGCGAGACCGCGAACATGGCGATGCTCGACGGCGACGAGGTCGTGTACGTGGCACAGGTGCCGTCCAAGCACTCGATGCGCATGTTCACCGAGGTCGGCCGGCGTGTGCTCCCCCACTCCACGGGCGTTGGCAAGGCGCTGCTGGCGCACACCCCCGCGGAGGAGGTGCGGGCACTGCTCGCCCGTACCGGAATGCCGGCCGCCACCGAGAAGACGATCACCTCCCCGGAGGTCTTCCTGGAGGCACTGGACCAGGTCCGCCGGGTCGGTTACGCGATGGATGACAACGAGCAGGAGATCGGGGTGCGTTGCCTGGCCGTGCCCGTCCCCGACTCGCCCACCGCCGCCGCCCTCTCGATCTCGGGCCCGGCGGGCCGGGTGACGGAGGCAGCGACGGAGCGGATCGTGCCGGTCCTCCAGCAGGCCGCGAGGGATCTGTCCGACGCCGTGGCCGGGACGGGTTCCGCGGGCTGAACCCGGACGAGGCACGAAGAAGGCCGTGACCGGGGGCCGGGAACGGGCCGTGGTCGCAGGACCCGGAACGGGCCGTGGTCGAGGGCCAGGAACGGCCCGTGGTCGGAGGACCCGGAACGGGCCGGCGCCGGGAGCCCGGTCGGTCGGCAAGACTCGGACTTCCGTCGCCCGGTCGACGGCGCGCTCGCGCGGTCAGCCGCGCGGCGGTTCGCCGAAGAGGTCCACGGCGACGCGTACGTCCCGGAGCGCGACGGCCAGCGCGCTGACCGATCCGATCGCCCCCGCGATCAGCAGCAGCGAACGCCGCAGTCGCGGAATCTCGGGCTCACCACTGATCGCCATGGCGTCCAGGGCCGCCAACTCTTCCTCGGCGATCCCCCGGTCGGGGAACTCCGCGGGGTGTCCCGCCAGTTCCCTGCGGAGTCGGGAGACGGCCGTACGCAGCCCCGTCACCCTCGGGTCCTCACCGCTGCTCGTCACCCGCGCCTGTCCCACGCTTCGCAACAAAGCACTCCCCCTCGCACGTCCGTGTGCCGGTGTTCCGACCGGGTCCCGGATTGCGGCCAAGTCTCCCGGGGTTCCGGCAAGTTAACGCCATGAAAGGTGTCGCGCGCCACTCCACGGGCAGGATTCGGGGGTCCCGTACGGGTGATCCGCGCGGCGCGTTGTGGACCCCGCGACGCCAGGTCGCCGTGCCCCGGTTCCGCCTCCCCGCCCCACCCGCCACTCGCGTGTCCGGACGCGTCCGGAGTACCGCGGCGTCCGCGTCCGGGGTATGCACTCCGCTTGACGCTCTCCCTCCTGAAGGAGGGAGATTCTTACGGCTCGCGCCGTGAGACTTCCTGTTTCATCGCCGACTGCCCGCCCGGAGTTCTCCGT
>NZ_JBIDBS010000031.1:0-60694 GCF_043204165.1 Streptomyces sp. NPDC047982 | reverse complement strand
TGGAGCTGGTGTAAGACCTCAACGGAGAACTCCGGGCGGGCAGTCGGCGATGAAACAGGAAGTCTCACGGCGCGAGCCGTAAGAATCTCCCTCCTCCAGGAGGGAGAGCGTCAACAGCCTGCTCGCCGTCGCCGGGGTGCTGGCCTCCGTCTCCGCCGCGGTCTCCGCCAGGGTCAGGCCGACGGCGTCGTGGAGCACGAGCGTGCGACGGTACGACGGGGGCAGCGCGAGCAGGGAGTCGAGCAGTGCCCGTGCCCCGGGCTCGCCGGGCGGCGGGTCGACGGCGCGATGCGTACGGCGCAGCCGGTGCCATGGCGACAGCGCGTACTCGTACGCCGCCGCCCGCACCCAGCCGACCGGATCGTGGTCGGCCACGACCTCGGGCCAACGCTCCCAGGCCAGTGCGAAGGCCCGGGCAACGGACTCCAGGGCGAGTCTTCGACGCCCCGTCAGCAGGAACGTCTGGTGGAAGAGCGCGGTCGCGCAGCGCGCGTACAGGGTGTCGAACGCCTCGATCGCCGCCTTGGACACATCACGCGGCTCGGCGGAAACACGAACACCTTCTTCGGACACGGTGGGCCTGGGCACGGTGGGCAGGGCGGGTGGTTCGGGGGTGGCGCGGGGCCGGGTCGGCGTCATGAACGGAGCCTCGTGGGCCTGCGCCGAGTCAGTGAGTACATAAACGTATATTGAGCGACACAGCGGTTGTTCTCCGTTACACGGAATAAGTGCGTGTCGTTGGCAGCATGATGGCGTGACCCAAGTGACCGGAGACAGCTCGCCGTTGTCGGTGGATCAGGCCGCGGATCAGGCCGCGGGACGGACCGAGAGACGGAGCGCGCAACAAACCGCGAGACGGAGCGCGGAACGGACCGGGAGACAGGCCGCGGGGGCGACTGGGGGACGGACGGCGGAACGATCCGCGGATCGCTCCGCAGGACGGAGCCGCTTCGCCGTGCTGGTCTTCACGTTCCTGCGCGGATGGGTCGCGGCCGGGCTGGGGCTCGGCGCGCTCACCGTGCTCGTCATGGTGCTGTGGATCAGTTCCCCGAGCCCCGACGACGGTCCCTCCGGAGCCTTCCACACGGCGGCCGGGATCTGGCTGCTCGCCCATGGTGCCGAGCTGATCAGGACCGACACGCCCGACGGGACGCCTGCCCCGATCGGCCTCGTCCCCCTGCTGTCGGCCCTGCTGCCGGTGTGGCTGGTGCACCGTGCGGCCCGGGACGCCCTGGAGACCGAGGAGGGGCGCGCCGCACCATCGGCGATGGCCGCGTTCGGCCTGGTCACCGGCGGGTACGCGGTGGTTGTGGCGGCGGTCGCGCTCTATGCGCGAGGCGGCTCGCCGTCCGTGCGCACGGTGTCGCTCCTGTTCCCCGCGGCCGTGGTGGTGGCGGGTGCCGCGGCGGCCGGGGTGTGGACGGCGTACGGACGCCCGGTCTGTCCGCTCCCGCCCTGGGTGCCGGTGCGTGTCCGCGAGACGTCGGCGCGCTCCCGGTTCCGGGTACGCGCCGCGACGGTGTGGCGGTCCGCCGCGGCAGGTGTGGTGACGCTGCTGGGCGGCGGGGCGCTGCTCGTCGCCGTGGGGCTGGTGAGGCATGCCGATGCCGCTCAGCAGTCGTTCGCGCAGCTCGTGGGCGGCTGGGCGGACCTGGTCCCGGTGCTGTTGCTGGCACTGGTGCTGGTTCCGAACGCGGCTGTGTGGGGTGCCGCTTACGGGCTCGGCCCGGGTTTCGCGCTCGGTACGGCGTCCACGGTCACCCCGCTGGCCTTCTCGGGACACCCGGCGCGGCCGGTCTTCCCGTTGCTGGCGGCGGTACCGGACCAGGGGGCGGGGACGATGCCGAACTGGGCGGTCGCGGTGGTGCCGGTCGCCGCCGGGGTGGTGGTCGCCTGGTTCACGGTACGGGGCACGGTCCCCGTTCACGCTGGAGTCGGAGTCGGAGTCGGAGACGGAGACAGAGGCGGCGACGGAGACGACGACAGAAGCGGGGCCGGGCGGGAGGCCGGGTCGGGGGAGGCGTGGAGTGTACGGGAGACCGCGCTGACGGCCGGGCTCGGGGCACTGGGGTGCGGGCTGGCCATGGCCGTACTGGCCGCCGCCGCGGGCGGCCCGCTCGGCACCCGCACGCTGGCGGCGTTCGGCCCGGTGTGGTGGCTGACGGGTGCGGCGGCCGTGGCATGGACGGCGGCGCTGGCTGTTCCCGGGGCGCTGTTGCTACGGGCCTGGCGGCTGCGCGGGAGCAACGGCGGACGGGGCCGGGAAAGTCGCCGGAACGCGACCGGAGGGGCGGACGAGACAGCCGGAACGGCCCGGGCGGCAGAGAAGGCAGAGGCAGTGGGGGCAGCAGGTACGGCAGGGGCGCCAGAGAAGGCAGAGGCAGCGGGGGCAGCAGGTACGGCAGGGGCGGCAGAGAAGGCAGAGGCAGCGGGGGCAGCAGGTACGGCAGGGGCGACAGGGGTGGCCGGGACGAGAGGGACAACAGGTACGGCAGGGGCGACAGGAGCGGCGGAGGAGGCGGGGACGGCGCGGACGGCGGGGCTGCCCGCCGGTCGAGGCTCCACCGAAGCGTCGATTTCGCCGACGCGCCCGGGAACGGCTCGGGCCGGCCGGGCCTCCGCGCGCGCGTCCACGCCGCGCGGGCCGGTGACCGTCGGCGGGGAGGACGGGATCGAGGGCGAGGACGCGGAGCCGTACGATTTCCTGCCGGTCGACCCCTGGCACGCGCGGACGGCCCGGCGTACGGGAGACGCCGGGCCGTCCGGAAACCCGTGAGGCGGGCCGCCCCTGAAGGCGACGGTCAGTTCTTGATGCCGAAGATGGGCTCCAGCGGCTTGGGCAGTAGATCGTTGCAGGCCAACTGGCCGGACTTGGTCAGGGCGTCATTCACGCAGGTGTAGTAGTCGCGGTAGACCAACTGCACCGTGAACGTCGTCGCGACGACCGTGAGCGCGAGCAGGGCGGTCACGAGACCGCTGAGCGCGGCCGTGGTCTGCTGGCGCCCGTAGCCCGGGGCAGGGGAGCCGGGAGCGGACCCGGGCGCCGGGACGTGCCCGGAGCCGGACCCCTGGAGGGGGCCGGCGGCCGGTGCGCCGGAGGAAGCGGCCGGGCGGGAGGCACCGGCGCCTCCCGTCGCGGTGGGATCCTTCGGCTTGGTCCGGAGCGCGCTGATCGACCAGTAGACCGAGAGCGCGCCGAGCAGCAGGGCGATCTCCGGGAAGTCGAAGAGCGCGAAGAAGAACGCCCACATGCCGCCGAGCAGTGCGTAGCGCGCTCGGCGCTGGACCGGATCGGTCGGATCCCAGCGCAGCCCGCCGGGGTTGCCCTCGGGGCCGCCCTGGCCGTTCGGGCCGCCCGGACCCCCGGGCCGTCCGCCGAAACCGCCGCTCTGCCGACCGGGCTGCCGGTTGCTCCACTGGCTGCCCCACAACGGCCGGTCACCGGAGGAACTGCCCTCGGGCGACCCGCCGCCCTGGCCTCCGTCTCCCCGCCGCCCGTCGCCGCGGCCGTCGTCGGCGTTCGAGGGGTGCCGGGGCTGCCAGGGCTGGTCGGGGCGGTTCTCGGGCGGTGCGGCGAACGGGTTGTCGTCGGCGGGACCGGCGGACTTTTGAGAAGCCGTGGAACCCGCGGAGCCCGCGAAGCCCGCAGACCCGGCGGAATCGGAGGAGGACGGGGAGGAGTCCGCGGGGGACCGGTGCTCCCGCAGCAACGGTGATGAGGCCGACGCGGAGAGCGGCCACGACGACGGAGAGGGCGCTACGGGCGACGGCAGCGGCACCAGTGAGGCCGGCCCGGGCAACGGCTGCGGCGAGTGGTGGAAGGCAGTGCGGCGGCGTCGGTCCGTCATGTGGTGAACGTCTTCCCCATCTCGTCATTTCCGTCCTGCGGACGGTTCCCTGTCCCTTGACGCTACCTCCCGGCCAGGAAGGGCGGAAAGCTGGGAGTGGCGGCGCCGTGCGGGCGGAGCACCGACCCCGGTCCGCCCCGGGCCCGATGGTGGCCGATATGGGACGGATGCGCGGTCCCTCACCCCGTCCCGAGGGGGCTCGTACGGCTCCCGGTATCGTTGCTGACGGTCGACCGTTCGTAGAGTTCCCCGTATCGAGGGGCGCGATTCTTTCGTACGACCATACAAATTGAGCGTCGCTTGCTTCATGCCGCCTGCTTCATCACGCGAGAAAGGGCCCAGCCGTGGCCTCCCCGCCCCCTTCCGCTGCACCGGCCCGCCTGGTCGTGCTGGTCTCCGGCTCCGGAACGAACCTCCAAGCCCTGCTCGACGCCATCGGTGACGACCCCGAGGGCTTCGGCGCGCGGGTCGTCGCGGTCGGTGCCGACCGTGACGGCATCGCCGGTCTGGAGCGGGCGGAGCGCGCCGGGCTGCCGACCTTCGTGTGCCGGGTCAAGGACCACGCCACCCGCGAGGAGTGGGACGCGGCGCTCGCCGCCGCGACGGCCGAGCACCGCCCGGACCTCGTGGTGTCGGCGGGGTTCATGAAGATCGTGGGCAAGGAGTTCCTTGCCCGGTTCGGCGGTCGGTTCATCAACACCCACCCCGCCCTGCTCCCCAGCTTTCCCGGTGCCCATGGAGTGCGTGACGCGCTCGCGTACGGCGTGAAGGTCACCGGGTGCACCGTCCACTTCGTCGACGACGGGGTCGACACCGGTCCGATCATCGCGCAGGGCGTGGTCGAGGTGACCGAAGAGGACACGGCGGAGGGCGAAGCGGCCCTCCATGAACGCATCAAGGAAGTCGAGCGCAAGCTGCTCGTCGAGGCCGTGCGGCGGCTCGCCCGCGACGGCTATCGCATTGAGGGACGAAAGGTTCATCTCGGTCATGTCGGTGAATAAGCCCATCCGCCGCGCCCTGGTCAGTGTCTACGACAAGACGGGGCTCGAAGACCTCGCCCGCGGTCTGCACGAAGCGGGCGTCGAGCTGGTCTCGACCGGCTCCACCGCCGGGCGGATCGCCGCTGCCGGGGTGCCCGTCACCAAGGTCGAGGAGCTCACCGGCTTCCCCGAGTGCCTCGACGGCCGTGTCAAGACGCTGCACCCGCGCGTCCACGCCGGCATCCTCGCGGACCTGCGTCTGGACGCCCACCGCGAACAGCTCGCCGAGCTGGGCGTGGAGCCGTTCGACCTCGTCGTCGTCAACCTGTACCCGTTCAAGGAGACCGTCGCCTCCGGCGCCTCCGCCGACGAGTGCGTGGAGCAGATCGACATCGGCGGCCCGTCCATGGTCCGCGCCGCCGCCAAGAACCACCCGTCGGTCGCCGTGGTCACCAGCCCCGAGCGGTACGCCGACGTCCTCGCCGCCGTCAAGGCGGGCGGCTTCGACCTCGCCGCCCGCAAGCGCCTGGCCGCCGAGGCGTTCCAGCACACCGCCGCGTACGACGTCGCCGTCGCCTCCTGGTTCGCCGCAGACTACGCCGCCGCCGACGACTCGGGCTTCCCGGACTTCTTCGGTACGACGTACGAGCGCGCGAACGTCCTGCGGTACGGCGAGAACCCGCACCAGCCCGCCGCGCTCTACACCGCCGCCGCCGGCGGCCTGGCCGAGGCGGAGCAGCTGCACGGCAAGGAGATGTCGTACAACAACTACACGGACACCGACGCCGCGCGCCGGGCCGCGTACGACCACGCCGAGCCGTGCGTCGCGATCATCAAGCACGCCAACCCGTGCGGCATCGCGATCGCCGACGACGTCGCCGAGGCGCACCGCAAGGCGCACGCCTGCGACCCGCTGTCGGCCTTCGGCGGGGTCATCGCCGTCAACCGTCCGGTGACCGTGGCCATGGCCGAGCAGGTCGCGGAGATCTTCACCGAGGTCATCGTCGCCCCGGCGTACGAGGACGGCGCGGTCGAGGTCCTGGCCCGCAAGAAGAACATCCGCGTGCTGCGCTGCCCCGACGCCCCGACCGCCCCGGTCGAGGTCAAGCCGATCGACGGCGGCGCGCTGCTCCAGGTCACCGACCGCCTCCAGGCCGAGGGCGACGACCCGGCCAACTGGACCCTGGCCACCGGTGAGGCGCTCTCCGAGGACGAGCTGAAGGAGCTCGCCTTCGCGTGGAAGGCGTGCCGCGCCGTCAAGTCGAACGCGATCCTGCTCGCCAAGGACGGCGCCTCGGTGGGCGTCGGCATGGGACAGGTCAACCGGGTCGACTCCGCGAAGCTGGCCGTCGAGCGGGCGGGCGAGGAGCGCGCACGCGGGTCCTACGCGGCCTCCGACGCGTTCTTCCCGTTCCCGGACGGGCTGGAGATCCTGACCGCCGCCGGTGTGAAGGCCGTGGTCCAGCCGGGCGGTTCGGTCCGTGACGAGCTGGTCGTCGAGGCCGCGCAGAAGGCGGGCGTGACGATGTACTTCACGGGCACGCGCCACTTCTTCCACTGAGCGTCGCGCGCCTGAGCGCGAAGGGCCGGAACTCCGTGAGGAGTTCCGGCCCTTCGGCTGCGTGGGCGTGCCCGGCACACGGGCACGCCCACGGAACGTCGGTTCCCGACGTCAGCGCTTCGTCAGCGCTTCTTGAGCACCAGCGTGCCGGCGGCACGGTCGTGCCAGCCCTGCAGCTTGCCGGAGTTGTCGAAGAACGGCGACAGGTAGACGAGGACGGCGCCGATGTAGCAGAGGAACGCGCCGACGATCGGAATGATGTAGCGGATGAAACCGGCACCGAGGCCCGGCTTCTGACCGGTGCTCTCCTTGACAACACGCAGGCCGAGGGCCATCTTGCCCAGCGTCGCACCGACCAGCGAGACCATCAGCCACTCGTAGAGCAGCGTGATCAGGCCGAGTATCAGGAGCATGCTGAACATGGTGGCGATGAAGCCGGTGCCGGCGTCGTTGATGCAGGAGTCGTAGCCGGGGGTCCCGGCGGTGCAGTCCTGAGCGCTGCTCGCGAGGCCCACGGCGCCGGCCAGACCGATCGCGCCGATGATCAGGTACACCACGAAGACGGCCACCCCGTCGATCAGGCGCGCGCAGAGACGCAGCCCCATCGTGGCGATCTGGACCGTGCCCAGGTTCGGCACGTTGATGAAGCCGTTGTTGGCCTGGATCGTGCCGGGGGCCTGCTGCGGGTAGCCGTATCCCGGCTGGCCCTGCGGCGGCTGACCGGGCTGGGGCGGGTAGCCGTATCCGGGCTGGCCCTGCGGCGGCTGACCGGGCTGCGGCGGCTGACCCGGCTGCTGCGGGTAGCCGTATCCCGGCTGGCCCTGCGGCGGCTGACCGGGCTGCTGTCCGTAGGGGTTGTTCGGGTCGCCGAAGCTCATCTGGGGAGTTCCTCCAACGTGCAAATGGGGACGATGCGGCCGCACGGAGGAAGAAGAGGTCTGTGGTCCGCCCCCCGGTACTACTGCGGCACAGCGCTCATCATCGTTATAAATGAAATGTAAGTTTGTCCAGTCTGGATGGCTGGATGTTGCTCAAGCGAGACATGGCGGCTGTTCCCGGCCACCGGGAATTGGTATACGGGCGGGGTCATCCGCGAGTATGGGGACATGAGCGCCCAGATTCTCGATGGCAAGGCCACCGCAGCCGCGATCAAGTCCGATCTCACCGTCCGCGTGGCGGCCCTCAAGGCGCGGGGCATCAACCCTGGCCTCGGAACCCTGCTCGTCGGGGACGACCCGGGCAGCCGTTGGTACGTGAACGGCAAGCACCGCGACTGCGCGGAGGTCGGCATCGGCTCCATCCAGCGCGAACTCCCCGACACCGCCACCCAGGAGGAGATCGAGGACGTCGTACGGGAGCTCAACGCCGACCCCGAGTGCACGGGTTACATCGTGCAGCTGCCCCTGCCCAAGGGAATCGACACCAACCGCGTCCTGGAACTGATGGATCCTGCCAAGGACGCCGACGGGCTCCACCCGACGAACCTGGGCCGGCTCGTGCTGAACGAGACGGGTCCGCTGCCGTGCACCCCGCAGGGTGTCGTCCAGTTGCTCCGCCACCACGGCGTGGAGATCAACGGGGCGAACGTCGTGGTCGTGGGCCGGGGCGTCACGATCGGCCGCCCGATGCCGCTGCTGCTGACCCGCAGGTCCGAGAACGCCACCGTCACCCAGTGCCACACCGGTACGCGTGACCTCTCCGCGCACCTCAAGCAGGCCGACATCATCGTCGCCGCCGCCGGGGTGCCCCACATCATCCAGCCCGAGGACGTGAAGCCGGGCGCGGCCGTGCTCGACGTCGGCGTCAGCCGGGACGAGAACGGCAAGATCATCGGAGACGTCCACCCGGGCGTGGCCGAGGTCGCCGCCTGGCTCTCCCCGAACCCGGGCGGTGTCGGTCCGATGACCCGTGCCCAGCTGCTCGTCAACGTGGTCGAGGCGGCCGAGCGCGCCGCGTCCGCCGCCGCCTGACCCGGCGGACCCGAATCCGGAAGGAACCCCATGGGTGCTGGTACGAGCCCGGCCGACCCGGCCACCGAGGCTGATGCCGCCACGGCGGACGAGGGCGCATCGAACCGGGCCGAGTCGAACCGGGCCGAGTCGAACCGGGCCGAGTCGAACAAGGGCGGTGACGTCGGCTCCGCCTCCAGCTCTGGATCTGCCTCCGGTTCTGGATCCGCCTCCGGCTCCGCTTCCGGCCCTGCTGCTGATTCCGGTCCCGTCCCGGGGTCCGGTCCCGTCCCGGGCTCCAGCAGCGAACCGACCGGCACGGCAGCGGGTGCCGCGCCCGGCGGCTCCGGTTCGTCGCGGCGGTTCCCCCTGTTCACCCGGGACACCGCGCGCCCCGAGGGCGGTGGCCGGGCCGCGCCCGGGGACGCGCCCGCGCCGGCCCGGCAGTGGCCGCTGCTCGCGGTGCTCTGTGTGGCCGGCATCGGGCTACTGATCGTGGCCGTCGACCCCTTCGCCCAGGCGTTCCGGGTCGGCACGCTCCTGATCGGCGCCTCCCTCATCGGCGGCGCGGTGCTGCGGCTCGTGGTCCCGTCGGTCGGCATGCTGGCGGTCCGCTCCCGCTTCACCGACCTGGTGACGTACGGCCTCCTCGGCTTCCTCATCGTGATGCTCGCGCTGGTGGCCCAGCCCAAGCCGTGGCTGGACATCCCGTTCCTGGAGGAAGCGGTCCACTTCACGATCCGCTGATTCCCGCCCGTACGACAGCGGCGCCGCCTCCATGGGCGGCGCCGTGTGCGTGGCGTCCGTCCCTTCCCCCGAGGAGGGACGGACACCGAGGGAGGCGAGCCACCGGAACTCACGTTCCGCATGGTGGCGACTTGAGTGGCCCTGCCCCGTCCTGGCTTCAGCCTCGTGGACGGCGAAGAGCGGTTCAAGGGAGCCCTGGGGCTTGTGGCACGGAAGTGACCATTCCGCCACGGTGTGATCGCCGCGCAACGGTGTCGGCCCTGTTCTGAACGACTCCTGTACGACGGCGGCCCAGGGCGTACGAGCGGACCTTCACACGCCTACGAACCTTTTGCCGACGCGTACGAGCGAGGGGCCGACTCGTGCGCGTGACGGGCGAACCCGTGCGCGTGACGTGGACGCGTACACGTACGCATCCGGTCCACGAGGAGGCGTACGCGCCCCACGGATGCGCACGAGCGACACGGGCGCGCCGCGCGCACAGGGGGCCGGGGTAGCCCCTGCGCGGGGAAGCGGCGGATGCGACCTGGTGAGCAAAGTGCGACAACGTGTGCGGGGCGCCACAGGGGGCCGAACGGCCGGAAGGTTCCGGGTCGGATAGCCTGACCGCTGGATATCTCTTCACGTCAAGATTCAGGGATGTAGGGATGTCCAGCACCAGGGGCCAGGAACCCCCACCGCCAGCTGTCTAACGGAGATCGCCATGACCCGCACTCCCGTGAATGTCACCGTGACCGGCGCAGCCGGCCAGATCGGCTACGCACTGCTCTTCCGCATCGCTTCCGGCCACCTGCTCGGCCCGGACGTGCCGGTCAACCTGCGTCTCCTGGAGATCCCGCAGGGCCTGAAGGCCGCCGAGGGCACCGCGATGGAGCTCGACGACTGCGCCTTCCCGCTGCTGCGCGGCATCGAGATCACCGACGACGCCAACAAGGGATTCGACGGTGCCAACGTCGCCCTGCTGGTGGGCGCCCGCCCGCGTACGAAGGGCATGGAGCGCGGCGACCTGCTCTCCGCCAACGGCGGCATCTTCAAGCCGCAGGGCAAGGCGATCAACGACCACGCCGCGGATGACATCAAGGTCCTCGTCGTCGGCAACCCGGCCAACACCAACGCGCTCATCGCGCAGGCCGCCGCCCCGGACGTACCGGCCGAGCGCTTCACCGCGATGACCCGCCTCGACCACAACCGGGCGATCTCGCAGCTGGCAGCCAAGACCGGCGCCGCCGTCTCCGACATCAAGAAGATGACGATCTGGGGCAACCACTCGGCGACCCAGTACCCCGACATCTTCCACGCGGAGATCGTCGGCAAGAACGCCGCCGAGGTCGTCAACGACGAGGCGTGGCTGGCCGACACCTTCATCCCGACCGTCGCCAAGCGCGGCGCCGCGATCATCGAGGCCCGTGGCGCTTCCTCGGCCGCCTCCGCCGCCAACGCCGCCATCGACCACATCCACACCTGGGTCAACGGCACCGCTGCCGGCGACTGGACCTCCATGAGCGTCCCGTCGGACGGCTCCTACGGCGTGCCCGAGGGCCTCATCTCGTCCTTCCCCGTCACCACGAAGGACGGCAAGTACGAGATCGTCCAGGGCCTGGACATCAACGAGTTCTCCCGCACCCGCATCGACGCGTCGGTGCAGGAGCTCACGGAGGAGCGCGACGCGGTGCGCGAGCTCGGCCTGATCTGACCGTTCCGGTCCGGATCGGAACGGTTTCGTTCCTGTCTGGACCAGTTCCGGTCCGATTCCGATCCGGTTCCGGTTCCATTCCGGTTCCGTTCCGGCCCGGTTCGGCGCTGTCTGGGACGTACGTCTTCACGCGCGTACGCCACCGCCCCCGTCGGGGCTGCATTCGCAGTCGCTGCCGGGGGCGGTGGCGTACCCGCGCCGGTCAACCGGTCAGGAGCGCGGGTGTTCAGCCCTTGAGCAGTTCGTCGGCGATCTCGCGCAGGGCGGCCATGGCTCGGTGCTGCAGCCCGGGGCCGAACGTGATCCGGGTGGCACCCAGCTCCCCCAGGCGGCGCGGCGGCGGTCCGTCGGGCAGGCCGACCGCGTTGAGCGGGCCCGGGACGGCGGCGGCCAGCCGGGGCAGGGCCTCGGGCGGCGCCATGATCGGGTAGACGCAGTCCGCGCCCGCCGCCACGTACGCCCGGGCGCGGCGGATCGTCTCCGCCTCCTGGTCCGTGCCGTCGGGGACGCCGTGGACGTACGTGTCCACGCGGGCGTTGACGAAGAGCCGGTCACCAGCGGCAGCCCGAACCTCCGCCAGCCGGTCCGCCTGCCGCTGGGCGTCGACGAGGACGCCGTCGACCGAGTCCTCCAGGTTGCAGCCCACGGCGCCGGTCTCCAGAAGGCGTTCCACCAGTTCTGCGGGCGGCAGCCCGTACCCCGCCTCGATGTCCGCGGACACAGGAACGGTCGATGGGACGGCGCGCACGATCCTCGTCACGGCCGCGAACATCTCGTCGGCGGGCGTCTCCCCGTCCCTGTGGCCGAGTGAGGCGGCGATACCGGCACTGGGCGTGGCGAGCGCGGGGAAGCCCGCCTCGACGAGGACACGGGCACTCGCCGCGTCCCACGGACCCGGGAGGATCAGCGGGTCATCGGGGGCGCGGTCGAGGTGGAGGGCTCGAAGGACTGACGCGGTCATCGTGGACTCCCGGGGAAAGGGTCGTGAGGGGGCGGGTGCGCGGAGTGTGGGGGCGTGTGACGCGATCGGGGCCTGCGGACGGGCCCAGAGTGGGGACGCGCAGGCCCTTTGCGGCGGCATGCTAGGTCAGCGGGCGCGCGGGGCACGGAGGACGCGCAGGACGTACGAGGCGCGCAATCCGCGCAGAGGCACGCAGCCGTGTACGAGGCACGGAAGGCGCGGGGCCGGCAGAGTGACCCGTGACCCATGTGGCGTGGCCTCGTACGGACCTCGTACGGACAAGGACGCGCGCGGCACAGCCCGTACGGTGAGTGGCGTATGGCGGAGGTTCGTACAACGAGAGCACGCACGGCGTATACGCGCACAACGTGAACGCGTTCGCCCGGCGCGTACGGCAGAGCCCGCGTACGGCCGGTCCCGTGCGACGGGAGCGGGCTGCCGTCCCCGGGGCGGGGCGGACGCACCGGCCCGGCGCGTCACCGGGCGGCGCGCGTCAGTGCTTGCTGTCACCCGGCTGGTAGTGGCCAGGGACCATACGGGTGGTCACGGCGAACCGGTTCCAGGCGTTGATGGTGGTGATCGCGGCGACGAGGTGGGCCAGCTCGGTCTCGTCGAAGTGCTTGGCGGCGTTCTCGACGCCCTGGTCATGGGCTACGGGGCGCCGACCGACAGCCCCTGGGCGGGCGCCCTGGACTCGCTGGTCCGCGTCCTGCGGTCCGTGACCTCCGAGCCCTGACGGGGCGAGGCACGGTGGTCGGTGTGACCGCACGGTGTCGGCCTGCCGACCGCAGCACTTCTACGGACCGGAGCTCGCGGGAGGTGGCGTCACGGTCGGCTCGATGGTCGATCGGACGTAGATCCGAGTGGTGCCGGGGCTGAATTCGTGCGCGAACAGGTCGACGCAACGCCGAAGGTGCTTGCCTTCGGGAGAGTCGAGGTCATCGGGGCACAGGCTGACTTTCCGCAGTCCCTGCACGAGCGTCTCGGGTTCTGCCAACCCGAGGTGGGAGAAAGCGGCGGCGGGCCGGTAACCCTTCTCCTTCGGGTGGAAGTTGCCGATCATCCTGGTGTCCTCCGGGAGAAGGCGACCCGTGTAGGCATCCGCCTCCTTGCTGGGCAGGACGAAGGACAGCAGTCCCGTGTCGTGACGCTCACCCACTTTGTAGCCCGCACGCCGGTCCGACGCCGCCTCCGGAATGCGGATACCCAGCTGCCCGCTCATCCAGGCCGGGGTGGCTCCCGCCTCCCAGCAGCAGTTCATCTCCCGGTCCAGCAGGTCCGACTCCACATCGTCGACGGCCCAGGCGAACACGCCGATCAAAGCGGCGACGCAGGCGGCAAACGCCAGCGCGACGACGATCAGCAGTCGTCGACGACGCCCGGGCAGCTCCTCGGCGGAAATCTTGTTGGAATTGCTCACCGGTTGAACCTCTATCGCGCTTCCTGCTGCTCGCGGCCGGGGTCTGTGCGACCTTCCTCGCGTCCGGGCTCGTCCGGTTCCGGCAACGGGTCGTAGTTTGAAGCTGATCCGCCCAGATCGTAGTGCTTGCTGGAACTGCTGCCCGCCATGTCGAATTCGCTGGCGATTCCCGTGGTGTGAAGGCGGGCCATCTGCCCGTCAGGGATTGACATCTCGCCGATCACCGGGACATCAATGGTCACTCCCTTGTTCTCGTCCCAGTTGTAGCGGTCCCACGCGTTCGCCTGATAGTCGAGGCCCACTCTGGGCTCGCCGTTCGCGTCCGGCACGACGGTGACCACTCCGGTCACGTTCGACCTGGTGGAACCGACCGCGTAGAACCAGTTGTTGTTGACTTCCTTTTGGAAGGTGAAGTCCTTGTTGCTGGTCTCCACGGGTATGGAGACCGGACGGCCGCCATTCTTCCTGAACTCCTCAAGCGCTTGCTCGCGCCATGCGTCCTGGTGGTCCCTGATGGAACTCTCGATGTGGTCGCGGAAGTCGGGAACGTCGGACATCATCTTGTCCACGGGCAGATCCATGTTCGTCCCGCTGTTCCCCAAGTAGTGCGCCATGTGCCGAGCAGCGTCGCTGTCACCCTTCCAGTCGGCTGCCTCGGCGATCAGATTCATCTTCTCGCGGGTTCTCCGTTCCTCTGCTCCCGGTTCCTCCACGCCGTGAGGGCCGGATCCGCGGTCGGGGGCGATTTTCTTGACCGTCGGGGAGAGCAGTCCGGCAGCTAGAAGGTCGTCTTTGTGGCCACTCCACAACTCAGCACGGGCCTGTGGGCTCAACGATGTCCAAAGGCGCCGTAGTTCAGCGCGTTGCGAGGCGTTGGCGTCATCACCGAGCGAAGCCAGCCTTGTGGCCCGAGGCAGTTGGTCCTCGTCCAGCGAGGTGTAGGTTGCGTGCCCCGCGTTGTGCGGGTCACCGCCGTGGCTCTTCTTCAGAGCGCGGGTCACGGCCGCGTCGATCTCCGACGCATGCGCCACGAGCCCCGTGAGGGTGTCTGCGTACCACTGCACCAGGTCTTTCGTCCGCTGAGAAGACCCTTTGGCATCACAGAACGGCTCCATGACCTTCACCGTGCCGTTGGGGCCGTCCGTCACCAGGAGACCTGGATCAGGCTCCCCCGAGTGGTCCGGATCTCCCTTACGGGCTTCGGCGGTCAAATCCCGTGCCCGCTTCTGAACGTACGTGAGTTCACCGTGCGCGTCTTCAAGGACGGCCGCGATGCTCTCGGCCTCCCTGTGCAGGTCTGAGATCTCCTTGACCGTCTTACGAACGAACTCCTTGGTGACCGAGGCGTTCACGCCCGCCCACTGTGCCTCATCCGACATCCGCAGGAGGGTTCCGGTGGCATCGGCCTTCAGCGTTCCCAAGCGGCCTGCAGCCAGCTTCCAATCAGCGGCGGCCGTACTCAGCTTCTTCAGGTCCGCTTCCATCAGGTCCGTATAGGTGAGAACGCTCATTGCCCCCGCTTCCGCGCTCACTTCACGTACTTCATCAGTTCCGACACCGGGACTGCCGACCCGTCCCTCTGTCGTAGGCTCGCTGCGATCTCCGACTCGTCCTTGGCATGTGCCTTCTTCGAGTAGTCCAAGTGGTTGGAGATGTGTGCGCACATCTGCAGGACGGTCTTGACCTGCGAAGTCCAGGCTTCGAGTGTCGTGTACAACTCCGCGCCAGCACTGAAGTTCCGCGCCTGCAACTCCGCCGCCGCCTGGGCAGTCGTCCCGGCTTCGCCCTTGTCCATGCCCGCACCGGCGATGTCGGAGCGTTTCCGCAACTCGCCATGGATTCTGAATGCCTCGTTGCCCACCGCGCCCAAGTCGTCCTGATGCACCACTAGGTCGGCTTCGCCTCCGGCACCGGAGCCCGCAGGCGTGGACCCAGCGGAGTTGAGGCGCATGTTCTCCGAATGGCGCTCCTGCACCTGCGACTTGATGCGTGACCAATCGTCTTCGAACGTCACCAGTCCCCCCTAGCCGTTCCGACGAACACCCTACCGAACTCGATCCAGACAGGTCAGATTCAGGGCCCGGTCCGGCAAAGCGAGTGCGGCGTGTGCGGGTTCACACCTGTTCTGTGCTGCCTCGTCGCGGCGGTCCGTACGATTTAGATCGGACGCGTACTCGTGAATGTGCCTTTCGCCGTCCAGAACCTGTGGCACCAGCAGGTCGCGGAGGGGGGCGGTGACATGCCAGGAGTGCGGGGCGGCGCGGTAAGGGGTCTGCCGCCGGCTATGGGAGTTCGGTGACGGTGACGTCGCGTGGTTCGCGGTGGAGGCGGGAGGCGAGTATGCCGGGGAGACGGGGCTCGCCGTAGGGGGCGAGGACGTCGTTGTCGGAGGTGTGCCATCCGGTGTCGGTGAGTTGGTAGAGGGTGCCGGAGACCCCGTGGAGGCGGGGTTTGCGTACGCGCAGTACGGCGTGCTCGGTGCGGCGCAGGAAGGGGCACTGGTGGAGGGAGATGTGGGCGTGTTCGGTGCACAGGGGTGGCATGGAGGTGATGGAGCGTTCGGGCCAGGTCGGGGGTGAGTCGGGGCGGCGCCAGTCGAGGAACAGCCAGCCTTGCTTGTTGCGGTCGGCCGGCCCGCCGCAGACCTGGCACAGCATCTTCTCCATGCAGGCGCGTTGGCGGCCCACATGCATGGAGTTGTACTGCACACGCCCGCCGGTCGATTCGTGCATGCGCACCCACAGGTTCCCGTGATGGTTCCGGTCCCCCGGGCGCGGATTGCGGTACGCGAGCCGGGGCACGCCCGCAGCGAACTCGATCGTCAACTCATGCTGGCGTACGGGGTGTTCGGTTGGTGCGTGACGCGACGTACGGCGTCAGGAGAGGCATGGGTGCGCTTCCCTTTCGGTAGCCGGGCGGGGTATGTGGGTTCTGCGGGGTCTGTGAGGGGCTACGCGGCGATCAACGCGCGCGGTACGGGCGTGGGCTGCGTTACGACCAGCGGGCGGGCGGTGAGCCCGTACCAGCACGCCTCGTCCCTGGCGACGAACTCGAACTCGCGTCCTGCGGCGAGATGTTGCAGAGCCACGGTCTGACGTTCGTCGTCGGCGGCCCAGGCACGCAGCTCGGTCGGTGCGTCGAAGGCGGGCACGGTTGCAGGCGGGCGTGTGGGAGCGAGCAGGGGCGGCTGCCCGGGCCGTAACACGTATGGGGGAATCCACGGGGTGCCCGGTTTCGGGTCCAGCCCGTTCGTGATCCGTACGGCCTGGCCGCGCAGCCACCGCAGCGCGAGCCGTGGCGAGCCGACCAGAGCTCCACCGAGCTGGACGGTCGTCCGGCTGTCACCCGCATACGTCCCGGCGAGGGACGGCCCCGTCACAGCAGCTCACCACGGCTACGACGGTTGGCGCGGGCCAGCTCGGCACGCAACCGCTCTGTCGGTCGGCCGGCCGTACGTCCTCGGGGGCGACGGCCCACTCGACCCCGCCGCCGACGGGACGCAGGGACCACTTTCCGCACCACTCACCGCGGAACTCGCCGGGGTCGAGGCCAGAGCCGGGGCCGGGGTGTGCGGGGGTTCCTGTTGGTTCGAGGCGCCGTTCTTCGCGGACACGGTCCACTCCTCTCCGTAGTGGTTCCACTACCAAGGCGGCTCAGCGTGACCTACAGTCAGCCTGTCTTCAACTTGCGTGAATTGATTAGAGAGTTGGACGTCTAGATAATGAATCGCAAGGAGTTGGACCCTGAGGAGTCGCCGGGTGCGGCTTTCGGGCAGCGTTTGCGCATGCTGCGGGACAAGCGCGGCTGGACGCAGGACGAGCTGGGCAAGCGCATGGGCTGCTCAGGGACGCACATTTCAGCCGTTGAAACTGGTCGCCGCCCTCCAACTCGCCGGTTTGCGGCATCTGCTGACAGGGTGCTCGGCAGTGGAGACAGGCTCGAACGCCAGAGTCGAGCCGTGAGGCAGACGTCGCTACTTGAGGGGTTCCCGGAGTACGTTACCCATGAGACGCGCGCGGCAGAGATCAGACTTTATGAAGTTGGTGTCATGCCCGGCATACTCCAGACACCGGAGTACGCATCAGCGCTGACCGCTCGTGCGGTTGAACGGGGAGCCATCACACCCGAGCAAGGAGACGAGCGAAACGCCTCGTAGCGACACGTCAGACAGCCCTCCAACGCACGCCGCCGCCCTTGGTGTTCGTAGTACTCGACGAGAGTTGCCTCAGAAGGCCCGTTGGCAGTCCGGACATTATGGACGCGCAACTGGAGCGGTTGGTCGAGTTCGCCGCACTGCCGAACAGCGTGCTCCAAGTCGCCCCGTTCGCCATGGGTGATCGTCGCCCACTCAGCTTGCCGCTGTACATCCTGACGATGGCGAACCGTGCTCTCCTCTCGTACGCGGAGTCCGCGCAGCGTGGGCGGCTTAAACGGGAAAGCCCTGCCGTGGTGCCCTTGCTGACGGCCTACCATCAGTTGCAGGCAGAAGCGCTGTCCCAAGCGGAATCCGTGGCCGTGATCAACCAGTTGCGAAAGGGCATCCCGTGACGACCGAATCCCCCCGTTGGTTCAAGTCCTCGTACAGCGAGAACGGCGGCGCTTGCATTGAGGTCGCTGACAACCTCGCTGCCCTTCACGGCCTCGTCCCGGTCCGTGACTCGAAGAACCCGAACGGTGTGGTGCTAAACCTTTCCGTCGACGCCTTTGCGTCCTTCGTGTCGGGCGTCAAGTCCGGAGATGTCTAGGCTGCTTGATCCTTACCTTGCGCCATATGCGCCAACTCGAAGCTGCCCCATCGCATGGAAGGCGATGGGGCAGCTTGTTGTCCGAAACGTCACCATGACAACCAAGTCCGGTGACACCAGTTTGGTGCTTGAGCGCGAGCGACGCTCGGCCGCAGCGGGCATCCCCGCGTGCGCGGGGATCACAGTTCCTGACCTGCGGGTTTAGGTGGCGCGAGGGCTGTTTTTACTTACTTCTTTGAATTGCGATATCAGGGTCAAAGTAGCCCTTTCTGTGTGCTGGTATGGTCGCGCCTTGCTGCTGCACGCATATAGCCGGAGTTGAGAAACCCTGTGGCTTCGAGGCTACTCGGTGGCGGCTCCCCTTCGATGGGGATCGTCGGCGTGAGATCACTTTCTGACGGATCGTCGGACCTGGCATTCGCCTCTCTCCTCCCGTCCGGAGTGCTTGGCGATCACGTTTTGCTGGGGTAGGGGAGGGGTGGTGAGTCGGCATTCGACGTTGCCGGAACGCTGGGGCATGGCGTACCCCGAGGTTGCCCGGCGAGGTGGTCTCGTCCCGGAACGCGTCTCTCGCCTCCCATGGTGCCGCCCGGCACGTGAGTGGTCTCCGGTGTGGGCCTCGTGCCCCCACTTCCCGTCGCGATCGGCCGCGCTTTAATCTGACGAACGGCCGTACTGGCTGGATTCATACGACGGGGGAGACGGAAACATGGCCATACGCAAGCTGAGGTCGAGCACCGTGGTGCTCGGCGGCATGGGGATGCTCGCCGCGGTGATCACCTCCTGCGGTTCCGAGCCGGACAAGCGGTGTGTCGACCCGCTGACCTACAAGCAACTGCCCAGCTACAAATGCAAGAGCGGTGGCGGTGGCGGCGACAGCAGCAGTGGAAGTGGCGGCGGTTCGTACTACTACGGTGGCAAGAGCAAGAACGGCAGGGTGGAGGGCGGCAGCTTCGACAAGGCGGCCGTCGAACGCGGTGGCTTCGGCTGCTCGGGCACCGGAGGCGGCTGAACCGGCATGGAACGCCGCACCACACAGCCGCGCCCCGGCTGGCAGGAGACGGTCGAGAGTCAGGGTGTGGTCTACCCGCTCACCCGCCACCCCGACGGGTCACTGCGACCGTACTGGGACGAGAGCGCCTACTACGTCTTCTCGCTGCCCGAGGTCGAGGCGCTGGAGGAGGTCGTCGAGGAACTGCACACGATGTGCCTGGCCGCCGCCGCGCATATCGTGGAGCGGGGCCGGTTCGCGGAACTCGGCATCACCGACCTGCGGTTGGCGGACCTGATCGCGGAGTCCTGGCTTCGCCGCGACGAACTTCCGTCCATCTACGGCCGTTTCGATCTGCGCTACGACGGAACCGGGCCGGCGAAGATGCTGGAGTACAACGCCGACACTCCCACTTCACTGGTGGAGGCCGCGAGTGCCCAGTGGTTCTGGATGGAGGACCGCTTCCCGGGCGCCGACCAGTGGAACTCGCTGCACGAACGCCTCGTCGAGGCGTGGCGTCGGCAGGCCGCGCTGCTGCCGCCCGGACCGGTGCACTTCGCGCACACCGAGGGCGACGAGATCGGCGAGGATCTGATGACGGTCGCCTATCTGCGGGAGACCGCAGAACAGGCCGGACTCGACACGGAGGCGCTCTCCGTGGAACAGATCGGCTGGGACCGGCTGACGGGCCGGTTCGTGGATGAACGCCTGGGGTTCATCCGCAGTTGCTTCAAGCTGTACCCGTGGGAGTGGCTGGCGACCGACACGTTCGGGCCGCACGTCCTGGACACCCTCGACAACGGCGGCGGCACCGGCACCACCTGCTGGATCGAGCCCGCCTGGAAGATGCTCCTCTCCAACAAGGCGCTCCTGGCGATCCTCTGGGAGCTCTACCCGGGCCACCCGAACCTGCTCGCCTCCTACCTCGACGGTCCGCGTGAACTGGCGACGTACGGTACGGGCGCCGGGGCCGGCTACGTCACCAAGCCGCTGCTGGGCCGGGAAGGCGCCGGGGTCACGATCCACGAGCCGGGGAGCCCCGAGGTGCTGCGCGACGAGCCGTGCTGCTACCAGGAGTTGGCCTCCCTTCCGGACTTCGACGGCAACCGGGTCGTACTCGGGGCGTGGGTCGTCGAGGGCGAGGCGGCGGGCCTCGGCATCCGGGAGTCGGAGGGGCTGGTGACGGACGAGTACGCCCGCTTCCTGCCCCACGTCATCCTCTAGCCGGAAGCAGGCCGGAAGCAGGCCGGAAGCAGGCCGGAAGCAGGCCGGAAGCAGGCCGGAAGCAGGCCGGAAGTCGGCCGGAAGTCGGCCAGGAGTCGGACGAACGGGTCCCGGGGTCGGCCGCCCCCCGGGACCCGTTCGTCCGGACCGTTCGTCCGGACCGTTCGTCCGGATCCGGTCGACTCGGATCCGGACGTCCGGACCGTTCGACCCGGATCCGGATTCAGCCGCGCAGCACTCCGCGGATCTGCTCCAGGCCCCAGTCCAGGTCCTCCTTGCTGATCACCAGCGGCGGAGCGATGCGGATCGTCGAGCCGTGGGTGTCCTTGACCAGCACCCCGCGCCCCATCAGCTTCTCGGAGATCTCCCGGCCGGTGCCGCGGTGCGGGGCGATGTCGACGCCCGCCCACAGGCCGCGTCCCCGTACCTCCTCCACCGCGCCGCCGCCCACCAGCAGGTTCAACTCCTGGTGGAGGTGTTCGCCGAGTTCGGCCGCCCGCTGCTGGTACTCGCCGGTCCTGAGCATCGCGATGACCTCCAGCGCGACCGCGCAGGCGAGCGGGTTGCCGCCGAACGTCGAGCCGTGCTCACCGGGCCGGTACACACCGAGCACGTCCCGGGAGGAGACCACCGCCGACACCGGGACCACGCCCCCGCCCAGAGCCTTGCCGAGCACGTACATGTCCGGCACCACCTCCTCGTGCTCGCACGCGAAGGTCTTCCCGGTCCGGCCCAGGCCCGACTGGATCTCGTCCGCGATGAACAGCACGTTCCGTTCCCGGGTCAGCTCGCGCACCCGGGGGAGGTAGCCGGGCGGCGGCACCAGTACTCCGGCCTCGCCCTGGATCGGCTCCAGCAGCACCGCCACCGTGTTCTCGGTCATCGCCTCCGCGAGCGCGGTCAGGTCCCCGTACGGAATGATCTCGAACCCCGGTGTGTACGGGCCGAAGTCCTCCCGCGCCTCCGGGTCCGTGGAGAAGCTGATGATCGTCGTCGTACGGCCGTGGAAGTTGTTCGAAGCCACGATGATCTTGGCCATGCCGTCCGGGACGCCCTTCACCCGGTAGCCCCACTTGCGGGCGGTCTTCACCGCGGTCTCCACGGCCTCCGCCCCGGTGTTCATCGGCAGGACCATCTCCATGCCGCACAGCTCGGCGAGCCGCGCGCAGAAATCGGCGAACCGGTCGTGGTAGAAGGCGCGCGAGGTGAGGGTCACTCTCTCCAACTGGGCCCTGGCCGCGTCGAGCAGGCGTCGGTTGCCGTGACCGAAGTTGAGCGCCGAGTACCCGGCGAGCATGTCGAGATAGCGCCGGCCTTCCACGTCGGTCATCCAAGCGCCGTCCGCCGAGGCGACGACGACGGGCAGCGGGTGGTAGTTGTGCGCACTGTGCGCCTCGGCGGAGGCGATGGCGTTGTCCGTGGTCGACACGGGATCTCCGATCGTCGTGCGGCATGGGCGGGGAGATGGTGCCCACTTTGTATCGTCGGTCACAACCGGGGCGGGGAAACCAGTGATTCACGGCGTGCCCGCCCGCCCCGTGACGCCCCTGCCGTGCCCCGTACCGCACGCCCCGGCCGCGTACCCGTCCCCGCCGCACGGCTGCGCCACCGGCTGCCGGAGTTACGTGCCGCACCTGAGACAATGGGCCCATGGCCTCTGAACGTCCCCGCGTGCTCTCCGGAATCCAGCCCACCGCAGGCTCGTTCCACCTCGGCAACTACCTCGGCGCGGTGCGCCAGTGGGTGGCGCTGCAGGACTCCCACGACGCCTTCTACATGGTCGTGGACCTGCACGCGATCACCGTGCCGCAGGACCCCGCGCAGCTGCGCGCGAACACCCGGCTCGCCGTCGCTCAGCTCCTTGCCGCCGGTCTCGATCCGGAGCGCTGCACGCTCTTCGTCCAGAGCCATGTGCCCGAGCACGCCCAGCTCGGCTGGGTCATGAACTGCCTCACGGGCTTCGGCGAGGCGTCCCGCATGACGCAGTTCAAGGACAAGTCCGCCAAGCAGGGCGCTGACCGCACCACCGTCGGACTCTTCACGTACCCGATGCTGATGGTCGCCGACATCCTGCTGTACCAGGCCGACCAGGTCCCGGTCGGCGAGGACCAGCGCCAGCACCTGGAGCTGACCCGCGATCTCGCCGAGCGGTTCAACGGCACCTACGGTGACACGTTCACCGTGCCGGACCCGTACATCCTCAAGGAGACGGCGAAGATCTACGACCTGCAGGACCCGTCGTCGAAGATGAGCAAGTCGGCGGCCACCCCCAAGGGCCTGATCAACCTTCTCGACGAGCCGAAGGCCACCGCCAAGAAGGTCAAGAGCGCGGTCACCGACACGGACACCGTCATCCGCTTCGACCGGGCCGAGAAGCCCGGCGTCAGCAACCTGCTGACCATCTACTCCACGCTCACCGGTGCCGGTATCGCGGATCTTGAGCGGAAGTACGAGGGCAAAGGCTACGGTGCGCTCAAGACCGACCTCGCCGAGGTCATGGTCGACTTCGTCACACCGTTCCGCACCCGCACCCAGGAATACCTGGACGATCCCGAGAGTCTGGACTCGATCCTGGCCAAGGGTGCCGAAAAGGCCCGTGCCGTGGCGGCCGAGACCCTGGCCCGAACGTACGACCGGATGGGCTTTCTGCCCGCGAAGCACTGAGTCCAAGGACCCTGGTGGTTTCGTCGCCCCGGGCGTCACACTGACGATGGGAAATCCACCGGGTGGATGGCCGAAAAGTGGCTGTTCACCATCGAGGACAACCGACCTTCGAGGATTGAGGAGAACGACGTGGGGACCGTAACGCTCGGCGTTTCGATCGCGGTCCCGGAGCCCTACGGCAGTCTGCTCCAGGAGCGGCGCGCGAGCTTCGGGGATCCTGCCGCGTACGGCATTCCCACCCATGTCACCCTCCTTCCGCCGACCGAGGCCGCCGCGGCCGACCTGCCCGCGATCGAGGCGCACCTCGCCCAGATCGCGACGGCCGGCCGCCCCTTTCCGATGCGGCTGTCCGGGACGGGCACCTTCCGGCCTCTCTCGCCGGTCGTCTTCGTTCAGGTGGTCGAGGGCGCCTCGGCGTGCTCGTGGCTCCAGAAGCGGGTCAGGGACGCCTCCGGGCCGCTGGTGCGCGAGCTCCAGTTCCCGTACCACCCGCACGTGACCGTGGCGCACGACATCCCCGAGCAGGCGATGGACCGTGCGTACGAGGAGCTCGCCGACTACGAGGCCGCCTGGACCTGCGGTTCGTTCGCGCTGTACGAGCAGGGCGCGGACCGCGTGTGGCGCAAGATCAACGAGTTTCCGTTCGGCGCCGGGGACGGTACGCCCGCCGTGCCCGCGCAGGGCGGCTCCTCCGTGGACGAGCCCTCCCTCCAGTCCTGACCCGTCCCCCGTACGCGCCCGTCCCGGTCCCGTCGGGGCGGGCGCGACGCACGTCGGACCGGGGGCGTACATAGTCGCACCGGCAGGCGCGGAACAGCGGGCCCGGTATGCGTCACACCGGCAGGCGCCGGAACAGCGGCCCGGTATGCGTCACACCGGCAGGGGCCGGAACAGCGGCCCGGTGTGCGTCACACCGGCAGGCGCCGGAACAGCGGGCGCGGCACATGCCGCAGCGCCGACATCACCATGCGCAGCGCCCCGGGCACCCACACCGTCCCCGAGCGTCGCCGCAGCCCCGTCACGATCGCCCTCGCGACCGCGTCCGGCGTGGTCACGAGAGCGGGTGCCTCCAGCGGCGCCGAGGCGATCCGGGACGCGGCATGCCCGTACTCCGCGAACCGTGAGGCCGTGAGTGGTGATGCTACGGACCGTGATGCCACGGACCGTGATGCCACGGACCGTGACGGAACGGTTTGTGCCGCCGTGGTGCGTGAGGTCGGGGGCCGCGGTGTCGTGGGGCGCGGTGTCGCGGGCTCGGTGGATGCCGCTTCCGGCCGTACGACACCGGGGCGCACGACCATCACGTGTACCCCCGTGCCGCGCAGCGCTTCCCCCAGGCCCTGGGCGAACGTGTCCAGGCCCGCCTTGCTGGACCCGTAGATGAAGTCCGCGCGGCGGGCTCGCTCGCCGGCCACCGAGGACAGCACCACGAGCGAGCCGTGCCCTTGCGCCTGGAGCCTGCCGGCGCACACCAGCCCGGCGGAGACGGCTCCCGTGTAGTTGGTCTGGGCGACCCGGACCGCGCCCAGCGGCTCCTCCTCGTCCCGTTCCTGGTCGCCCGCGATGCCGAAGGCGAGGAGCACGACGTCGATGTCGCCCTCGGCGAAGACCTTCCCGAGAACCGTTTCGTGGGTCTCGGGGGCGAGGGCGTCGAAGTCGACCGTACCGACGTCGGCGCCGCACGCGCGCAGCTCGTCGGCGGCCGATTCGAGAGCGGGGGAGGGGCGCCCGGCCAGCCGGACGGTACGGGTGCGCCCGGCGATCAGCCGGCGCGCGGTGGCGAGGGCGATGCTCGACGTACCGCCGAGCACGAGCAGGGACTGCGGAGCACCGAATGCGTCCTTCACGGAACACTCCTTGCTGACGGGAGAGGGACGGGGGCTTGGGGACGGACGGCGTGGGGGACGGACGGCGTGGGAGACGGAAGCGCGGGAGACGGGGGAGGAGAGGTGAGACGCGGGGAGGAGAGGTGAGACGCGGGGAAGAGACGCGGGGCGGCGCGCAGTCGGTGGTCCCGGGCAGGCGGCCCCGTCAGAGCGACAGGCGCCGCGACAGGTCCGAGCGGAACGCTCCCTCCGGATCCAGTTCCGCGCGCAGCGACCGGAATTCGTCCAGCCTCGGGTACATGGCGGCGAGCATCTCCGGCCGCAGCCGCGCGTCCTTCGCCAGACACACCCGACCACCGGCCTGCGCCACCTCCTCGTCCAGCGAGTCCAGGAACCGGCCCAGACCCGGCAGGGCGGCGGGCAGGTCGAGGGCGAGCGCCCATCCGGGCATCGGGAACGAGAGCCAGCCCGGGTCGCCCGTGCCGAGCCGCTTCAGCACCGCGAGGGGCGAGGCGCAGCGGCGCCCCGAGATCCGGCGCACGATCCGGCGCAGCGCCTCCTCCTGCCCGTGGCCGACGACGAACTGGTACCGGACGAATCCGGCGCGGCCGTGCAGACGGTCGAGGCGGTCGGGAAGACCGAGGAAGTCGAGGCGGTGGCCGTGCGCGGGCCCGTCCATGGGGTGGAAGAACGTGGACAGCCGCTGGAGTTCGCCGATCCGGTAGAACGGTGCCCGGCGGTACCGGAGTTCGTTGAGGAGCGCCACGGAGGCGCGGCCGAGCGGTCCCGCCGGTACGGGGGCGGGGGCGGCGGGCAGTCGGCCCGGGCGGAACGCGAGGGGTGCGCGCCGGGCGCCCGCCGGGAGCACGTACGGGGGCGCATGCTCCCCTCGGGTGAGTACGGAACGTCCCGTCGACCGGCCCTGGGCCTGGAGGTCGATCCAGGCGGACGAGTAGCGGTAGCGGTGGTCCCCGGCGGAGAGCCTGGCGAGCAGGTCGTCCAGGTCGACGGCCCGCTCGGTGTCGACCGTCATCCACGCGCTGCCGACGCGGTGCAGCCGGAGCGTGGCCGAGAGGATCACCCCCGTCAGCCCCAGCCCGCCCGCGGTCGCGTCGAAGAGGGCGGTGCCGGGCAGGACCGTACGGATCCGGCCGTCGGCGGTCAGCAGCTCCAGTTCCCGCACGTGTCGGCTGAAGGAGCCGGAGACGTGGTGGCCCGGTCCGTGGACGTCGGAGCCGATCGCGCCGCCGACGGTGATCCGGCGGGTGGCCGGTGCGACCGGCGGGAACCAGCCGAGCGGCAGCAGGACCTCCATCAGCCGGTGCAGGCTGACGCCGGCGTCGCAGACCACCAGACCCGCCCCGGCGTCGATGGTGCGGATACGGTTCAGCGCGGTCATGTCGAGCACGGAGCCGCCGCCGTTCTGCGCCGCGTCGCCGTGGGCCCGGCCGAACCCCCGGGCGATGGAGCCGCGTGGCCCGCAGCCGCGGACCGTCGCCGCCGCCTCCTCGTAGGAGCGCGGGCGGAAGCGCAGGGCGGTCGTCGGGGCGGTACGGCCCCAGCCGGTCAGGGACACGGTGTCGACGGACATGACGGTGACCGTATCGCCTGAGAAAACCCATTCGAGGGATTTATCAATGTGCTCACCTATATGGGCGATTCAATATGTTTCGATGCGTTTCAACTCGTTCGCCGGTCAGGAGGGTTTCGGGTTTCGGTGTCCGGACAGGTAGTCGTATGTCATGGACTGGCTGAAGAAGCTCCCCGTCGTCGGGCCGATCGTCTCCCGGCTGATGAAGACTCACGCCTGGCGCTCCTACGAGACGCTGGAACGGGTCCACTGGACCAGGCTCGCGGCGGCGATCACGTTCATCAGCTTCCTGGCGCTGTTTCCGCTGATCGCGCTCGGCGCGGCGATCGGGGCCGCGCTGCTCACCGAGAAGCAGCTGCACCGGATCGAGAACGTGCTCGCCGAGCAGGTGCCGGGCATCTCCGAGCAGCTCGGCATCGGCGATCTGGTGGCCCATGCCGGGACGGTCGGAGGGGTTGCCGGTGCGGTGCTGCTGTTCACCGGCATCGGCTGGATCGGTGCCATGCGGGACTGCCTGCGCGCCGTATGGGGCATCGACGACGTCGACACGGGCAACCCCGTCGTCCGCAAGCTCAAGGACGCGGGGCTGCTGCTGGGGCTGGGCGGGGCGGCGCTCGCCACGCTCGTGGTCTCCTCGGCCGGTTCCGTCGCCGTCGGCTGGACCGCGGGCGTGCTGGGCATCCCGAACCAGGGCGCGGGCGCCGTGGTGCTTCAGGTGGCCACCCTGCTGGTGGCGGTCCTCGCCGACTTCCTGCTGCTGCTCTACCTGTTGACGCTGCTGCCCGGCGTCGAGCCGCCGCGCCGCAGGCTGCTGGTCGCCGGGGTGATCGGCGCCGTCGGCTTCGAGCTGCTCAAACTGCTGCTCGGCAGCTACATCAAGGGCGTCGCCTCGAAGAGCATGTACGGCGCCTTCGGGGTGCCGGTGGCACTCCTGCTGTGGCTCAACTTCACCGCGAGGCTGCTGTTGTTCTGCGCCGCCTGGACGGCGACGCCGAGCAACGGAGAGAAAGCCGGTGAGGACGACGGAGGGAAAGACGGTGAGGACGGCGGAGGGAAAGCCGGTGAGGACGGCGGAGGGAACGCCGGGCCCGTCAGTGACGGGAACGGCGGCGCACCAGGTCCGGCAGCGGCCAGCGCCGGTTGATCAGGAACGCCCCTCCGCCCACCAGCACCACGGCGCCCGAGGCGATCCCCAGCGCGATCCCGGCACCACTCCCGCCGCCGTCGCCGGAGGTCGCGGTCCCGGCGGCGTGCGTGGAGCCGCCGCGGCCGTCGCCCGTCCCGTTCGCGGCCGTGGGGCCCTTACCCGTCCCGCTGCCGGTGTCGTTCTCCGTACCGGTCCCGGCGGACTTCGGCGGCACCAGCTCGCCGACCGGGGTCACCTTGCCGTCGGCCTCGAAGCCCCAGTCGAGGAGGCTCGCGGCTTCCTTGTAGACGGCGTGCTGCTCCTTGGACGACGGGTTCATGACGGTGACGAGCAGCACCTTGCCGTCGCGCTCGGCGACTCCGGTGAAGGTGTTGCCCGCGTGGGTGGTGTAACCGTTCTTGACGCCCGCGATGCCCTTGTACGGGTCGACCCCGTCCGCGCCGGTGAGCAGCCGGTTGGTGTTCTGGATCGCGAAGGTCTCGCGCTCCCCGTTCTTCTTCTTCGCGCCGGGGAAGTCGGCCTCGGCCGTCGAGCAGTACTCCCGGAAGTCCGCCTTCTGGAGCCCGCTGCGGGCGATCAGCGTCAGGTCGTACGCGCTGGAGACCTGCTCGGGTGCGTCGTACCCGTCGGGCGACACCACCTTCGTGTCGAGCGCCTGCAGCTCCTCGGCGTGCGTCTGCATGTCGGCGACCGTCCGGGGGACGCCCCCGTACATCGAGGCCAGCGCGTGCACGGCGTCGTTGCCCGACCGCAGGAACACCCCGAGCCACAGGTCGTGGACCGTGTAGGTGAGATTCTCCTTCACCCCGACCAGGCTGCTCCCCTCGCCGAGATCGGCGAGGTCCTCGGGCCGCACCGTGTACGTCCGGGTCTTCGGCTGGAGCTTGGGCAGCACGGTGTCCGCGAAGAGCATCTTCAGCGTGGAGGCGGGCGGCAGCGGCCAGTGCGCGTTGTGCGCGGCGAGCACGTCGCCGTTCTCCGCGTCGGCGACGATCCACGACCTGCCCGTGAGGCCCTTGGGCAGGACCGGGGCCCCGGCCCCCAGCTTGACCTGCGTACCGGCCCGACTCAGCAGCTCGCCCCCGACCTGCGACATGTCGGAGGGCGGCTTCGGCTCTTTGTCGGAGGCGTCCTTGTCGGCCGCCGACGCCGGACTGATGGCAAAGGCGGACAACATGGCGGCAGATGCGACCGTCAGCACGATCTTCTTCAGTGCAGGCACGGTCGGAAACGTACAGGGTGAAGATATGAACATGGGCACGGACGGCTTGACCCGCCGTGGGCGACGCCGGGACAGCCCACCCCGGGCGACCTCGCCGCAGGGTGGCGGACATACTGGGTCCATGAAGCTCAGCCGTCCCGTCTCCTGGTTCCTGCTCGCCTTCGGGGTGTGGAGCTGGGTCATCTGGATCACTTTCGTCAAGAATCTGGCGAAGGACGCCAGCGGGCTCGCCTTCGACGACGCGGGTGACCCGACCGGCTACTTCTGGGTGCACCTGCTGCTCGCCATCACGTCCTTTCTCCTGGGGACGGCAGTCGGGGTGATCGGGTTCCGAGGTCTCAGGGCCCTGCGCCGCGAGCGTCGATAACCGGACGGACGAGCGGCGGGGGAGACGTACATGGCCGTTGCGGGTCTCGCGCTGGTGGTGCTCGTGGTGCTCACGCTGCTGGCCTGCGTGCACCGCTACCTCTGGCAGCGCTTCGTCGGCGACACGACGGCCAAGGGCAGTGCCTGGCGCCGGGCAGGCACGGTGGCGGCGTACCTGCTGCCGCTGCTGAGCATCGGCGCCCTGGTCGCCGGCCGCGCCGGTGCGCCCTTCCGGCTCCAGCAGGCGCTGGCCTGGCCGGGCTATCTGTGGCTGGCGGCGGTGCTCTACCTGACCCTCGCGCTGTTGGTGGGCGAGGTGGTACGGCCGGTGCTGCGACGGGTGCTCGCGCGCCGGGACGCCGTACGGGGAGAAGGGGAGACCGTACGGGAACGACCGGACGGGCACGCCCGGCACGGGGAGATGCCCATGCCGGCCCCGTCCCTGCGATGTCGACCGGAGGGGCGCGCGCGGGGCGGGGTCTCGCGGGGCGGGGTCTCGCGGGGCGGGGCCACGGACGCGGAAGGTGCCTCGGCGGCTGAGGCTTCCTCAGCCGGGCCGGAGCCCTCGGCCGTCGTGGTGGGTGCCGGTGACGGCGGCTTCCGTGCAGCCGACTCCGAAGCCGTGCGAGTCGATTCCGGATCCGCGTCCGCCGATTCCGGATCCGTCGCCGCCGGGCTCGCGGCCGACGCCGGGAACGGCACGGGGTCCGGCGCCGGGACGACCGGCACCGGTCCCGGCATCGAGCCCGACCGCCACACCGCTTCCGGCGCCGGCACCGCAGCCTCCGCTCTCACCCGTCGCCGGTTCGTCGCGCGGGCGGTCGGGGGCGCCGCCGCCGTCGCCGGGCTCGGCACGGTCGGGCACGGCACGTACGGCGTGCTGCGCGGGCCGCGGGTCGAGCGGGTCACCGTCCCGCTCGCCAGGCTGCCGCGCTCCGCGCACGGCTTCCGGATCGCCGTCGTCAGCGACATCCACCTCGGGCCGATCCTCGGCGCCGCCCACACCCAGCGGATCGTCGACACGATCAACCGGACCCAGCCGGATCTGGTCGCGGTCGTGGGCGACCTGGTGGACGGGACCGTCGACGACCTCGGTCCGGCGGCGGAACCGCTCGCCGGGCTGGACGCCCGCCGGGGGAGCTTCTTCGTCACCGGGAACCACGAGTACTACTCCGGTGCCGCCCCATGGGTCGACCACGTGAGGGAACTGGGCCTCCACCCGCTGGAGAACGCCCGGGTCGAGATCGACGGATTCGACCTCGCCGGTGTCAACGACATCGCCGGGGAGAGCGAGGGGCAGGGCCCGGACTTCCACGCCGCGCTCGGCGACCGCGACCCCGCACGCGCCTCCGTCCTCCTCGCCCACCAGCCCGTCGTCATCGACGACGCCGTGGCCTGGGGCGTGGACCTCCAGTTGTCCGGACACACCCACGGCGGGCAACTCTGGCCGGGCAACCTGGTCGCCGGACTCGCCAATCCCACCGTCGCGGGACTCGAACGGTACGGGGACACCCAGCTGTACGTCACGCGCGGGGCGGGCGCCTGGGGGCCGCCGGTACGGGTGGGCGCGCCCTCCGACATCACCGTCGTGGAACTGGCTTCGCGACAGATCTGACGCTCCGTCGTTGTCTTGTTACAGACACTGTTGAAGGCCCAAGGTTTCAAGTGCCGAACAAAAGGCTATGAGTCCCAGTTTTGGTCTTCCAGATGTGAAATTCGTGTGATTGGGTGAGCGCGAGCATTGCGGTGGCCCGCGTGTCTGCGCGCGACACCAAGGTGGGGCTGGTAATAGGGAGAACACGTCCATGCGGTCGGTCCGGGTACGGATTCTCGCGATTCTCGCGGTTTTGGTCATCGCAGGCGTCACTGCCTGGCAACTGCTCCCCTCCGACGAGGTGAAGCGCGATCCGATCCTCGTCGGTACCACGGACGCGGTGACCTCGCTCGATCCGGCCGGTGCGTACGACGTCGGTTCCTGGGCGATGTACAGCAACGTCTACCAGTCCCTGCTGACGTTCAAGCCGGGCGGGACCGTTCCCGAGCCCGATGCCGCCGAGAGCTGCCAGTTCATCGGCCAGAAACTCCAGACGTACCAGTGCAAGCTCCGGGACGACCTGCACTTCTCGAACGGGCGCCAGATCACCGCCGCCGATGTCAAGTTCTCCATCGACCGCATGATCAAAATCAAGACGGAAACCGGTCCGTGGGTGCTGTTCCCGACCCTGAAGAACGTGGTGACCGAGGGCCGCACCATCACCTTCAACCTCTCCTCGCGCGACGCGACGTTCCCGCAGAAGCTGGCCACGGGAGCCGGTTCGATCGTCGACCGCGAGTCGTACCCGTCGGACAAGCTCCGGGCCGGGAACACCGTCGACGGCTCCGGCCCGTACCTGCTGAAGTCGTACCAGCCGGGCAAGCTGGCCGAGTTCGTTCCCAACCCGCACTACAAGGGCGCGGTGGCGAAGTCCGGTGTCCCGGTCGCCGTGCGCTACTACAAGGAGTCGGAGGAGCTCCTGGCGGCATGGAAGTCCGGCAAGCTCGAAGTGACGCATCGTCAGCTACCGCCGGCCGCGCTCGCCGCGCTCAACCCGGGCGACCCCGATCTGCGCATCACCGAGGCGGACAGCGCCGATATCCGCAACCTCGTCTTCAACGTCCGCCCCGACTCGCCGTTCGCCGACAAGAGGGTCCGGCAGGCGGTCGCTTCGGTCCTCGACCGCGGGCCGCTGGTGACCGACGTCTACGAGGGCACCGTCGAGCCGCTCTACTCGCTGATCCCGCAGGGCGTCATCGGGCACAGCACGCCGTTCTTCGACGCCTATCCCTCTCCCGACTCCGAGCGCGCCAAGAAGCTGCTGCAGGAGGCCGGTGTGCAGACCCCTGTGAAGATCACTTTCGCCTACGGCAGCGGCGACGGGGCGTACGTCAAGGAGGGCGCCGAGATCCGCCGCCAGTTGGAGAAGGAGGGGATGTTCAAGGTCACCCTCAAGGCCGTCGACTGGCAGCAGTTCCTGAAGGATTACCCGACCGGCAAGTACGACGCGTACGCCATCGGCTGGTTCCCCGACTACCCGGACCCCGACACGTTCAGCCAGCCGCTCGTCGGCAGCGAGAACAGCCTCCACAACGGCTACTCCAGCAAGAAGGTCGACTCCCTGATCGCGTCCACGCTCCGGTACAGCGACCGCGGCCGCACCTCCTCGGACTACAAGAAGCTCCAGGCGGTGGTCGGCGAGGACGTGCCGCTGGTGCCGCTGTGGCAGAAGAAGGACTACGTCCTGAGCAAGACCACGGTCTCCGGCTCGCAGTACCTCTCGAACGGCACCGGCATCTGGCGGCTGTGGGAGCTGCGGCGGATCTGACGGGCGGTGCGGGTGGGCGTGCCCTCCGGCGGGCGGCCGGGCTCATCCTGGTCGCGAGCCTGCTCGCCGGGCTGCTGGTCACGGCCAGGGCCCCCGGGCGGTGACGCGCGGACGGGGCCCCGACCGGCGCCGCCTCCCGGCGCCGCCGCAGTCCCCGTGCCCACCCCGCCCCGGACCGCCGCACCGGACGGCGCGGGCCCCGCCCTTCGGGCGGACGACGCTACTTTCGGAACACACCCTGGCGCTTCGCGGCGCCCGGCAGGAACTCCACCAGCACCTCGTGGATCTGCCGCACCAGCGGCCTCAGCGCCCGGAACCGTGACAGGGCGATGGCCCGTGCGGCGATCGGGGCGGCGCGCTCGACCAGACGACGGCTGCGCTCGGTGTGCTCCGTGCGGTCGTACACCCAGTACAGCACCAGGCCCATCTGCATCAGCCACATCAACTGCGGCAACACCTCGGCCAGTTCGGGGTCGGCCTTGGTGTCGGAACCGGCCAGGCAGCGCCGGTGGATGGAGATCGCGGCCTCCCGGGCCGCGACCGAGTCCGCCGCGAACGGGCTGAGCGGACTCTCCGGGTCGGCAGCGTTCTTGAAGAACTGAGCGGCGAACCGGTGGTAAGGCTCCGCCACGTCCAGCCAGGTGAGCAGGACCCCGCGCATCCGCACCGCGAGGTCCTCGTCGCCGTTCAGGACCGGCCGCACCGCCGCCTCGTGCTCGGCGGCGAGCCGGTCGTAGAAGCCCTGGACGAGGTGTTCCTTGTTCGTGAAGTAGTAGTAGGCGTTGCCGACGGAGACTCCGGCCTCCTGGGCGATGGCCCGCATCGTCGTCTTGTCGTAACCACGCTCCTGGAAGAGCCGGAGCGCGGTTTCGAGGATGAGCGTGCGGGTCTGCTCGCTCTTGGGGGCCCTGGCGTCCTTGCCCTGGGACGCCTCGGTCTCCTGCACGTCCTTCGCTTCCTTCACCACAGCCCCGAGCGTATCCGCCCCGGTCGGTCCGTGGTTCCGGGGACCGTGCGGATCCCGGGCGCCGTGCGGTACCCGGGATCCGCACGGCTGCCGGGAACCCGTACAGGTGCCGCCCCTGCCCCCGTCGCCGCGGGGTGGCGGCGTGACGGTGGGGCCGTACGCGGTACGCCGGAAGCGCCGCGCCTCCCTGGCGGAAGGTCAGGCGCTCATCGCCCGGGCCGAGTTGAGCTGACCCATCACCCACGGGAAGGTCTCCGGACCGGTCGCGGGGATCATCGTCGAGTGGTGCTTCCCGCCGCTGGTCACCGAGACCTGGATGAAGCCCGTCGTCTTCTTCTCCTTCATCAGGAGAAAGAGCAGACCGACCAGGCAGAGCAGGGCGAAGACGATCGCCAGCACGATCGCGACCGTGGGGATCCGCTCCTCGGTGTGCGACAGGTCCGTCGCGGACCACACCGCGCCCTTGAGCGGCATGGTGCCGACCGGTGTGATGATCTGGTCGTTCACGATGGTGATGTCCCCGAGCGCCAGCAACGGGGCGCCCGCCGCCGGCGCGCCCGGCTGCGGATGGCCGTGACCGGGCACCATCGGCTGGGCCGCGGGCCCCGGGGGGTAGCCGTAGGCGGGGCCGGGCTGCGCGGCCGATTCGGGCAGCGGCTGCGGGTACCCGTAGGCCGGAGCGCCCCCGCCGGCGGGCCCGTTCCCCTGCCCGCCCGGCTGGGGAGGGCCCCACTGGTACGAGTTGTCCGCGTGCGGATTCGGATCGCTCAACGTTCCCCGCTCTCGATCAAGCTTGTGCCCCGGGCTCTGTCGCGCCGGCAACGGCACACCGGTGTCCGTTCCGCACGACCGTACCGCCCGGACCGGAAGCGCGCAGCAGTCGGTCCCGCATCCGCGGGACCTGTTCGAGCACGACCGGTTCCCGCCGGACACCATCGACCGGACGGTCCGATCGGACCCGCCGACCGGGTGCGACCGGCTTCGGACACGACCGGTTCCGGGCACGATCGGTGGGACATCGGCTGAGCCGCCGTCACCCGACCGACGGGTACCGGGTCACATCCGTCACCTTGCACTTCGTGTCCGCCGGGGAGTCGCCCAGTCCCTGAGCCTTCTGCGTCGACTTCTGTCCCGGGGCCAGGTTGTTCGCCGCGGCCATCCCCTCGGCCACCCGCGTACCGGACTTGTCCAGGAACTCCACGGTCACGATGTAGTTCGACTTCACGTCGCTGTGGTTCACGATCTCCACGTCGACGGACGGCCACTTGGTCAGATCGTTGACCTCGCACGTGGACAGCTTCACGTCCGCCGCGGCATCGGCCTTCGCGTCGTCCTCCTTCCCGGCGGGCTTCTCCTCGCCGGGCTTCTTCCCGGAGGCGTCGTCCTTCGCCGGTGCGTCCTTCCCGGGTGCCTCGTCCTGCGACGACTCCCCTGAGGAACTGCTCTCCTGCACGGCCGGAACGTTACTCACCACGGACACGACCAGGGCCCCGCACCCGCCGAGCAGCACCAGGCCGCCGAGCACGGACAGGGTGACGATGAGCCCGGTCCGGCGCCGCTTCGGCGGCGGCACCGGAGCGCCCCATCCCGGCCCCTGCGGGTAGGGCTGCTGCTGGAACGGCTGCTGCTGCGGGGGCTGGCCACCCCACTGCGGAGGCTGCGGAGGCTGATGCGGCTGCGGGCCGGGTGGCGGGAAGCCCTGGGACATGCGTGATCCCCCCAAAGGATGCTGGCGTGAGAAAACACCCTATGTCCTGGCCGGAATCCGTTGCACCAGAAGTGCCGGAATCGTGATGGAACTGTGCGGGTCACAGCTCCTCGTGCGGGCCATGGCTTCTCGCGCGGGTCGTGGCTCCCCTGCGGGTCATGGTTGTCGCGCGGCCGGGAAAGGGGCGGGCCGGACGGCTCCGTACGCGTTGCTGCGGCCGGACGGCGAACGGCCCCGCCCCGCGCACTCGGCGCGGGGCGGGGCCGTGGGAGACGGCGGTGCCGTGAGCTGCTGCTCAGAAGCGGCGCGTGATCAGCGCCCGCTTGACCTCCTGGATCGCCTTGGTGACCTCGATGCCGCGCGGGCAGGCGTCCGTGCAGTTGAACGTGGTGCGGCAACGCCACACGCCGTCACGGTCGTTGAGGATCTCCAGACGCTGCTCGCCGCCCTCGTCACGCGAGTCGAAGATGAAGCGGTGCGCGTTGACGATCGCCGCCGGGCCGAAGTACTGGCCGTCGTTCCAGAACACCGGGCACGAGGACGTGCACGCGGCGCACAGGATGCACTTGGTGGTGTCGTCGAAGCGCTCGCGGTCCTCGGCGGACTGCAGGCGCTCGCGCGTCGGCTCGTTCCCCTTGGTGATGAGGAAGGGCATGACGTCGCGGTACGCCTGGAAGAACGGCTCCATGTCGACCACGAGGTCCTTGAGGACCGTGAGGCCCTTGATGGCCTCGATCGTGATCGGCTTCTCCGGGGCGATGTCCTTGATCAGCGTCTTGCAGGCGAGCCTGTTCTTGCCGTTGATCCGCATCGCGTCGGAGCCGCAGATGCCGTGGGCGCAGGAGCGGCGGAACGTCAGCGTGCCGTCCAGGTCCCACTTGATCTTGTGGAGCGCGTCGAGCACACGCTCCTTCGGGTCGATCGTGACCTGGAAGTCCTCCCACCAGGCTTCTTCGGAGACCTCGGGGTTGAAGCGGCGGATCCGGAAGGTCGCCGTGATGTACGGCGAGGCGGCGGACTGCGCCTCGACCTTGTCCAGAGTCGGGGTTGCCATCAGTACTTACGCTCCATCGGCTGGTAGCGGGTCTGGACGACCGGCTTGTAGTCGAGCCGGATCGACTCGGTGCCGTCGTCGGCGACCTCGCGGTACGCCATGGTGTGGCGCATGAAGTTGACGTCGTCGCGGTTCGGGTAGTCCTCGCGGTAGTGACCGCCGCGGGACTCCTTGCGGGCCAGCGCGGAGACTGCCATGACCTCGGCCAGGTCGAGCAGATTGCCCAGCTCGACGGCCTCCAGGAGATCGGTGTTGAACCGCTTGCCCTTGTCCTGGATCGACACGTCGAGGTACCGCCTGCGCAGCTCGGCGATCTTGTCGACGGCCGCCTTGATGGTCTGCTCGGTCCGGAACACCATCACGTTGGCGTCCATGCACTCCTGCAGCTCCTGACGGAGCGCGGCGACCCGCTCGGAGCCCGTCGAGTTGCGCAGCCGCTCGATCTGCTCCTCGACCTGCTGCGCCGGGTTCTCCGGGAGCGGCACGAAGTCGCTCTTGGCGGCGTACTCGGCGGCGCCGATGCCGGCGCGACGGCCGAACACGTTGATGTCGAGCAGCGAGTTGGTGCCCAGGCGGTTGGCGCCGTGCACGGACACGCACGCGACCTCGCCGGCGGCGTACAGGCCCGGGACGACGGTGGTGTTGTCGGCCAGCACCTCGCCCTCGACGTTGGTCGGGATGCCGCCCATGGCGTAGTGCGCGGTCGGCTGGATCGGGATCGGGTCCGTGTAGGGCTCGATGCCGAGGTACGTGCGCGCGAACTCGGTGATGTCCGGGAGCTTGGCGTCCAGCTGCTCCGGCGGCAGGTGCGTGAGGTCGAGGTAGACGTGGTCGCCCTCGGGACCGCAGCCGCGGCCCTCACGGATCTCCGTGTAGATGGAGCGGGAGACGACGTCACGGGACGCGAGGTCCTTCATGACCGGCGCGTACTTCTCCATGAAGCGCTCGCCGTCCTTGTTGCGGAGGATGCCGCCCTCACCGCGGGCGCCCTCCGTCAGCAGGATGCCCATGCGCCAGATGCCCGTCGGGTGGAACTGGAAGAACTCCATGTCCTCCAGCGGCAGACCGCGGCGCCACGCGGCGGCCTGGCCGTCACCGGTCAGGGTGTGCGCGTTCGACGTCACCTTGAAGAACTTGCCGGTGCCGCCGGAGGCGAAGATGATCGACTTCGCCTGGAAGACGTGGATCTCGCCGGTCGCCAGGTCGTACGCGACGACGCCCGCGGACTTCTTGACTCCATCGACGTCCTGGAGCAGCAGGTCGAGGACGTAGAACTCGTTGAAGAACTCCACACCCTCCTTGACGCAGTTCTGGTACAGCGTCTGGAGGATCATGTGGCCGGTGCGGTCCGAGGCGTAGCAGGACCGGCGGACCGGGGCCTCGCCGTGGTTACGGCTGTGGCCGCCGAAGCGACGCTGGTCGATGCGGCCCTCGGGCGTGCGGTTGAACGGCAGGCCCATCTTCTCCAGGTCGAGGACGGAGTCGATGGCCTCCTTCGCCAGGATCTCGGCGGCGTCCTGGTCGACCAGGTAGTCGCCGCCCTTGATCGTGTCGAAGGTGTGCCACTCCCAGTTGTCCTCCTCCACGTTGGCCAGCGCGGCGGCCATGCCGCCCTGCGCGGCGCCCGTGTGGGAGCGGGTGGGGTAGAGCTTGGTGAGCACGGCGGTACGGCTGCGCTTCGTGGACTCGATGGCCGCGCGCATGCCGGCGCCGCCGGCGCCGACGATGACGGTGTCGTACTTGTGGATCTGCATGATTTCCTCTGGTCCCTCTGGCCCGGCGCGCCTAGCGGATGTTCGGGTCGAAGGTGAAGATCACCAGCGTGCCCAGCAGGACGGTGAACACCGTGGCGGTGTACAGGAGCATCTTCAGCCAGAAGCGGGTGTTGTCCCGTTCGGCGTAGTCGTTGATGACCGTACGGAGGCCGTTGGCGCCGTGCAGCATGGCCAGCCACAGCATCCCCAGGTCCCAGATCTGCCAGAACGGCGAGGCCCAGCGGCCCGCCACGAAGGCGAAGCCGATCTTGGTGACGCCGCCGTCCAGCACCAACTGGATCAGCAGGTGGCCCAGGACCAGGACGACCAGGACGATGCCCGACAGGCGCATGAAGAGCCAGGCGTACATCTCGAAGTTGGTGCGCGAACCCTTGGGGGTCTTGCCGGTGCGCTTGCGCGGCGGCTCGATGACCGGGGCCGGGTTGTCGACGTCGTAGAGGCTGACGCCCTCGACGGAGCCGATCGCGGCGGAGGACTCGGTGGACATGGGCCTCAGCTCCCGAAGACTTCGCGTACGGCGTGACCGAGGACCGGGTACAGGGCCCCGACCATCAGCACGATCCAGATGCCCACGACGGACCAGAGCATCTGCTTCTGGTAGCGGGGGCCCTTGGCCCAGAAGTCCACGGCGACGATACGCAGACCGTTGAGCGCGTGGAAGAGGATGGCGGCCACGAGGCCGTATTCGAGCAGCGCCACGATCGGCGTCTTGTATGTGGCCACGACATCGTCGTACGCCTCGGGGGACACACGGACGAGAGCGGTGTCCAGGACGTGTACGAACAGGAAGAAGAAGATGAGGACACCGGTGACTCGATGAGCCACCCACGACCACATGCCTTCCCGGCCGCGGTACAGCGTTCCAGCCGGCACGGAAAAACCCTCCGGGAGCGGGGATCGGGGCCGGCCGGCTTGACTGTCGGTCTGACCCGGCCGGGTACGGTCCACCGGCCCCGGCCATCGTAGCGACGGTTTGTCGGTTCGCCTGCGTCGGGGCCTGTGGTGTGATCAAAGTGGCAATCAAACGGCCACGGACGGGCTAGAACGGGACGTCTCGGCACGGCCGACCGCCCCGTTCCGTTATGAATCCGATATCAGACCGATGAGGCGGCCCCGGGCGAGTCGCCGCATCTCGTCGGCCGTGGTGACCCGCTCCTGGTCGGGGTCGTGGCCCAGCCTGGCCCGGATCCCGGCGAGCACCTGGTCCGGATGCTCGGCGGGATCGAACGCGTCCAGGCAGATGACGAAGACATGCCCGAAGCGGCTCTCGTACGCCGCGTGTGCGGCGCGCAGTGCCAGATGGGCGGAGCGCGGGGCGGTGTCGCTCAGCCCCGGCGCGGTCTCGGCGGCGAGCGCCTCGGCGAGGTCCGCCGGGGACATGTCGTACCCCGCCTCCTCGGCGGCGGCCAGCAGCGCGCCCGGATCGGGGTAGGGGCGGTGGGCGGCCAGCCGCAGCGCCCAGCGACGGCTGCCGCAGCAGGTGAGGAGGGCGGCTTCGGCGTCGGCGGGCGGCAGGGCGTTGAAGCGGGCGAGACCGGGGAAGCGGTGGAGGCCGGGGAGGTGGTTCGGGGCGGGCGCGGTGCCCGGGGTCGGCTTCGCCTGTCCGGGATGCTGAACGGGCAGGGCCGTCCGGATGGCCGGTTGCCGCGGTCGCTCCGGGAGGCCGGCGTGGGACTCGCTGGACCTGGACAGCGTGGTGCTCCTCGGGTCAACGGGTTCTGCACACCTGGAGTCGGTGGGACGGGTGAGACCAGGCGGAGACAGGGTGAAGAGAGAGACGAATGGGCCTCAAAGCTATCGAGGCCGGGCAACAGTCCTACGACGGATACGCGAACTTCACCCGGACGGGAGAGTTTCGGAACGTCCGATGGGCCGTTGGGATGTATCCAAACGGCTCGGCGGCCGCGTTCCAAGGAGATCGTCGGCGTTTCGCTCGCTCCGGCGCTTCTCCGGCGTCTCCTCCTTCGTCGTTCCGCCCGTCCCGTCGTTCCGCCCGTCCCGTCGTTCCGCCCGTCCCGGCGTTTCGTTCGCTTCGGCGACCTGCCCGTCTTGGCGTTCCGCCTGCCGCGGCGTTTCCCTCCGAGCCATGGAGGGACGCAGCCCACCGCTTCGCTCTTGGCCGCTTCCCTTCTCATACCGGAGGTTTCTGACCGATGTCGCTCTCACGCGGCGCCCTCGTGACCGGGGCGGTCCTCACCGCGGCAGCCGCCGTGACGGTCGCCGTCGTCGTCTGGCAGGCAGGTCCGGGCAGCGGACCCGCAGGGGAGACAGGGGCCCGCACGCCCACCGGCTCCCCGGCGACCCCCTCGCGGACCTATCCGCTCTCCTCCGCTCCCCGCACGATTCCGGCCGTGCGCGAACACATCGCGGCACGCGGTCCCGGCTGGCGGCCCGGCCCGGACACCGGGGTCGTCCTCGCGGGCGGCAGCGGCGCGCTCGCGGACGAAGGGCGGCTGCTCGCCCAGGAGCTGAGGATCCGCTACCGGGGTGACGTCCCCGCCCGGCCGGGTGACGTGGAGCTGGCCCTCACCCCGGGCAAGGGCACCCCCGAGTCGTACACCCTCAGGTCCCGCGACGGGCGGGTCACGATCAGCGGACCCGACCAGGCCGGTGTCTTCTACGGGACCCGCACCCTGAAGCAGTCGGTGCGTGCCGACGGCGCGATGCCCGAGGGCGAGGTGCGCGACCGCCCCGACCGGCCGCAGCGCGGATTCAACCTCGACATCGCGCGCAAGTACTACTCCGTCTCCTGGATCGAGGACCGGCTGCGCGAGATGGCCGACCTCAAGCTCAACCAGTTCGGCCTGCACTTCTCCGACGACCAGGCGTTCCGCATCGAGTCCGAGACCCATCCCGAGGTGGTGTCGCCACAGCACCTGACCAAGGCCGAGGTGCGGCGGATCCTCGGCCTCGCGAACCGACTGCACATCCAGGTGGTCCCCGAGATCGACTCGCCCGGCCACTTGGGCGCGGTCCTGAAGGCCCACCCCGGCCTCCAACTGCGCAACGTGTCGGGGGTGCGCTCGCCCGGTTCGCTGGACATCTCCAATCCGGGGGCGGCCGAGCTCATCGACGAACTCCTCGGCGAGTTCACCGAGCTGTTCGGCGGCCGGTACTGGCATCTCGGCGCCGACGAGTACCTCGCGCTGATGGCGCGGGACCCGGCGGCCTCGTACCCGCAACTGCAGCGCGCCGCTCAGCAGAAGTACGGGCCGCAGGCCGGTATCAAGGACCTCGCCACCGGCTGGCTCAACGACCGTGCGGCAGTGGTGCGTCCGCACGGCAAGCAGCCCAAGGCGTGGAACGACGGCTTCTTCCGCGGTGGCGTCGTCCGTGCCGACAAGGACATCGAGGTCGAGTACTGGACGGGCAGGGAGTACGGCGCCCGCCCGCCGGAGGAGTATCTGGTCGAGGGGCGGAAGGTGGTGAACCTCAACGACGAGTTCCTCTATTACGTGCTCGGCCAGCCCAACAACTTCGTCTACCCCACGGGCCGGCGGATCTACGAGCAGTGGACCCCGCTCGTGCTGCGCGGTACCCGGCCGGTCCCGGCAAGCTACTCCAGGCAGATCCTGGGAGGCCGGTTCGCCGTATGGGGCGACTTGCCGAACGCGCAGACTCCGCAGCAGGTGGCGCAGGGTATCCGGATGCCGCTGCGGGCGACGGCCCAGAAGCTGTGGGACCCGGGTAAACCGGCGCTGAGCTGGGACCAGTTCCAGGCACTGGCGAGGCGGATCGACAAGGTGGGCTGAGCGGGCGGGCCGGATTCCCGGTGGACAGTGCGGGGGCCGGGGCTAAGTTCGCAAGCCGCGCGCTCCGGGGAGGGGCGCGTGTTCCTTGCGTTCCTGGCTCAGAATCCTGAGGGGGCTACTTTCCTCGGATACCCGCCACATACGCGGCGATTCGTGGCCTGTCGTTTTCGATCTGCCCCAGGATGGCCTCCGCTGTTTCACGGCGCCGTGTCCCCAGCTCGCGGTAGACGAGCCAGAGACCCATGCGTGCGGCCTCCCGGCAGCGGTCGCCCAGGTCGGTGTTGCCCAGGGCGACCTCGTCCGCGTCCGATTCGCCCATCACGATCTGCTGGAGGAGCTCCAGGACGAGGTCGCGGGCGTCGGCGGACACATCGTCGAGCAGTCCCGCGAGCAGGACGGAAACCGTGGGAAGGGCGGCGCTGTGCAGTTGGCCCTGCACCACGACGACGTTCTCCAGGTCCCAGTAGGCCGCCATGGCCTGGTCCTCGTCCGCTGCCGCCAACAGGCGGCGCAGCGCACCGGGCACACTGCTGGATTTGTCGCCCAAAGTCCGGAAATCCCCCCAGGGTGTGCGGGCAATCTCTACCTCGGCCAGGCTCCTGCTCACCGGTCACCATCCCGTTCTCGTTGATCAATTCGACCACGGCCCGCCGGCCAGGTTCGGATGCAACGGCGACATCCCGGCCGAGCGGGCGCCGGAGCATGTCTTCGGCCGCAGCTTCGGGATTCCTCGACTCCGCCGAGGCGGGACTCGCCCCAAGCCCCGTCGAGGTCTCGGCCGATGTGCGACCCCACTCGCCGGACCGCACCGCCGCCCCGTACGGAAAGCGCCGAGTGGAGGGGCCCGCAAGCGCGCGCCGGGAACGGCGCAGCGCGTCGGTCTGGGGCGGATCGGGTGAGCGTCCGGCCGCGTTGGTCACGCCGCTGGTCCCTGAGAGGTCCCGAACATCGGATCACGCTTGGTCAGAGATGGTAGGAGAAACGAGGACGACCGGGGCCGCCACCCCCCACAGGAGAGGCCCCGGTCGTCTTCTACGGGGCCGTGGGACGACCTCGTACTCCACTCAGCGCCGCCGCCGCGATTTCTGTCACACCACCCTCTGTCCGAAGAATGTTGCAGCTTGTACAAGGCGTGGACGTACTCACGCGTAAGGTCGTAGCGTGCTGAGTCGCGCAGAGTGACGCGGCAGTGATGACCAGCTGCTATTCAAGACAGCAGGGCAGGTTGAGGGAGTGCTGGGGGACGACGCTGAACTGACTGCCGCTGTACTCGCGGCGCAGGGCGGGGACGAAGATGCCTTCCGTACTGTGTACCGCGCTGTGCAGCCGCGGCTGCTCGGTTACATACGGACGCTCGTGGGTGAGCCGGACGTCGAGGACGTGGCGTCCGAGGCGTGGCTGCAGATAGCCCGCGACCTCGACCGCTTCGGCGGCGACGCGGACCGCTTCCGCGGCTGGGCGGCGCGCATAGCCCGCAACCGCGCCCTGGACCATCTGCGGATGCGCGGCAGGCGCCCCGCCATAGGCGGCGACGAATCGGAGCTGTCGGACAGGCCGGCCGCTTCCGACACCGCCGACGAGGCGATGGAGGCCCTGGCCACCGGCAGCACGATGTCGCTCATCGCTCAACTGCCCCGGGACCAGGCCGAGGCCGTGGTGCTGCGCGTGGTCGTCGGCCTGGATGCCAAGAGCGCGGCGCAGACGCTGGGCAAGCGGCCGGGGGCGGTGCGCACCGCCGCGCACCGGGGACTGAAGCGGCTGGCCGAGCTGCTGCGCGTGAACGGTGCGAGTGGTGTGAACGGCGTGATGGACGAGGGCGGTACGGACGGCCCGGCCGGCGGGGGCGACGACAACGGCGCGAGCGGCGGGGAAGGGGCGGGGGGAACGGATCGGGCGGACCGCGTTCGCGCGGGCGATCCGGCGGACCAGGGCCCGACGGGCCGGACGACGGAGCTCGATGCCGTGCCCGCCCAGCGTCCCGCACACCAGGGGCGGGCGGCGCCGGCCGGTGTGACGCATTCGCGTCCATGGACGCAGAAGGACATGTGATGGCCGACGAGCGGTACGAATGGCTTGACGAGGACGCGGCGGAGAAACTGCTTCGCGGCGAACCGGTCGCTCCCCTCGACGGTCACGAGGCCACGGAGGCGGAGGAGCTCGCGGCGGCGCTGGAGGCCGTCGCACGGGCCGCCCGCCCGGCCACCGGTGAACTGCCGGGCGAGGCCGCGGCGCTGGCCGCCTTCCGCGCCGCCGCGCATTCGGCGCCCGCGGGCGCCACGAGTCGTGGCGAGGCCGCGACGGACCCGGGCGCGACCGTCACGAACGCGGAGGTGGCCGCGCACACCGACGTGCCCGCGCACACCGACGTGCCCGCGCACACCGACGTGTCCGCGCACACGCACGTGCCCGCGCACACGCACGTGTCCGGGCACGCGGAGAAGGCGGGCGAACCCGTCATCGCCGTCGGCGACTCCGTCGGAGTGCTCGACCTCCTCCACATAGGGCCCGCCACCGGCACCCCCGCCACCGGCGAGGCCGCCCCGAGCGTCCCCCCGGCCACGGGCCGCGGCCGTACCCGTACCCGTACCCGTTCCCCGCGCCGGAGCAGGCCCGTGCGGTTCGGCCTGGTCGCTTCCTTCGCGGGTTGCGCGATCGGCGGGATGGCGTTGGCCGCGAGCGCGGGCATGCTCCCCGGCCCGTTCGGCAGCCACGCCCCGGCACCGACGAGTTCGGTGTCGGCCGACGCGTCCCCCGACGGGGGCGGCTCGCAGGACGTCACGGGCACGCCCAGCCCCGCGAAGCCGCCGGTCTCCCCGGACACGACGCCCGCCGCTCCCCGGTCCGGCTCCTCCGCCCCCGGCGACGGTCGGGACACCGGCAAGAGCGGCGAGGACGCCGACCCCGAGGGCGGTGACGGCAGGAGCACCGGGCGCGGGCCGGACGGTTTCCCGTACGGCAAGGCGCGCGAGAATCCGGGGAACCGGACCTCCGGCCGCTGGGACGCCGAGGCGAAGCGGGCGTGCCGGGACTACCGCGACGGCGACCTGGACGACGACCGCAGACGCTCTCTGGAGGCGATGGCGAAGGGTGCCCGCAATCTGGAGCGTTTCTGCGACCGGATGCTCGCCGACGGCGGGAACGGGCCGAAGCGGCAGGGCGATCAGGACGGGCAGGGCGACCGGGACCGGCAGGGCGATCAGGACGGGCAGGGCGACCGGGACCGGCAGGGCGATCAGGACGGGCAGGGCGACCGGGACCGGCAGGGCGACCGGGACCGGCAGATAGGGGCGGGCGACGACGACGCGCAAGAGCGCGGCGGCGGGCGCGGCCAGACCCTCCCGCCGGCCCGGTTCACCACCACCCCCGAGCCGGCGCCCGTGATCCCGTCTCCGCGGCGGCGCGTGCTCCCGTACGCGCCGCCGCCCGCCTCGCCGTCCACGATCCCGCCCTCGGCGACCCGGGCGGCGGGCGGTCCGGCCGCAGGCTCCCCGGCCGGGGACCGTGCGCACAGGGTCGCGGCATCGCCGCCCGCCCGCCAGGTGTGACGTTTTTCGAGGCCGTGACGCAGTAGTGAGTGCCGACTGGTCATCGGCAGCGCGAAGAGCCGAGGTTCCCCCCGTACCTGCGGCTCAGCGCATCGGCGCGGGTGGGGCATGTTCCCCCTGCCTCACCCGCGCCCCCTTTCCGGCCGACGTGACGGCCCTCAGCCGTAGACGACGACCTTGTCCCCCTCCTTCACCTGGGCGAACAACGAGGCGATCTTCTGCTCGTCGCGGACGTTGACGCAGCCGTGCGAGGCTCCGGCGTAGCCGCGGGCCGCGAAGTCCGCCGAGTAGTGCACCGCCTGGCCGCCGCTGAAGAACATCGCGTACGGCATGGCCGTGTGATAGATCGTCGACACGTGGTGCCGGGACTTCCAGAAGACGGAGAAGGTGCCTTCACGGGTGGGCGTGTACTGGGAGCCGAAGCGGACGTCCATCGACGAGACGATCCGGCCGTCGATCATCCATGACAGCGTGCGGCTGTTCTTGCTGATGCACAGCACCCGGCCCGTCATGCAGCGCTTGTCGGGCTTGGCGGCGGGCAGGGTGGTCGGCGGACGCAGTTCGCTGGCCGTCGGCGGGCGCGTCATGCCGAGCAGCCGCTGCCAGGTGACGGTGTCCGTCTCGCCGGTGGCGGCCAGGCCGCGCTTGGTCTGGAAGGACCGCACGGCGGCGGCCGTGACCCCGCCGTAGTAGCCGGTGGGGGAGCGGTCGAAGTGACCGATCTGCCGCAGCCGGGCCTGGAGCTCGCGCACCCGCTCCCCTTGGGTGCCGCTCGCGATCAGCGGCGTGCTCTGCGGGTCCGGTTTGGTCGACGGCTCGGACGGCGTCGGCGTGGCGGACGGCTCGGTGGTCGCGGTGGCCGTCGGGGAGGCCGACGAGGGTGTGGCCTTCGGGGACGACGACCGCCGCGCGACGGGCTTGTCGTCGTCGTTCGGCGTGGCCCCGGGCGGTGCCGGCGGCGGCGACGAGCCGTCGGCGGGCGGCGCCTCGCAGCCGGCGGTCGCGACGGCCACGGCGAGGACGGCCAGCGTCGCCTTGGCCGTGGCCCCTGCCCAGCCCCGTTTTCCGCCCTCTGCCCAGCCCCGTCTCCCGCGCCCTGCCCGACTTCTGCCGCCCGTCCGCGACGTGAGCGGCGCGGTGCCCCGCGACCCGAGCGGTGCCCCGCCCCGTGCCGTGCCTGCGGTGGTGCTGCGTATCATCTCGGTCCCCTGCTCCTCCGGGTTGTGTCGGTGTCCCATGGGACGGATTCCCGCCCTGCCCGGTTGCCAAAGCCCGCGCACGACGGGGCAAACCTGCGCATGATGGGGGAAAGTGGCCAAGGTGACAGGGCCGGGCAGGTGCTGTGAGCAAGGTCCCAGCGTCCGCCCCTCCATCGGCCTCGTGCCCGTCGATACAGTCCGTCGCGGGAACCCCACCATCACCAGTAAGTGGCTTGTGGTCGACAAGCGGCTTGTGAAGCAGCTTCAGCGGGAGGCACAGCAGATGACGCGTGAGTCGGAGTCGGGACTGCCGATCGAGCCGGTGTACGGGCCGGACGCACTCGACGGCTGGGACCCGGCGGAGAAGCTGGGGGAGCCGGGCTCGTACCCGTTCACGCGCGGTGTCTACCCGACGATGTACACCGGCCGCCCGTGGACGATGCGGCAGTACGCGGGCTTCGGCACGGCCACGGAGTCCAACGCCCGGTACCAGCAGCTGATCGCCAACGGCACCATGGGCCTCTCCGTCGCCTTCGACCTCCCCACCCAGATGGGCCACGACTCCGACGCGCCCATCGCGTCCGGCGAGGTCGGCAAGGTCGGGGTCGCGATCGACTCGGTCGACGACATGCGGGTCCTGTTCGACGGCATCCCGCTGGACAAGGTCTCCACGTCCATGACGATCAACGCCCCGGCCGCCCTGCTGCTGCTCCTGTACCAACTGGTCGCGGAGGAACAGGGCGTCGGCGCCGAGAAGCTGACGGGCACGATCCAGAACGACGTGCTCAAGGAGTACATCGCGCGCGGCACGTACATCTTCCCGCCGGGCCCCTCGCTCCGCCTGATCGCGGACATCTTCAAGTACTGCCGGGCCGAGATCCCGAAGTGGAACACCATCTCGATCTCCGGCTACCACATGGCGGAGGCCGGCGCCTCGCCCGCGCAGGAGATCGCGTTCACGCTCGCCGACGGCATCGAGTACGTCCGTACCGCCGTCGCCGCGGGCATGGACGTGGACGACTTCGCGCCCCGCCTCTCCTTCTTCTTCGTCTCCCGTACGACGATCCTCGAAGAGGTCGCGAAGTTCCGCGCCGCCCGCCGGATCTGGGCACGGGTGATGCAGGAGGAGTTCGGCGCGAAGAACCCCAAGTCGCTGATGCTGCGCTTCCACACCCAGACCGCGGGCGTCCAGCTCACCGCCCAGCAGCCCGAGGTGAACCTGGTGCGCGTCGCCGTCCAGGGGCTGGCGGCGGTCCTCGGCGGCACGCAGTCGCTGCACACCAACTCCTTCGACGAGGCGATCGCCCTGCCGACCGACAAGTCCGCCCGCCTCGCGCTGCGTACCCAGCAGGTCCTGGCGTACGAGACGGACGTCACCGCGACCGTCGACCCGTTCGCGGGTTCGTACGTCGTGGAGAAGATGACGGACGATGTCGAGGCGGCGGCCCTGGAGCTGATGCGGAAGGTCGAGGACCTGGGCGGGGCCGTGCAGGCGATTGAGCACGGCTTCCAGAAGAACGAGATCGAACGCAACGCGTACCGGATCGCTCAGGAGACCGACAGCGCCGAGCGTGTCGTGGTCGGTGTCAACCGCTTCCAGCTCGACGAGGAGGAGCCGTACGAGCCGCTGCGCGTCGACCCGGCGATCGAGGCGGAGCAGGCGGCCCGCCTCGCGAAGCTCCGTGCCGAGCGCGACCAGGACGCGGTGGACGCGGCGCTGGCCGAGCTGCGGAAGGCGGCGGAGGGCACGGACAACGTGCTGTACCCGATGAAGGACGCGCTCAGGGCGCGGGCCACCGTCGGCGAGGTCTGCAACGCGCTGCGGGAGGTGTGGGGGGCGTACGTGCCGACGGACGCGTTCTGACGCGTTCCGGGGCCTATCGCTCCGAAGCCGCCGCTCCTTGAGAATTCGCTGCTCCCGTCTGAACGGAGTGTCGTACCCACGTGCGACACTCCGTTCATGCTGGGTGTCACCGACCTTCCTACCTACCTCGCCGGTCTGGCAGTGATCGTGCTGCTGCCGGGACCGAATTCGCTGTACGTGCTGTCCGTCGCCGCCCGACGCGGGGTGCGCGCCGGGTACACGGCGGCGGCCGGGGTGTGGACCGGGGACACCGTGCTGATGACGCTGTCCGCGCTGGGTGCCTCGTCGCTGCTGCGGACCACGCCGGTGCTGTTCACCGTCGTCAAGTTCGCCGGTGCGGGCTATTTGACCTGGCTGGCCATCGGCATGCTGCGGGCGGCCGTTTCGATGTGGCGGGAGCGGCACCGGCGGGTGTCCGAGCTGGCCGAGGAGAGCACGGGGGCGGAAGCCGCCGGGACGATGGAGCGGCCCTACCGCCGGGCTCTGGTGGTCAGCCTCTTCAACCCGAAGGCGATCCTGTTCCTGGTCTCCTTCTTCGTGCAGTTCGTCGACCCCGGCTATGCCTACCCGGCGCTGTCGTTCCTGCTGCTGGGCACCCTGCTGCAGATAGCCAGCGTCCTCTACCTGTCGATGCTGATATTCGGCGGTACCCGCCTGTCCGCAACGTTCCGCCGCCGCAGGCGGCTGTCGGCGGGCGCGACCTCGGCGGCCGGGCTGCTGTTCCTCGGCTTCGCCATGAAGCTGTCCCTGGCCAGCGCATAGGGGGTCTGCCGTGGCTGAACCGATCTCCTCTGCCGAAGCGACGGCAGCCCAGTACGTCCGCATGAGTGTCCAGGGCAGCGACAGGCACTAGGAGCGCTGGGCCTGCCCGAGAGGCCCCAGGAGGCCCCCAGTGCGCCGGACGGAGAAGGGGGGCTCGGGCGGCGGGGGAAGTTTCCGGGTCAGGCGGTTGCGCAGGAGTGCCGAGGCGGAGTGGACACGGGCGGGCAGCCCGCCCAACAGTGCGCGGCTACCTGGCGCAAGAGCAGCTACAGCAACGGCGATGGCGGTAACTGCCTCGAAGTGGCCCAGGAGTTCGCACGCTGGCGCAAGAGCAGCCACAGCAACGGCGGCAACCGCGTCGAAGTCGCGGACGGCCACCCCGGTCTCGTCCCCGTCCGCGACTCCAAGCGTCCCGACGGCCCGGTGCTCGTGCTCCCCGCGTCCGCGTGGACGCCGTTCGTCGAGTCGGTCAAGGCGGCCTGACCACCGCACACCGACGGAACACGACCCCAGGCCCGGCCGCTGCGGCGAAAGCCCCCGTCAGCCCGTCGCCGCACGCTTCAGCGTGCGGGCCTTGCGGGCGATCCGGCGTACCGTCGCGTTGCGCGGGATGAACGCGAGCTGCTGGGGCACGGCGCCCGGCAGGCCCAGCGCGGTCAGGCGGCGCCGCTTGAAGTAGCGCCAGATGTCGTCCCGGTACCGGCTCAGGTAGCGCTCGGCCTCGGGCCGCAGTCCGGCCTGGAGTTGCGGCTGCATGGCGTAGCCGACGGCGCTGATCAGCCCGGTCGGCTTCCCCCGGACCTCGTCGGCGGAGGGCAGCGACCAGCCGGTGACGGCGGACGGGTCCTCCAGGTCGGGCAGCAACGCGTCGACGATCGTCAGCGGGACGCGGTTGCTGTTCTGGTACGGGGCGAGCCGTTCCAGCACGGTGTCGGTGCCGACGCGGGCCACCGGGAGCCCGTAGAACGACGCGGCGGTCAGCAGCGCGGTGGAGAAGCAGCCGACGACCAGGGCCGGCCGCATGGTCCCGAACAGTGTCTCGGCGAGGACGGGGTTGTCCAGGACGGTCAGGTCGGCACCGAGCCGTTCCGCCTCCAGCTCCAGCAGCCGCGCCCAGTGGGCCGGTGCGCTGGGGTGCGGTTTGAAGACGACCCGGGTGTGGCCGAGGGCGACGGCGCCGCGCAGCATCCGCGCGTGCAGCTCCTCCTCCTGCTGGGGCGTGAGGATGCCCAGCGTGGAGAGGTACTGGCCGAGCAGCAGGGCCGGTGCCGGTCCGGAGGCGGTGGGGGAGGCGCCGAACGAGGCGTTCAGCGAGGCGTCCAGGGCCGCCGACCCGGCCAGTTCGTCCAGCACCTCCAGGAAGACATCAGTCGGTACGACCTCGGACTCGACGCCGAACTCCGTGAGCAGCAGCGGCCGCAGGCCCGGCACCAGGTCCAGGTGGAGCAGTCGGCGGATGCGGGTGCCGAGCAACTGGTCGAGTCTGCTGCGGGTCGGGCCGTAGCTCATCAGGCCGTCGGCGTAGATGTGCACGGGGCTGTCGCCGAAGATCACGGAGAGGGCCTGGGCGGGGTTGGCCTGGATGGACTCGCAGGCGATCTCGACGGGCTCGTCCCCGAGATGCCACTCCCTGCGCACGGCCCGCTGCCACAGCGAGGCGTCCTGCTCCCGGGGCGACCATCCGGCGGGGTGGAACGGTCGGATGAATTCGTTCCACGAATACACCTCGTCGAATTCGGACTCCAGTTTCTCGAAACCGGGCCTGCGGTGGAGCGGTGTGCCCAGTTCGGGAGAGGCGGAGGTGTCGCTCACGACGAGAATGCGACGGTGTTCGGACCGGGGGCCGAACAGGCCCGCGCGCAACGCGGCGACGACCGTCGCGCCGGCATACTGCGTGCACGCGGAGAAGATCTGAGTGGTGGACCGGCCGACCGGTGCCGTGTACGTACCGGACATCAGGCCGCGACCTCCCGCGAAACGGAGCGGCGACGTACCCGGCGCAGCCGGTCCGCACGGCGGTCGCCCAGTGAATTCAGTGTGTCCACGAGAATGTCCTGGGGCATGCGTCGCAGAGAGGCCGCGCTCAGTGTGCGCAATTTCCGTGCCACTGCTGGTTCGAACCTTTCGATGGATTCCAGGTGATGTGCCATGACCGCGCAATAAGTCCGTACGGCCTTGGGCAGCAGCCGGTCCGCCTCCGGGTCCCGCGCCGTTTCTTCGAGCACCTGGTCGAACGCCCGGATGAAGTCGAGCTGTCGCACATCGCCGATCTGGGTGAGCGAGGACGCCACCCCGCGCCGGTAGAAGACCCCCTGCAGGCCGACCACCGCGAAGGACTCGGCCTCGCGGTGCAGGCGCCAGATCCAGGGCCGGTCCTCGGCGGTGCGCAGCCCGTCCCGGAAATGGAGCAGCCCCGACTCGACGAGCCGGCGGTGGTAGGCGCCGGCCCAGGCGAACGCGTAGTCCACGGGGGTCGACCGGTCGGAGGGCAGGATCACGTCGCGCGGCCGCATGACGGTGCCGCGCAGGCCGTGCGGGACCTGGTGGACCGTGCGCGTCCGGTCCGTGAACTGCACATGGTCCGTACGGACGAAGTCGCAGCCCAGCCCGGTGATGGCGGCGAGCAGTCGCTCGTAGTAGCCGGGAACCACCCAGTCGTCGCCGTCGAGGAAGGTGAGGTATTCGCCCCGCGCCGCGTCGATCCCGGTGTTGCGCGCGGTGGCCAGGCCCCCGTTCGTCTCGTGTCCGATCAGGACGGCACCCGGGATCTCGCGCTCCGCGCGCGCGAGTATCTCCGGCGTTCCGTCGGTCGAACAGTCGTCGACGAGGATGAATTCGAAATCCTCGCGGGCGTTGGCCCGCAGGCTTCGCAAGGTATCGGGAGCATATGCCTGCACGTTGTAGAACGGCACGATGACGGAGAGCTTGACCACATGCCACACGCTAGGTGCGGGGCCGTCATTTGCCTTGGCCCGGGAAAGGACGAAAGGTGAACGAAGAATGTCGAAATGATGAACCGGATCGGCCGTCCGCCCCGCACCGGGTTTTTGTGAACGCGATTCGTCGAACGTCGGCGGGCTGTTAACCAGCTGTTGTGGCCGCGTTGGGCCGCGAATCGAAATGCCTTCCTAAGTTCTGTGACGTGGCTCCACGTACCGATAAGACGACCGCCCTCCGGGTAGCCGTGCTCGCCGACTCCGACACCCGGTGGAAATGGGGCGTGCTCACCGCGCGCCGCCTCACCGCCACCGGCTCCGGTGGCCCGGCGCAGCGCGTCGAGATCAGCGGACTGCTGCTGCGCGGCCGGGCCACCCCGACCCCGCGCCAGCTCGCCGAGGTCGGTGACGTCGGCATCGCGTCCGACCGGGTGCGCGAGGTCACGGCCGTCGAGTTCCTGCACGCGGTACGGGACGAGGGGTACGACGTCGTCGTCCTCGCCCTCGTCGGGGGAGCCGTCCAGGCGATGCTGCACGGCCTCGCCGCGCTGCGCCTGCCGGCCCGGCCGGTCGTGGTCACCGGCTATGTCGGCGTCGTCTACGAGAAGCTCGCCGACGGGCTGCTGCTGCGGCACGGCGCGGACGTCGTGCTCGCCAACTCCCGCCACGACGCGGAGCGTTTCCGCGCGGTGTACGAAGGGGTCGGCGCCGACGCCTCGGCCGTCACGGAGGCCGCCCTGCCGTTCCTCGGCGGCGCGCCGTACCGCCCGAAGCAGGGCCGCGACACCGTCGTCTTCGCTGCCCAGCCCTCCGTTCCGGCCTCCCGCGCCGAACGCACGTACCTGCTGCGCCGACTCGTCGAGCACGCCCGGCTGCACCCGGACCGCGAGGTGCTGCTGAAGCTGCGGTCCAAGCCCGGCGAGCACACCACGCACATCGAGGAACTCCCGTACCAGCGGCTCGCGGAGAGGATCCCCGGCGGCCGGCCGCCCAACTTCCGTCTGGTGTACGGGCACATGGGCGAAGTCCTGGACGGCGCCGACCTGCTGGTCACGGTCTCCTCGACGGCCGCGCTGGAGTCCCTGCACCGGCGCATTCCGACCGCGGTCCTCACCGACCTCGGCGTCCGCGAGGCCCTCGGCAACCACCACTTCATCGGCTCGGGCCTGCTCACCTCCTGGGACCACCTGGACGGCGGCCACCGCCCGGAGCCCGACGCCGGATGGCTGGCCGGTCAGGGGGTCGCCGCCGACGGCACGTACGCCACCGCCTACAACGCAGCCCGCACCCGCGTGGAGGACCTGCTCGCCGTCGGCCGGCTGCCCGGGATCGCCCCGTACTACACGCCCGCCACCGCCCCCGGCTACCTCCCCGGCATCCTCGCCCGCCACCACCTGGGCCCCGACGGCCGCCCGCTGCCGGGCGCGGAACGGCCGCGCGCGACCGGCGGGCTGCGCGGCGCGGTCCGCGAGGCGGTACGGGAGGCGGCGCGGGGCGCGTACCGGCAGGGCGTCCAGCGGGTCGCCCCCGTCATCCGGCGGATGGGGGAGCTGTGACGGCCGCGCCCCGTGCCCTCGAACTCGTCGCCCGCGTACCCACCACCCACCGACCCCGACTCAAGGAGCAGCGATGACGCCGCCCACCGTGCTCGCCGTGATTCCCGCCCGCGGCGGATCCAAGGGCGTCCCGGCCAAGAACCTCGCCCAGGTCGGCGGCGTACCGCTGGTCGCCCGCGCCGTGCGCGCCTGCCTGGCCTCCCGCGAGGTCACGGACGTCGTCGTGACGACCGACGACGCGGCCATCGCGGACGCCGCCCGCGCGGCGGGTGACACCTCCGCCACCCCGGAGCGGCTGCACATCGTGCGGCGCCCGGCGGCCATCGCGGGGGACAGGGCGAGCAGCGAGGACGCGGTGCTGCACGCCCTGGACGCGTACGAGGCGATGGGCGACCGCACGGCCGACGTCGTGCTGCTGGTCCAGTGCACCAGCCCCTTCGTCGTACGGGAGGACATCGACGGGGTCGCCGCCGCGGTCGCCCGCGAGGGCGCCGACACGGCGGTCACGGTCGCCCCCTTCCACGGCTTCCTCTGGCGCGACGGCAGCCTCCTGGAGCAGGAGAACCACGGCGTCAACCACGACAAGTCCGTCCGCCAGATGCGCCAGGACCGCCCCGAGGACCTGCTGGAGACCGGCGCCGCGTACGCCATGGACGTCGCCGGATTCCGCGTCCACCGCCACCGCTTCTTCGGCCACACCGCCCTGGTGCGCACCGACGCCGCGCGGGTCCTGGAGGTCGACGACCCGCACGACCTGGCCCGCGCCCGCGCGCTCGCGCCGCTGCTGGACCCCTCGCCGCTGCCCACCCTCGCCGACGTCGACGCGGTCGTCCTCGACTTCGACGGCACCCAGACCGACGACCGGGTCCTCATCGACGCCGACGGACGCGAGATCGTCGCCGTGCACCGCGGCGACGGCCTGGGCATCGCGGCCCTGCGCAAGGCCGGGGTGCCGCTGCTGATCCTCTCCACGGAACAGAACCCGGTCGTCGCGGCCCGTGCCCACAAGCTCCGCATCCCGGTCCTGCACGGCATCGACCGCAAGGACCTGGCCCTCAAGCAGTGGTGCGACGAACAGTCCATCGCACCCGAACGGGTCCTGTACGTGGGCAACGACGTCAACGACCTGCCGTGCTTCGCCCTCGCCGGCTGGCCCGTCGCCGTCGCGAGCGCCCATGACTCGGTGCGCGCCGCGGCGCGTGCCGTCACGACCACGCCGGGCGGCTCCGGTGCGATCCGTGAGATCGCCGCCTGGCTGTTGGGTCCCACCCTCACGAACGCCGGCCTCACGCGATCCACCCTCACGAACCCCACGCTCACGAACCCCGGCTTCACGATCCCCGCCCAGTCCCCCGAGTGATCCCGGGTCCCCCAGACCCACGACACCCCGAACTAAGGAAACACACCTCATGAGCACCTCCCTTCTGCGCACCCTCGGCACCCGTACCGCAGGTCCCGGCCGCCCCGTCTACGTCACCGGTGAGATCGGCATCAACCACAACGGTGACCTCGACAACGCCCTCGCCCTGATCGACGTGGCCGCCGAAGCCGGCTGCGACGCGGTCAAGTTCCAGAAGCGCACCCCGGAGATCTGCACCCCGCGCGACCAGTGGGACATCGAGCGCGACACCCCCTGGGGTCGCATGACGTACATCGACTACCGCCACCGCGTCGAGTTCGGCGAGGACGAGTACCGGGCCATCTCCGAGCACTGCGCCCGGCGCGGCATCGACTGGTTCGCCTCCCCGTGGGACACCGAGGCCGTCGCCTTCCTGGAGAAGTTCGACGTCCCCGCCCACAAGGTGGCCTCGGCCTCCCTCACCGACGACGAGCTGCTGCGCGCCCTGCGGGCCACCGGCCGCACCATCATCCTGTCCACCGGCATGTCGACCCCGAAGCAGATCCGGCACGCGGTCGAGGTGCTGGGCTCGGCCAACATCCTTCTCTGCCACGCCACTTCGACGTACCCGGCCAAGGCCGATGAGCTGAACCTGCGGGTCATCAACACCCTCCAGCAGGAGTACCCCAACGTCCCGATCGGCTACAGCGGCCACGAGACCGGCCTCCAGACGACCCTCGCCGCCGTCGCCCTCGGCGCCGTGTTCGTCGAGCGCCACATCACCCTCGACCGCGCCATGTGGGGCTCCGACCAGGCCGCCTCCGTCGAGCCGCAGGGCCTCAGCCGCCTCGTCCGTGACATCCGCACCATCGAGGCGTCGCTCGGCGACGGTGTCAAGAAGGTGTACGAGTCCGAGCTCGGCCCGATGAAGAAGCTCCGCCGGGTCGCGGGCGTCGTCGCCGAGAACGAGGCCGCCCCGGCCGCCCAGAACGAGGCCGCCCCGGCCGCCGAGCCGGTCGCGGTCTGACGGGCCGACCGGTGAACCTCGCCTTCGTCGAGAGCCCGGTCCAGCTCCTGAACGTCCTGGAGTGGGCCTACGCAGAGGGAGGCGACGACCACGTCCTCGCGGACGTCACGGTCGTTGTCCTCCCCCCGGTCGACCCGATGTCGCGCGGTCAACTGCGCCGGATGGTGGAGCTGGCCCGCGACGAGGGCGTCAACGTCCGATGGCAGGAGGCGCGCGGCGGTGCGGGCGCGCCCCTGAAGACCCTGCGCGCCCTGGCCGGACTGCTGCGCGGCGCGGACCGGATCGTCATAGGGGACCCGTTCTCCCGTTACGTCCAGCTCCTGCTGACCATGGTCCGAGCCCGCCGTCTCACGGTGGTCGACGACGGCACGGCCACCATGGAGTTCGTCGCCCAACTCGCCCGCGGCGAGCGCCTGGTGCGCTGGCACCGCAAAGGCAGCTCGGGCCCGCGCGAACTGGTCCTGGCCCCGGTCACGGCCCGCGCCCGCAGCCGCTTCACCCCCTCGGCGACCCGTACGGTCGAGGTCTTCACGGCGATGCCGGTCGAGGCCCCGCCCGGCGTCACCGTCACCTCCAACGCCTTCGCCTGGACGCGGGCCCGCTTCGGCCCACCGCGCCTCACCAAGGGCGCGGACCTGGTCGGCACCTCCCTCGTCGAGACGGGCGTGGTCGACCAGGACCGCTACCTGGAAGCCGTCGCCGCCCTGGCCCGCACCCACCAGGCCGTCCGCTACTTCGCCCACCGCCGCGAGGCCACGGAGAAGCTCCACGCACTGGGGGCGGCCACCGGCCTGGAGGTCGTCCGCCCCGACCTCCCCCTCGAACTCATCGCCCGCCGCGGCCCCATCGGCCGCACCGTCCTCAGCTTCCCCTCCACGGTCGTCCACACCCTGCCGCTCGCCCTGGCGGGCACGGAGGCCAGGGTCGCGGTCTGCGACATAGCACCGGAATGGCTCCGCGACACCGCCTCCCCCCGCGCCCACGGCTTCCTGTCCGGGGTCACGGAGACCGCCCGCGACGTCCAACGGCTGGCGCCCTGGCGGGCGACGGCGGTCACGGAAGCGTGAGAGCGGCCCGACGGGGGACGACGGGGTACGACATGGGACGACCGGGTACGACGCAGGGCAGGCCGCGCGTGATCGAACCGTGAGTCCGGGGCGCGACCACGGGGCGCCATCGCGGGGTGCCTCGGACGGTGGGGGACGTGGCGCGCGAGCCCGGCCCTCAGGCGTTGCGGCGCTCCAGCATGCGGGACAGAAGATTGCGCGTGGCCCGCTGCACGTGCGGGTTCACGAAACCGGGCTCGTAGAGCGCCAGCGGCCAGTAGAACGTTCCGGCGACGAAGACGTGCGTGCCCCGCTCGTCGACGCACAGGCTGGTGTTCTGCACGGTACGGCCCCGGCCCAGCCGGTCGTTGTAGGGGGACGCGGAGAGCAGCGTCTGCGTGGTGCCCGCGGGCCGGGGCATGGCCGGATCGAAACCGTCGGCCTCGACGCCGACCAGGTCCGCGATCCTGTCGCCGTCCCGCAGGCCGGTGCCCGACCAGAACCAGTGACCGCTCTCCCGGACGACCAGGGGCACGGGCGTCTTCAGGATGCCGTTGTACTGGACGCCCAGCAGCCCCTGCTCCGCGTGCCGGTGCTTCGTGCCCAGCTCGCGCCACCGCACCGTGGGACCGCTCGGCCCCGGTTCGGGGTCGACGGCCTCCTTGTAACAGGTCACCACGCGGTTCGGACCGCCGTCGGCGGCGTCCTCGACGCGGATCTGGAAGTACATGTTGTTCGCGGTGAGGAACGCGAGGTGGGTTCCGGCCAAGACGGCGCGCTCGGCGCAGTCGCGCATCTGCCTGGACCAGTACTCGTCGTGCCCGGAGAACATCATCACGCGGTGCTTCGAGGGATCGACCCGGCCCTCGTGCAGGTCCACGCTGCTGGCATACGTGATGTCGTAACCGGCGCTCTCCGCCCATCGCGCCGCGCTGGTGTCCAGCTCGAACCAGTGCGGCGTGCCGGACATCGGGTAGGGCCGGTCGAAGGAGACCTTGAACGCGCGGTCCTCGGGCGCGCCCCACACGCCTTCGGGGCTGTAGCCGCGGTACAGGTTCTTTCCGGTGCGCCCGTCGTAGGGCCAGAGGTTGTACGCCTGGTACGTGGTGAAGGGGACGACCATCAGGATGTCGGAGCGGCGCCCGGTGTCGCGTACGACGAACGGCGTGCAACTGCCGTAGCCGTCCTCGGTCGTGAAGACGGCCACGTAGATCCCCGACCCCCATGACCCCGGTATGCGCAGCGTCCACGAGACCGGCCAGTCGCAGGCGATGAGCCGCGCGTCGCCCTCGGCGGCCGGCCTGGTTCGCGGGTGTACGGGCACCGGGTCGCTGGTCAGCAGGTGCCGGGTACCCGTTGCGCCGTAATGGCCCACGCGGTGGACGGCCACGGTGCACGTCTGGCTGCGGTGCGACGACAGGTGGAAGTCGATCGACTCCCCGCGGCCGACGGAGGTTTTCGACGCGTAGCCCTGGACCTGGCCGACGGTGTCGGAGACCGCCTTCGTACCGCCCCGCAGCCTGTTCCATTCCTTCGGATCCTTCGGAACCGCACGACTCCGCGGCACCGAGGGAGTGTTGCTGACGTGCGCGGCCGGGGTGGTTCCCTCCTGCACCCGGCATCCGGCCAGAGCGGCGGCGCTGATTCCGAACGCGGCCAACGCCGATCTACGGGACACCTTCGACACAGACACGCTCCGAGACCTGGACGCCGGGCCTGGTGCCCCGCGCGTGGACAAGTGCGACCGGCCGGCGCGGGAGCCGCGGCGCCCTACCCGTCGGCGATCGTTCCCACTCCTGGTGAATGTGACCGATCGTGAAGGATGATGGGGAGAAGATGTGGTTGGTTGCCTGCGGAAGGCATCACGCTGAACAGCGTGGTCGAAATGAGATTTTTAGTCTGAAATCGCCACTCTCTCGCCGATTCGGGGCGGCGCGACAGGCGTTGGCGCGACAGGCGTCGGGGCGACAGGCGTCGGCGACAGTGCGCAGGGCGGGCCCCTTCACCTGAACGGGCCCGCCCTGCGCCCCGCGTACGCCCCGCAATCGAAATGCGCGAGTTTACCCATCTCGTCGTCAGCTCACACGCAGCGACCCGGTCATTTATTCGTCTATGTGGCTGAACTTTTCTTGTTTCATGGTCAGTTGAAGGGGGAAGGGACGTACCCTTCACCGGGTGAACCACTTGATGTCCCGCGCGCCCGACGCTGATCCCACGACCTCCGGCGACCCCCTCCCCGGCACCCTGTCCGACGCCCTCCGCGCCGAGCTGATCGCCTTCCGGCGTGACCTGCACATGCATCCCGAGCTGGGCAACCAGGAGTTCCGCACCACCGCGGCCATCAAGGCCCGGCTGGAGAAGGCCGGGCTGCGCCCCCGGGTGCTCTCCACCGGGACCGGACTCGTCTGCGACGTGGGCACGCGGGACGACTCCACCCGGCCGATGCTCGCCCTGCGCGCGGACATCGACGCACTGCCGATCCCTGACACCAAGTCGGGGGTCCCGTACCGCTCCACCGTCCCCGACCGGGCACACGCCTGTGGGCACGACGTCCACACCACCTCGGTGCTCGGCGCCGGGCTCGTGCTCGCCGAGCTCGACCGGCAGGGGCTGCTCCCCAACCCCGTGCGTCTGATCTTCCAGCCGGCCGAGGAGGTGCTGCCGGGCGGGGCGCCCGACGTCGTCGCGTCCGGGGCGCTGGAGGGCGTCGGCCGGATCATCGCCGTGCACTGCGACCCGAGGGTGGACGTGGGGCGGATCGGGCTGAAGGTCGGCGCGATCACCTCCGCCTGCGATCGGCTGGAGATCGGCCTCGACGGCTCCGGCGGGCACACCGCCCGGCCGCACCTGACCACGGATCTGGTGACCGCCGCCGCAAAGGTCGCCACCGAGGTGCCCGCGCTGCTGTCCCGCCGGGTCGACGCCCGCGCCGGACTCGCCGTGACCTGGGGACGGCTCCACGCCGGGCACGCCTGCAACGTGATCCCGCAGCACGCCGAGCTCTCCGGCACCGTGCGCTGCCTGGAGCTGGCCGCCTGGCGCGAGGCGCCCGACCTGGTGCACGCGGCGGTCGACGAGGTGGCCGGGATGTACGGAGCCAAGACGTTGGTCAACTACGTCCGCGGCGTCCCGCCCGTCGTGAACGACGCCGCCGTCACCGATCTGCTCGCCGCCGCGATGACCGCGCGCCGCGGTGCCGACGCGATCGAGAGCACCGAGCAGAGCCTGGGCGGCGAGGACTTCTCCTGGTACCTGGAGCACGTCCCCGGCTCCATGGCCCGCCTCGGCGTCCGCACCCCCGGCGACAGTGCCCGGCTCGACCTGCATCGCGGCGATTTCGACGCCGACGAGGAGGCGATCACGGTCGCTGTCGAGCTCTTCACTGCCTCCGCGTTGCTCGATAAGGCAGCTTGACACTCCAGTGCGGCTTGCGGCCTGCCCGGTGAGTTCATCGGTGGACCGTTCTTGGCTGTGGCCGCGTTGGGCTGGTAGCTGTTGTCGGCGCCAGTCGGACCAGTGCAGCAGAGTGATGTCCCCCGCGGCCCGGCTACGTGGGTGAGCCGATGGCGGTGTTCGCTGCTGTCGCCTACGTCGAGCACACCCGTCAGTGGGCAGGGCATATGCCATGGCGGAGGCCACCACGCGGTCCCCGTTAATCTCCGGTGATCGCGCGGTGGCCGTAGCGGTTTCCCGCCAGGGTCTGCCACCAGGCCGAAGCCAGGCCGAGCGGGATTGCGGAGGACGCTGTCCCTGTTGATACAGGCCGGACAGTGCCCTAGGTGTACTGCCCTGTGAGGTTGGGGACGCGGCTGGCGGGTGGTTTGCCTTTCAGCGCGGTGTGTCCGCGGTGGTGATTGTAGGTGTGCA
>NZ_JBIDBS010000030.1:0-63709 GCF_043204165.1 Streptomyces sp. NPDC047982 | reverse complement strand
GCCCCCCCCCCCCCCCCCCCCCCCCCCCCCCCCCCCCGCCGCCCCCCCCCCCGCCCCCCCCCCCCCCCCCCCCCCCCCCCCCCCCCCCCCCCCCCCCCCCCCCCCCAGACTCGCTCCGCCTTCGGCCGTGTGAAAGCAGTGGTCAGGCAGCGGGCCGCACGGGACAGGCCGTCTCGGCAGCCAGGCGCCGTAGGGCGGCTTCGACCAGCAGGACAAGGGAGAGCACCGCGACCGCGGGCTGCAGGGGCGCCCAGTAACTCAGCGCGCCCGAGGCCCCCAGCAGGAGCAGGACCGCCTTGTTGCAGACAGGGCAGCCGACGGCGAGGAAGGACAGCACCGCGCCGGCCGACCCGAGCGAACGCCCGGTCGCGTCGTCACGGCGCGAGACGGGCCCGGTTCGCACATAGGTGGCGAGCACCACGGCCGACAGCACGCTGGTGAGGACGAGCACCGGGTAGTTCCACCACACCGGCGGCACGGAGCGGGAGAACAACGGGGTCGGGATGAGGGCGGTGGGCACACCCAGGACGAGGACCGCCACTGGCGTGGCCGCCGCCAGAGCGGCCCATCGGCGTGGCGGCCAGCAGCGCAGGGCGGCCCACGCCGCACGGGGGGAGCGGGAGACGGACAACGCATGACTCTTCCGGTTGGGGTGACAGGGACACGCGGAAACAGCGCGCGGACCTATACCCGTCGTACGGAGAGTTCGGTGAGGTCGGGAGGAGACGGTTTCGGCCCGAAGTACCGGACACCCGCGTGCCCGGCGCCCCGCACCGGTGGCGCCATGTCATCGGCCCGCGCCGGCAGAGCACGATCGGGCAGCGCACCGAACCGCAGGTGCTCTTGCTCCGGCTGAACCTTCTTCAGGCACGATGCCTTTCGTGCGGAGACAGGTACGTCGTGACCGGCGTCGTCCAGCGTCTCGTGGCCTGGCGCCACGTGCGGGTCGGCCGCCGTCGAGGAGGGTGCTGCCCGGAACGCGGGCGGGGAGGCGGTCGTGGCGCAGAACAGTGCGGCCAGCAGGGTCAGCAGCGCGAGGGAGGCGCCTACGGCACCGTGCCGCTTGCGGTGCATCGTCGTTGCTCCCCTCCCTCGGTCCCGACACCATAGCCCAGGTACCCCGGGGGCCCGGCTGAGACCGTTGAGCTCGACGATGGCAGCGTCGAGGCTGACTTGGAGTCCGTCCACTTCACCAAGCCAGCCGTTGGCGCGAGCTTCGCGGATGCGTTCACGGAGGTTCCGGATGGTCACATTCCGATGAAGCTCACTGTTTCTGTCATGTGCGCCCGCCCGGTACGCAGTCGTGGCACGCCTTCCTTCTCGAATCCCACCGCGACGCCGCAGAACAGTACGAGCCCGTCATCGGCTCCGACGATCTGGCTGACGGTCTTGCGATACATCGTCCACATCATCTGGGGGCAGCTGTGCACCCCTTCTGCCCTGAGCAACAGCATGACGGTCTGCAAGTACATCCCGGTGTCCCCCCACTGTCCGGGCCCCATCGTCCGGTCGAGGTAGCAGAACAGTACGACCGGCGCGCCGAACGCCTCCGAGTTCAAGGCGGCGATCTTTTGGGGCCTGTCGGGGTCGTCGCGCTCGATTCCCAGTGCTTTGTACCGCTGGGCGGCCGCGGCGGAAAAGCGGTCCAGATACGGCGAGGTCAGTTGGGCCGGGTACATCGGATACTCCCGTTCATCATCCGGGTCTCCCGCCAGCGCCCTGGCTGTCGCGCGCCTCTTCAGTTCGGCCAAGGGCTCACCGGTCACGGCGTACACATGCCACGGCTGGAGGTTCCCACTCGATGGAGCCCGCGTCGCTGCGGTCAGCACTCGTTCGAGTATCTCTTTGGATACTGGCTCGTCGCTGAAAGCCCGCACGGCCCGGCGACTGCTCACGGCTTCATACACATCCACGTCTTCTGATCCTCTCGCTCAACGACAACCACCTCTCTACCGTCTTCAGCACGCACAAGAGGGACCGTTGATCCAGATCGCACTTCGGTCTGCGGCAGGCGGCAGCGCGGTTCCGCGGCCTGTCGGTACGATCGGCCGCCGCCTGCTCCACGGGGCCGGTGGACTAGGTCGTCCGTGATCGGGCGAGTTATTGAGCGGGCTCCTCATTGTCCTCACTGGTATGGAAGGTGATCTCGGCGAAGGTGGGCATCCCGAGGTCGACGGCAGTGCCGGACCGAGTCTGTTCGGCGTCAAGTCGGGCCAGCTTGCCCTCGGCGCCTGCGAGGCCGACCCGCAGGCCCTCCCTCCGGGCACGAGCTCAAGCGGGCGGCGTGTCCGGGGACCACACACCCATCCACTGTTCGGCGCCCCACGCCTCGTACCGTTGCACCTCGGTGAACCCCAGCTTTGCCGCGAGGCGCATGGAGCGGTCGTTGGCGGTCTGGGTGCAGAGCACCACCGGCTCGCCGGGAAGCGCGTCGGCGAACCAGCCGAGCACCGCCGCGCACGCCTCGGCGGCGTATCCGTACCCCCATGCCTCCGGCAGGAACAGGTAGCCGAGCTCGGCCTCCCCGGCATCCGGACGGACATGACTCCGACGCTCCGCGTCGCGCCGGTTGAGCTCGATGGTGCCGATCAACGCTCCGTCGAGCTCGATCACGAAAAGACCGGGGCGGCTCTCGGGCGTCTCGGGCAACGCGCGGTCGAGCTCATCACGCGGTCGAGGGCCGCCTATGTAGGCGCCCACCTCCGGCGAGGCGAACAGCTCGATGAACGCCGCACGGTCCCGGGCCTCCGACTCGCGGAGCACGAGCCGCGCGGTCTTGATCGGGGCAGGTGGCCAGGCGACGGATCCGAGTTCAGCCATGGTGGGGAACCTATCGCACGCCCGCCGAGCAGCACGCGCTCTCGCAACTCACGAACAAGGCCACGGCTCCTCAAGGCATGAGGGATACCGAGGGGCCGGGAAGAAGTGCGGTTTCCGCCGGTGCTCGCGGGCCCGGCAAGCCTGCGGGGCCCGCTCGCGTCCCTGGGACAGGGGCCGACCGTGCCCGGGGACGCACGGCCTGCCATGAGCGCCGACGGATGCGTGCGGGGCCGACCGGTGGCCGTGGCGGAACGAGGTCGCTGACGCCCATCACTTCGCTGACGCGCGTCACTTCAGTGGGCTCGTCACCGGCGTGGCGCACAGCGCTGCCCGCGGCGTCGCTCGGGCACGACTGTTCCGCTCCCCGTGACGCGTGGCTCGACCGGCCGGCGTCGCCCGCGTAGTGCGGGGAGGGCCGGGGCGGGCCCCGCATTCCTCGCACACCCGGTCCGTGCCCCCTCCGGCCGACGCCGTCCGCCCTCAGCAGCACACGTCACCGCACCCGCTCCCGACGGCACCGCCCTGATCGGGACCCGGGCGCGCCCCGTCCCGACTCGCGGGGGGATCCTTGTGCACGAACGCGCGCCGCAGCGCGTGGTAGGACGATCGCGGATCGAAGAAGATCCGCCGCATCACGGCCAACTCCTGTGCCCTGTAGGCGGCCAGGGGCTTGCGGGCCTCGTCCTTGTCCCGTTCGGCCTTCTTGGCGGCGATACGCAATCGTGTCGCGGGCGACGCGGCGAGCTGGGCCGCCAGCAGGGCGACCTCGTCCGAGAACGACTGCGCATCGCAGTCGACCGTCCGGTCGACGAGGCCGAGCCGCACGGCGGCCTCGGCGCTCACCGGCAGCGCGGTGCTCGTGAGGTGCTCCGCGGCCGCGGCCCCCACCCGGCGCGGCAGTGTGTACGTCCAGTACTCGGATCCGAACAGCCCCATGAGGCGGTAGTGCGGGTTCAGCACGGTCGCCTGCCTGCACCAGACCTCGTCGGCGGCGAGGGCGAGCATCACCCCGCCTGCGGCGGCGTTGCCGCCCACGGCCGAGACCACCAGCCGGTCGGTCGTGGTGAGAACCGCCTCCACGAGGTCGTTCATGGCGTTGATGTTGGCCCAGGACTCCTCGCCGGGATCGGCGGCGGCCTCGATGACATTGAGGTGGATGCCGTTGGAGAAGAAGTCCCGGCCGCTCCCGAGCACCAGCACCGAGATGGGCCGTCGGCACGCCATCCGGTAGGCGTCGAGCAGGCGTCGGCACTGCGTGGTGCTCATCGCGCCGCCGGGGAAGGAGAACGCGAGGAAACCGGCCTCTCCCTCCTCGCGATAACTGATGTCGCTCCAGCCGCGTCGGCGCCCCTGCTCGTGCAGCGGCGCGGGACGCTGCGGAAGTGCGGGCATCCGCTCGCCGAGCGCCGTCGTCGCGGGCAGTTTGAACGTGGTGGGACCATCGGGTCGGCGGCAGGCCCGGAGCTCGGGGATCCATACCGCGCCGTCGATCGTCGCCCGGCAGACGGCCCCTGCCCGTACGGCCACCAGCTCGCCCGTTTTCCCGCGCAGTTCGGGCTCCGGGTGGCCCCCGTGCAGAAACCACTCGTCCCCCAGCAGCTCATCACGTACGCCGGGGAAGGAGTCGGCGGCGCGCAGCTTGCGAAGAACCGTCTCCGTGGAGTCGGACGTCCAGTCGATGCGCCGATGCTCCTGACGCAGGTACGGTCGCGTACGGATGGTCAACTCCGCGCCTGCGCCGCTCTGCGGACGAGGAACGTACGCACCGGAGGAAAAGCGCTCGACGGCGAGGTGCACGGCCCGCGACGCGGCGTCCGAGACCTCGTTGCGGTACAGATCGCTCTTGCCCACCGGGGGCACCGGAAAGGCGGCCGACGCCCAGACGGCCCCGGCGTCCATCTCCTCGTCGGCCTGCAGGACGGTCACTCCCCAGGTGTCCGCGCCTTCTTGGACGGCCCGGTCGAGGGAGGACGGCCCACGGTCGCCCGGGGGGCCGGGATGGACGACGAGGCAGGTGCGCGCCGCCCACACGTCCCGCGGGATGGCGGTCTTCAGCATGGGGGCCACGACGAGGTCCGGCGCGAACTCCCGCACGGCCTGCCGCAACGACGCGTCACGCACCGACATGTCCGGCACCGCGATCTCCACCGCTACGGTATGACCGCGGTCTCTCAACTCGGCATGCATGCGCTGGGTGAGGCTGTTGAACGCGCTCGCCAGGAGCAGGATGTGCACAACGATCTCCCCACACTCCGGCCCGTTCCGTCCCGGGCGGGTCCGGACGGTTGCGATGCTGGGGGGCCGCTGACCGGGCACGGGCGGCAACCGGCCGGCACGTCACCCGAAAGCGAACGCAGCGGCGACCACTCGGGGGAACCCGGGCATCCGACCGCCCCGGCCCGCCGCCCGGAGCCGGGGCCCGGCGCCACCGGCCCCGGCCGCCGGGGGACCGGCGTACCCGGGCGGGAGGTCGCCCACCGGACCGGAGCCGTCTTCAGTCCGCTGCCGGGGTCACCGGGTGCGGTAGGCGTCGATGATGGTCTGGTCGAGGGTGTTGCCGTCGGTGTCGGTCAGCTCCGCGCGCAGGGAGACACCGGTACCCGACGCCGGGTTCTGGATCGTGGCGGCGCCGCGGTCGACCGGGACCCGGGTCCATGAGACGCCGCCGTCGGTGGACACCGAGACCGTCAGCGAGCGGATGCGGCCGTTCGCAGCAGCGCCCTGAACGGCGACCGGGACCCGGAGCCGGCTCTTGGCCTGCGCGGTGCCGGTCGCGCTGAGCTCGGGCGAGAAGCGCACGACACTCACCGGCACCGGGGCCGGGCCGGCCGTCGTGCCGGAGGTGAAGGTCCACGACGCCGTCACACGGGTGGTGGCTCCGGTCGCGCCCTTGCGGTTCACCGTGCTCGTCATGCGGTACGACGCCTGCCCCGAGGGCACGGTGAACTCGGCCCGTCCGGGCACGCCGGACCGGGTGCCGGCCAGTACGCCGTCACGGTGCAGCGTGGTGTAGGCCGTGTCGTACGACGGTGACGACGGCACGTGGCCGTCGCCGTCGGCGAGCAGCGGGATGTTCGCGGTGATCGTGTCGCCGTCGCGTTCGACGCCGGGGCGATCGGTGAGGGCGGGGCCGAAGACCGCGTTGTCAAAAGTGTGCGTGGTCGTGGCCCCGGCCCGCACGGCGACGCGGTCGGCGGCGTAGCGGTTCGGGGCCCCATCGGCGGCACCGGGGACCGTGAAGCCGATGTCCCAGGTACCGCGCTGAGGGGTGACGAGGAAGGTGGCGGTGCCGGGCACCGCCATGGACTGGGAGGCACCGACGGTGGGTCCGACGGTCGGCATCAGATCGAAGAACGCGGTGCCTGTCGCGCCCGGCCGGGCCGCGCCACGGATCTGCAGGGTGGCCAGCTCCTGCGCGGAATACTGCCGGGTGAGTCCGGTCAGGGCGCGGGTGCCGGTGAAGGTCTGGCCGAGCGCGTAGCGGACGGTGTCCGTCTTCCAGAAGGCGTCGAACCACTGCTTCACCGACCCGGCTTCGGCCTCGGGGCCCATGTGGGCCACGCGCAGATTCGGCGCGGAGTTGACGATGTTGGCCATCCGCGTGGCACCGTTGTGCGTGACCTCGACGAACATCCCGCTGTGCAGGAAGTTCGCGGAGTTGTCGGGGGGCCGTACGTCGACGGGGGCGGTGGTCCGCGCGTCGACGGTGACGGTGGTGTCGTGGTCGAGGTCGAGGCGTGGCTGGACGACCCAGTCCGTGCCGTCCGTTTCCTTACCGGTGGTCAGGGAACTGTCCAGCATGTACCGGCCCTTGGGCAGCCGCACGGTGGTGGTGCCGGAGGCGTCGTACGGCCGGAGCGACTCGTCGGCGCCGGCTCCGGAGATTCCGGTGACGTTGGTGGTGTACTTCCCTGTCGCGTGACCGGTGCGGTCCAGGTGCTTGATCGTGAGGGTGTACGTCTCCGGCTCTGCGGCGAAGGCCGTGCTGCCCCAGGCAGGCGTCGTGCTGCCGACCAGAGCGATGGCGACGGCCAGGGTCCGCAGGACGCTGCGGCGGGGTACGGAAGAAGTGGTCATGCCTTGTACTGCTCGGACCGGCACCGGAGTTCCTGTGAGCTGGGCCACATTCCGGTCCGTGCCCGTGGATGCGCACGGGGTCGCGCCCCCCTGCCTGCGGCGCCGGTCACGGCGCGGGGACGCCGTCCGGCGGGGCGCTGCTCGCCCGCGGTCGGGTCCTGCCTACCGTACAGAGAGTGCACCATCTGTCCGGGAGGTACCGTTGCCCCGCAAGCATCCCAAGAGTTCCGCTCGTCCCCTCCAAGCCGTCGAACCACCGCGCGACGTCGACGTACTGATCGGCGCGGTGTCGGTGACGGCACTGGTGATGATTCTCGGTGCCCTGTCCGCGTCACCGGTGTGGCTTCTCGGGCTCCTCGTATTCCTGCCGGCGGCGGCGTCGGCGCTGTGCACCGTACGCCAGACGAAGTTCGTGTCGGCGTGGACCGCACTCGTGGTCATCGTCACCATGCTGGTCCGGCACGGTGACGGGCGGCCGTGGCTCGACAGGATCCTCATGATGCTGCTCACCCTCGCCCTGGGCGCAGCGTCCGTCTACGCCTGCCACCGTCGGCTCCGCCGCGAGCACGAGACACTGCGACTGCGCTCCACCGCCGCGGCGATGCAGCGCCACATCCTGCGCCCTCTTCCCCTCCTCACCGACGATGTCCTGGTGGACGGAGCGTACGAACCTGTGCAGGAGGACCGGCTCATCGGCGGCGACATCTACGATGTCGTCGTCTCTCCGTGGGGAACCCGGGTCTTGATCGGCGATGTCCAGGGCAAGGGCCTGCCTGCGGTCGGCGCCGCATTCGCCGTCATCGGCACGTTCCGTGCGACGGCCCACCGAGAACCCACCCTGACCGCACTCGCCGATGCTCTCGACGCCTCTGTCGTACGGCACAACTCCTACGCCGCGCAGACCGGTGACGACGAACGGTTCGTCACCGTGCTCATCATCAACGTCGACCCGCACGAAGAGGTGCAAGTCATCAACTGCGGGCACATCCCACCGCAGTTGCTGCACGATGCCACCGTCACCACGCCGGCCCTCGCGTCGGGTGTCCCGCTCGGCCTCGCCGAACTCGCCGCCGAACCCGCGACCGTCGACTGGTTCGCCTTCCCATCCGGCGCGACGCTGCTGCTGACCACGGACGGGCTCACCGAGACCCGCGCTGCCGACGGCACGTTCTACCCCCTCGCCGAACGCCTCACCCAGCGCGCACATCTCTCTCCCACCGACCTGCCCCGCGCCCTCTACGACGACGCGCGCGCCTTCGCCGGGCAGGGGGAGCAGCACGACGACGTGGCGGTCCTGTCCGTCCGACGGTCACCGTACCGCTGAGCGCATCGCCGCACTCACCACCCAACCGACCGTGCCCGTCGCGTACGTACGGGTGCCGCCCAGGGCGGCATGACCACGGATCCGACGGCCGGCCCGGCTTCGTGGGCGCCCGTGGCACCGGACGGAGCCGCGCCGGCCGGTGCCACGGGCGCCTTCTACTGCTTCCAGTTCGCGGGCTGGCCGGGGTCGAGTGTCCGCCAGTGGGCGAGGACCTCGGGGTCCTGTGCGTCGAGCCAGTCGGTCAGCTCGCGGAAGGACACGCAGCGGACCTCCTTGCGGGGACAGACCTCGCGCATCGTTTCCTCGACGGCATCCATGTAGATCCCGCCGTTCCAGTCCTCGAAGTGGTTCCCGATGAACATCGGCGCACGGCTCCCGTGGAACACCCGCTCGAAGCCCGCGATGTACGAGTCCCGTGCCTCCTTGCGCCATGCCTCGTACTTCGCGGGGTCGCCCTCGGTGTCGCCCTCCGACTGGTTGTAGAGGAAGTTGAAGTCCATGGACAGCACCTGGAAGTCCTTGCCGGGGAACGGCAGCATCTGCAGCGGCAGGTTCCAGATGCCTTTCTTCTTCGACGGCCAGACCTGGAAGTCCCCCGGGGAGCTTGCGTCGTAGCGCCAGCCGAAGGGCTTGAGGGCGGGCAGCAGGGTCTTCTGGCCCTCCAGACAGGGGGCACGCCCGCCGACGACCTCACGGGTGGGGTCGAACGGCAGCGGATCGAGGTCCTTGAAGCCCGTGTTCGTCTTCCAGTTCTGGACGAAGGAGTAGAACTGGCTGATCTCGCTGGTCCACTCGTCCTTGCTCCAGTCCCCGCCGCCCTTCTTCTCGCAGAAGTGGCCGTTGAAATGGGACCCGATCTCGTGGCCTTCCTTCCAGGCACCGCCGAGCTGCTCCAGCGTCGTGCGGATGTGCTCGCGCGTCGGGTACGAGATCGCGGCGGCCCCGGCCTTGTGCTGGGGCGGCCGGTAGAGGTTTCTCTTCTCCTTCGGGAGCAGATAGATGCCGGTGAGGAAGAACGTCATGTGCGCGTTGCTCTCCTTCGCCACACGGCGGAAACGCGAGAACGTGCGGTCGTCGCCCTCGAGCGCACCGTCCCACGAGAACACCACGAACTGGGGCGGCCGTTCGCCCGGCTTCAGGCGCTTCGCCTTCAGCCGGCCCGGCTGTGGTCCGGTGTAGGACGTGGAACCGTCCCCCAGGATCTGGACCTTGCCGTCCCACTCCTCGTCCTTCGCGTCTTTCGTGTCGCGGCTGTCCCGGCTGGTCGGCGTCGGTGCGGCGACGGTGCGCGTTTCTCGTTCCGGCGTCCGGCTGTCCGCGGAATCGTCGGGCAGCAACGGGACGAGCGCGGCGGAACCCGCCACCAGGAGGCATGCCGCGAGTCCCAGGGCGACGCGGGGGGTGAGACGACTCCGTTTGCGGCGGGATGCGGACTTCGCTCGGGCTCTTGTCATTTCGTCATGGCCTTCGTATACGTGTTCCAGATCTGGGCCGGGAAGTCCCGGTCGCCCGCGGAGGCACCGCCCAGTCCCTTGAGCGGCAGCGGTGCGAGGCTCCGGTTCAGGTCCATGCGGTACACGACGACGGCGGTGGCGGCGGCCGGGTCGTATCCGACGTACCAGCGCGCGGTGTCGTCCTCGGTGGTTCCGGCCTTGACGGCGACCGGAGCGGACAGGTCCCCACCGCTTGTGCCGGGCCGGGTGAGTGCGGCGGTCACCTCGTCGGCGACGTCGGACCGGACGGCGCGCTTCGCCCGCGGCAGGTCGAGTTGGACGGGCGCGCCGTTGCGCGTGGCCTTGCGGACCGAGTACGGGTCGGTGTGCATGCCGCGGGCCGCGAACGTTCCGTACGCGTCGGCCATGCGAATGGCGCTGGGCGTCGAGTTGCCCATCGCGAACGCCGGAACGGGCGGACCGAAGCTCGACGGGAGCAGTCCCGATGCCTCCGCGGTGCTGCGGATCCGCTTCAGACCCGTGTCCATGCCGAGCTGGAGGAAGGGGGAGTTCACGGACTTGGCCATGGCGTCGTGCAGGCTGATGGGACCGTAGGAGCGGTCGCCGTCGTTGTTGCCCTTGACCATCTTCCCGCTGCGGTCCCAGTAGGGGCCTTCGGGAGTCGTGATCGGGATGTCGTCGTCGCCGTCGTAGACGGTCGACGGGGTGACGGCGGACCGCGGACCGCCTCGCTCGCGCGTGACTCCGTGCTGCAGACCGGCGGCGTAGACGAATGGTGTGAACGCCGAGCCGGCCGGGACGGTGCTCGCGTTGGACTCGTTGAACGCCTGGCGCTCGAAGTCCGGCCCGCCGTACACGGCGAGGATGCGGCCGTCCGGGGCGACGGTCGCGGCCCCGAACCGAACATGCCGGTCGGCCTTGCGTCGCTTGGGATCGAGCGCGCCGCGCGCCTCGCGTACGGACCGGGCCAGCGCGGTCATCCGCGGTTTTTCGAACGTCGTGTAGATCTGGTAGCCGCCGAGGTCGAAGCGCGCGTCGGAGATGCGTCCGGCCCGCTTGGTGTACGACTCGGCGAGCTGGACGAGGTAACCGGTCTGCCCGCCCGTGCTGTTGGGCCCGTGCGGCCGCTTCGGCTCGGGGAAGGTGGTGTACTTGGCGCGTTCGGCCCGGCTCAGCCTGCCGACCTCCACCATGCGGTCCAGGGTCCACGCCCACCGTTCGACGGCCCGTGCGCGGTTGCGGGGGTTGACGGCCGGATCGTAGAGCGAGGCCCCCTTGAGCAGGGACGCGAGGAACGCGCCCTCACTGGCGTCGAGCTGGGTGACCTCCTTGCCGTAGTACGCCTGCGCGGCACGCTGGAGACCGTAGGTGCCGCGGCCGAACCAACTGGTGTTCAGGTACTCCTGGAGGATCGTGTCCTTGTCCACGTGGCGGTCCAGCTTGACCGCCAGCAGCATCTCGGTGAACTTCCGCGAGAAGGACTGGTCCTGCGACAGATAGACGTTCTTGACGTACTGCTGGGTGATGGTGGACCCGCCCTGGGTGTCACCGTCACTGACGGTACGCCACAGTGCGCGGGTGATCCCTTGCGCCGATATGCCGTGGTCGGAGTAGAAATCGGCGTTCTCCGCCGCGAGCACGGCCCACCGCACGTGGTCGGGGATCTTCGACAGGGGCATCTCCTGCCGCCTCACCCAGCCGGTACGGGCCATGGGGGTGCCGTCGGCCCAGTAGTAGACGGTGTCCTGCTGGGTGGCGAACGAGTTGAGGTCCTTGGGAATGTCCGTACGCGCGTAGGCGATGCCCACCACCGTCAGCAGTGTCGCGACGAGCACCAGGCACGAGCTCAGGACCAGCCGCCACGAGGGCACCCATCGGCGCCAGCCGCTCCGGCCCGCGCGCGGATAGTCCGGTCTGCGCGGCAGGCGGCCGCGCGAACGCCTCGCCCGCTTGCGATGCTCCGCCCGCTTGCGACGCCCCGCGCCCGGGGCCGGTATCCCTCGCCTGGCCCGCTTCGTCCTGCCGAATAAGGTGTGCTGCGTCATTCCGTCCAGCCATGACAGTCCGGGCCGGCCTCGAACTCCGACAGTGCCCGTATACGTGCAGTGGTCATTGCCCGTCCGCCGCCACGAGCCGGCACGGCCGGTACCCCCCGGGGTCTGCGGACGCCCGCCCGCGCCGAGCGGGCAGCGGGGTCACTCGTCCAGGCCGGTGTGTGCCATGCGCGTCCTCGGCTTCAGGTCAGCCTGTTTGGTTGCAGATCGGACCGAGAAGCCCGGAGGGCAGTCACGCCCTTCGTCCCCGTCGACTCCACCACGGTAGAGGCCAAAGCGTGACCGAACGTTCCATGATGAGGTCACGGAAAGATAACAGGCCCTCGGGGGTCGCTCCGTACCCTTCTCGTCATCGGCGGGCGTGCGGAACCGCCGCGAGGCTCCGGGAGCCGGCCGACGGCACCGGGCATCGCGCCACCCAACCGGCCCATTCGGTGCGCTGGACCCGCCTCCGGCCGCCGACGAACGCCCCGTCCGCCTCGCCGTCCCCGCCCGTCCCGGGCCGCCCGCAGCCGCCGACCGCCCCTCACGTCGACGGCCCGGCACCGCTGACAACCCCGTCGTCCAGAGCCGTCCGGGGGTGTCGGCCGTGCGGGAATTGCGAGGCCCGGACGGGCGGCGGAACGGCGGAGCGCCGGTTCCGCCTGGCAGACCGGCGCTCCGTCAAGGGGCGTGTCGGGCTCAGTCCTTGGCCGCGCCGTGGTCCTCGGACTGCTGCCGGGCGCGGCTGAACTCGCCGGCGCCGACCCGGGCGGCGAGGGTGTCGTCGGGGCCGGACAGCAGGGAGCCGTAGCCGGTGGCGGCCCACAGGCTGCGTTCGGCGGGCACCTCGAAGTAGGGGACGGTGCGGCCCTGGTCCCGGACCGCCAGCACCTGTGGTGCGCGGCGGGCGTGCAGGGCCTGGCCGCAGTCCTCGCAGACCGCGACGTCGGCCCGCTCCCGGCGGCCGAGCGGGCGCCAGGTGATCCGGCGGACGGCGGTGCCGTGGCGGGGGTCGAAGAAGCACAGCGGGAGTCCGGGGGCCGGGGTCAGGGCGGAGCGTCCCTCGGCGGCCAGGGCCAGCACTCCGACCAGGTCGGGGAGCCCCCGTGCGGCGTCCAGCACCCGGCCGGCCGCGTCGTAGGCGTCCAGGGCCCGGCTCAGGCCCGGCGTGGTGGCGCCGTCGGCGTGCTCCACGGCCTCACCGAGGGCGAGCATCTCGGCGGCGGCCCGGCGGCGCAGCCCGGCCTCGTCGGCGGCCTGCTCGGCGGCGAAGACGGCGTCGGGGAAGGTGAAGGCGGTGTGCCGGGGCGAACGTCGGTGGCGTACCAGGAAGGCGGCGCCGACCACGGCGAGGACCAGCACCGCGGCGACCGCGAGGAGGGTCACCGAGCCGTCGGAGAAGTCCTCCTCGACCTCGGGCCGGGCCGAGGACTCCCTGTCGATCCTGGCAGTCTCGGCCTCGTAGACCTCGGTGCCGTTGCCGGCCTTGATCAGTTCCACGGCCTTGCCGACCCGGGCGGCCAGCCCGGCGTCGTCGAGTTCCTCGAGGAAGCCGACGGCGGAGGCGGCGTCGCGGGTCTGGTGGGTGTCGGTGGGCCACTCGGTGCCGTTGAGCCACTTCCCGTACTCGCCGGTGGTGATCAGGATCAGCTGCTGCTGGCCGAGCCGTTCCTTGACCACCGCGGCGAGCGCGCGGGAGTCGCCGTCGAAGGCGTCGCCCTTCTTCAGTGGCACCAGCACCACCTTGATCGGCAGGCCGGTCGCGGCGATCTGGTCGACCAGGGCCTGCTGCTGGGCGGGGTTGACGGCGGCCGCGTAGGACGGGTCGACGTAGACGGGGTCGGTGGCCAGCGCCTCGGCGATCGTCGTGGCGGTCGGCCCGGTCCCCGCAGTCTCCGCCCGGGCGGGGGCGCCGGTGCCGAACAGCGCCGTGCACGCCAGCAGCAGGGCGGCGAGCAGTGAGGCGGCGAGGCCGCGGGAAGCGCCGCTCGGGCGGTCACTGGTCAGTCGGTCACTGGACACTGGCGGACTCCCTGGCCCTGAGGATGAGTGCTTCGATCCCTTCACGGGCGGCCGGCAGGACCTGCCCGGCCTCGTCCCAGGCGGTCCGGGGGCTGCCGTCGGCTCCGGGCAGGCGCAGCAGCCGTTCGGTGGCCTCCCGTTCGCGGGCGGCCGGGTCGGCGGTGCTGCGGTCGGCGCCGCTGTGGAGGAAGGCGTCCCAGCAGGCGGGGCACAGCTGCGCGGACCTGGGGCCGATGCCGAGGTCGGCGAGCCACCCCGGGACGTTGCCGCCGGTGGCCTCGCCGTGCAGCGGGTTGAGCCGGCAGAGGGTGGGGTGGAGGTCTCCCCGGAGCGCGGCGAGGCCGGCCTGGGCGAGCACCGCGACAGCGGCCCGGTCGCCCGCCTCGATGGCGTCGTCCGGGCGCTCGGCGACGGTGAGGGCCAGCAGTTCGGCGGCGTCCAGGCAATCCCAGGCGCGGGTGCGGCCGGGCGCGTCCTGGTCGGCGGCGGCCAGCCGGCCGGAGAGTTCGCGGACGTCGGCGGCGGCCCAGGCGCACAGGTGCCGGACGGACGGCAACGCGGTGATGTGCCGGGGTCCGGCGTGCTGCGGCGGCGAGGGGACGGCCGCGGGGGTGCGGCGGGAGTGCAGTACGGCCCGCGCGACGGCGATCACCAGCCAGGCGATCAGCAGCAGCGCGCCCAGCAGCATCGTGCCGAGCGCGATCCCGGGCCCGAAGTCGCTGCTGAACAGGCCGGGCAGCCGGTTGTCGTGGAGCGGGGGCAGTTCGGCGTCGCGGGTCGTGGGGTCGTAGCCCTTCCTCGGCTGGGCGGCGGCGACGGCGTCCAGGGTCTGGTTGAGGCGCGGCACCACCTGCAGGTCGCCGTTGCTGCGGTACTCCGGGTAGCGGACGGTGGACGGCAGGCGCGTGAAGCGGCGCGCGGCGTCCTGGTCGGTCCCGAAGGTGTCCAGGTCGATCCGGCCGGACACCGGATCGATCAGTACGTAGACGCCGTTCCGGCCGGTGCGCTGGTGGACCCGGGCGAGCAGGGTGCTGCTGATGCCGCCGCTCTCGTCGTCGCTGTGGCTCGTCGTGGCCAGCACGTGCACCGGGCCCTTGGGCGCGAGTTCGGCGATCCGCTGCCGGATCGCGGGCAGGTCGGCGGCGGTCAGCACGTCCGCGGTGGACGGGTCCTGGTGGATCGGTCCGGCGGCGAGACCGGCGGCGACCTCCTCCACCCGGGCGTCCAGGTCGCCCTGGGTGACGTCGAGGTACGGGCCGTCGACGGTCTGCGGGAAGACGGTGGGCGCGGCCAGTACCACGGCGACCGCCGCGGCCACTGTCGCCACCACCGTCACCGGCAGCACGCCGCGTCGGCGGGTGGCGGGCCAGGTGGTGCGGGCCGGGGCCTTCGGCTCCGCCGCGGCCTTGCCGGAGCCTTTGCCCGAGCCCTTGTCCAGGGTGACGGCCGGGGGCTTGGTCAGGGCGACGGCCCGGGCCTTCGAGCCGGCGGCCTCCTCCTTCCCGGTCGGCTGCGGCCGGTCGGAGCGGCGGCGGGAGAGCCGGATGCCGAGGGCCAGCACCAGGCCGGGGATCACCACCACGGCCAGGCCGAGCAGCAGGTTCTGGTTCTGCCGGTCGGTGGAGCTGATGTACAGGTCGGGCCTGCCGTCCTCGTGGGAGCGGTCGTACAGCTCGTCGGCCTTGGCGGCGGCCCGGTCGCGGCCGGAGGCGATCGCGTCGACGAAGGACTCGAACGCGGCGAGCGGGCCGGCCCTGTGCGGGGTGCCGTAGCGGGAGACACGGCGGGCCTCCTCGACCGGGACGTCGACGCCGAACGCGGAGGCGGTGATGCTGCCGTGGTCGCCGATCAGCACGTACAGGCCGTTCTCGCCGAGCCGGTCGTGCACCAGGGCGAGCAGCGTGGCGTCGCCCGCGGGCAGCGCCAGCACGTAGGTGGGCACGCCGGTGCGCTTGGCGAGGGCGGCGATGTCCGGGGCGAGCGAGCGCGGCAGTTGGCGGGGACGGTCGGCCGAGACGTAGACCGGGTTCTTGCGTAGTTCCTCGGCCAGGCGCTCGGACTGGGTTGCGTCGTCGGCAAGTTGACCGGCCGACGTGGCGGTGGCGGTCGCCGTGGACGTTGCCGTGGCGCTCGGCGCGGTGCTCGGCAGCGCAACGGCCGTTCCGGCGCCGGCGACCAGCACGAGAGCCGCGAGCGCCGTGCTCGCCCGGGCCCCGAATGTCCTGGTCCGTCCCCGTATCCCTGACGGCGTCCGCATCGGCGCCCTCCCCGTGGTCTGGCCGGTCACACTACCCGCGCTCGGTCCCGACGAGTAGGGACGCCTCCCGGTCCGGGGCGGCGCGAGGTGGACGTTGCGGTGGTCCTCGACGCGCTGGGGCACGCGGTTCCACCCCCTCCCACCTCAGCTCCTCCAGCCGGGCCCGCTCGCGCTGCGCCCGTGCGGAGCCCTTCTGGCGCGGCGCCGTCCGCCCCGCCCCGGGGTGCTTGACGGGCGTGGCACACTCCGGGTCATGATCACGCTCAGGGACGTCCTCGCGCTGCCCGGCCTCGGGCTCGACCTCCTCGAGGGGGCCGGGGCCGGGGGCGAGACCACCGACGCGCTCGGCCGGGAGGTGCGCTGGGCGCACGTGAGCGAGCTGGAGGACCCGACGCCCTGGCTGCTCGGCGGTGAACTGCTGCTGTCCACGGGGCTCAACCGGTTCGAGGACGCGGCGCAGACCCTCGCCTACTGCGAGCGCCTGACGCGGGTGGGCGTCGCGGCGCTCGGGGTGAGCACCGGTGCGAGCCTGCCGCACCCCGAGCTGCCTGCCGTGCTTCTGGCCGGGTGCGCTGCGGCTGGCCTGCCGTTGGTGCACGTGCCCGAGGACACCGGACTGCAATCGATCATCCAGGCCGTCTCGGACGCGCTGAATGCCGAGCACACGGAGCCGATGCGCCGTGCCCTGCTGGCCCAGCGGAACCTCGCGGAGGCCGCCGCGCAGGTCAAGGGACCGGACGCCGTGCTGGCGGGGCTGGCCGAGACGAGTGGCATGCATTCGGTCCTGTTCGACAGTGAGATGCGGGTCGTGGCCGAGTGGGGCAGCGCCGCTCTGGACCTCGCCGAGGTGCGTCGTACGGTCCGGGCGCGCCTGCTGGGCTCGTCCCCGTGGTCGGTCGCGATGGACGCCGGGACGTGGACGATGACCATCGTGCCGGTTCTGACCGCGGGGACCGTGCGCGGCGTCCTCGTCGTGGCCAAACCGGGCGCGTGGACCGAGTACGACCGTTCCCTGCGGTCCATGGCGCACTCGCTGCTCGCGGTCCTCCTCGAACTGCGGTACCGGGCCGGGCAGAGGCGGTGGGTGGCGCGTGCTCAGGCGTTCGACGCGCTCCTCGACGACCGTAAAGAGGCGTCCGAGGTGGAGGAACGGCTTGTTCGGGCCGAACTCGGCTGGGTGACCCGGCTGCAGGTGATCACCGTGCCGGCGCTGGAGAACCCGGGGCGCCGGGCGGCCTTCGTGGCGGGCCTTCAGGAGCTGGCCGCCGATGTCCTGTTCCGCTCGGCGGGCGGGATGACCCAGATGGGGCTTCTCGACCCCGACGACGGTGCCGAGAAGCGGGCGGAGACGCTGGCCGCCGAGTGCGGCATCGCCAGGGCGGGCATGAGCCGGCCGGTGCACCCGGCGGAAGGGCATGTGGCGCTGCGTCAGGCCGATCGGGCCTACCACGTCGCCGACACGCGCGGTGTGCCGTTCGTGGTGCTGGAACGGCTCGGCGGATACCGGGCGCTGCTGTCCCTGGGAAGCGGCGCGGACCGGCAGGAGTACGCCCACCAGGTACTCAGCCCGCTCATGACCCCGGAAGCGCGGGGCGCGGACCTCTACGGAGCGTTGCGCGCGTACGTGCGCTCCGGCGGGAACACCGAGGTCGCCGCGGCCCGTCTGGGGGTGCACCGGCACACCGCGCGCGCCCGGCTGCGCCGTGTCGCGGAGCTGACGGGGCTGGACCCGACACGGGCGATGGATCTCTTCGAGCTGTGGCTCGCGGTGGAGATCCGGGAGCTGTTCGAGGAGCGTGAAGCGGTTGACGGCTGAGCGGGCGGTGCTGCCGCCGATGCGCCACCCGGCCGGACCGCGGCGGGTCGCGGGCCGGGGTGCGGTGCCGGACCCGGGGCCGGCCGGTCCGGCATCCCAGGGCAGGCAGATCACCAGGGCGCGTCCGAGCCGCCCTGCGGCCGTTGGCCACCTGACAGCCACACCCGGCACCCCTGGGTGACCCAGCCCTACGCATGGCTCGATCAACCCGATCAAGAAGGCAGGGCCGCCCGGCGGTTGCGGGTTGCCTCGGGACCCGGCCATCCGCCGGACCGACCAGGTCCGCCGGACGGCCGTGGTCCGCCGTCAGCCGAAGATCCCCTGCGGGTCGTACTCCGCCACACCGCCCACCACCGTGGCCAGGACCGGCGTGCCGCCGATCTCCTCGGTCGCGCAGGTGGTGATGTCCCGGCCGAGGACGACTATGTCGGCGAGGCAGCCGGGGGCGAGGCGGCCGAGTTCGTGGTCGGTGCGCTGCGCGTACGCCGAACCGACGGTGTAGGTGCGCAGCGCCTCCAGAACGGACACCGCCTCGTGGCCGTTGAAGAGCCGGCCCGACGGCGTGCGCCGCTCGACCATGGACTGGATCGCGGGAAGCGGGCCGCCGTCGGCGACGACGGGCCGGTCCGAGCCGCTGGCGACCACGATGCCGCGCTCGGCGAACGACGCGTGCCGGTACGTCCACGGCAGACGGTCCTCGCCGAGCACGGAGGCGACTCCGTCGCCCAGCTCGGCGACGAACCGGCCTTGGGTGGAGGCGATGACGCCGAGCCGGGCGAACCGGTCGAGCTGCTCGGGACGGACCACGGAGGCGTGCTCGATGCGGTGGCGCGGGTCGGTGCGGCCCCCCGCGCGGGCGACCGCACCGAGCACGTCCAGGGCCACATCGACAGCGTGGTCGCCGATCGCGTGGACGGCCAGTTGCCAGCCCGCGGCGGCCGCGTCCACGGCGGTACCGGTGAGCTCCTCGGCCGTGAACTGCATGGCGCCCGCGTGGTCGTGGCCGCAGAAGTTCGCCGTCATCGACGCGGTCCGGCTCATCAACGCGCCGTCGGTGAACATCTTCAGCGGTCCGATGCGCAGCCGCTCGTCGCCCAGGCCGGTGCGCAGGCCGAGGTCGAGCCCGCGCCGGAACGGATCGGTGTCCGCACTGGCCAACGTGTGCAGGTTCTCCATCGCGACCATGAGCTGGACGCGTTGGCGGATCGCGCCCTCCTCGACGGCCCGCTGGTAGACACCGCCCTCGACCGGGCTCGACCCGACGAGAGGGGAGTCTCCGATGCCGGCCTCGGAGACCGAGGTGAGCCCCTCGGCGAGATAGACGCGGGATGCGGCGCGGAGCGCGTCGATCAGATCGCGCTGCGGGAACGGCTTGCGCAGCCCGCGGAACTCCGCCATCGCCCGCTCGGCGACCAGGCCGGTCGGCGTGCCGTCGGCATGCCGTTCCACCGTTCCGCCCTCCGGATCCGGGTACGCCGCCGTCATCGCGCCCACCGCCTCGAAGACCGCGGTGCTGGCGACCAGCAGATGGCTCGTGCGGTGCAGCAGCAGGACCTTGCGGCCGCCGCCCGCGCGGTCCAGCTCCTCGCGGAGTGGATGGCCCCCCAGCACCGTCTGGTCGTATCCCGAGCCGGTGATCCACGCGTTCGGGGCCGCCTCGGCCGCCCGCGCCGCGATCAGGCCGAGAAGCTCGTCCCGCGAACGCAGCGCGCTGCAGTCGATCTCCCCGAGGCGCTGGCCGAACTGCGCCATGTGGTTGTGCGAGTCGTTGAACCCGGGGACCACGGTCGCGCCGCCGACACTGACCTCACGCCGGGCGCGCACCCCCTCCACCTGCTCGTCCACGCCGACCACCCGTCCCCGCCAGATCCCGACACTGCGGGCGAAGGGGCGGCCCTCGTCCATCGTGACGACGCGGGCATCGGTGAGCAGCAGGTCCAGTTCCATGCGCGTCACCCTAGGCAGGCACCGCCGAGCCGGGTGCTGGACACCCTGTACATCCGGGCTCCCTCCTTCGCCGCTCTGTACAGATCGGATCGGCGGGAAGCTGTGGCTGACTTCTCGCGTCACCCACTTGGGACCGCGAAAGGCACGGCACACAGATGGGCGTACCACCCGCACACCCGTACATCCCCAACGCGGCGACGGACACCGAGCGCGAAATGCTCAAGGTGATCGGCGTCGCCGACGTCGACGAACTCCTCGCCTCGATCCCCGCGCAGCTGCGCATGAGCCGCCCGCTCGACATCGGGCCACCGCTGACCAGCGAGTACGAGCTGTCCCGCCACATGATGGACCTGCTCGGACGGAACGCCACCGTCGATGAGAACCTGTCATTCCTCGGCATGGGCTGCTACGACCACTGGGTCCCCGCGGTCTGCGGCGAGGTCAACGGCCGCGCCGAGTTCCTCACCGCCTACGCCGGCGAGACCTATGAGGACCACGGCAAGTGGCAGGCCCTCTTCGAGTACGTCTCCCTGATGGCGGAACTCCTGGAGATGGATGTCGTCAACGTCCCCACCTACGACGGCTTCCAGGCCGCCGCGACCGGCCTGCGGATGGCTGGGCGGATCACCGGACGCCCTCGGGTGCTGGTGACCGGGGCAACGCTCCCGGACAAGCTCGGCAAGATCGAGGGCTACCTGGACGGCGTCCTCACGGTCGACATGCTCCCCGTCGACCCCGCCACCGGTCTGACACGGCCCCAGGAGGTGGCCGCGCGCCTCGGCGACGATGTCGCCGCGGTCTACCTGGAGACCCCCAACGCCTACGGCGTCCTGGAGCGGCATGCCCGTGAGATAGCGGATGCCGCGCACCGTGCGGGTGCGATCGTGGTGTGCGGGACCGACCCGCTCGCCCTCGGTTTCACGGACCCGCCGGCCCGCTGGGGCGCGGACATCGTCTGCGGTGACATCCAGTCCCTCGGCCTCGGTCTCCACTACGGCGGGGCGCACGGGGGATTCATCGCCACCCACGACGACGAGCGGTTCGTCTTCGAGTTCCCCTCCCGGCTCTTCGGCCTCGCGCCGACCCGTAAGGCGGGCGAGCTCGGGTTCTGCGACGTCGCCTACGAGCGCACCTCCCTCGCCCGCCGCGAGGAGGGCATCGAGTGGGTGGGGACGGCCGCCGCCCTGTGGGGCATCACGGCCGGCGTCTACCTCTCCCTGATGGGACCCGGCGGCATGGCCGAACTCGGGGCCGGGGTCGCCTCCCGCACCCGGTACGCGATGCGCAGCCTGGCCGAGGCCGGAGTCGAGGTGCTGCACGCCGATGCTCCGCACTGGCGCGAGTTCGCCGTCCGCTACCCGGGCCGCACCGTCGCCGAGGTCGACGCGCTGCTGCGGGAACGCGGGATCTTCGGCGGCGCCGAGCTGCCGTCGTCGCTCCTTCCCGGCACCGGCGCACCGGGGGACGGCGGGATTGCCCTGGTCTGCGTGACGGAGAAGCACACAGCCGCCGACATCGACCGGCTGGCCGGCGAGTTGAAGGAGATCCTGCGATGACCGACCAGGCGACCACCCATCACGAGGCCGCCAGCAGCACCGCCGCGGCCGGTGCCCATGGCGGCCGGTGGCAGGCACGCAAGGGCATGCGGCGCGACTACCACGCCCCCCGGTGGGACGAACCCGTCATCTTCGAACTCGACGACCAGGGACACCGCGGGATCGCGGTCCCCGGTACCGACGACGCTCTTGCCGCCGCCCTGGCCGATGCCCCCGAGGAGGCGGTACGGCGCGCGGACGTGCCCCGCCTGCCTCGCGTCGGGCAGTCGCAGGTGCTGCGGCACTACCTCCGCCTGTCGCAGGAGACCCTCGGCGCCGACCTCAACGTCGACATCGGCCAGGGCACCTGCACCATGAAATACAGCCCGAAGGCCAACGAGCGGTTCGTCTCCGCACCGGGCAGCGCCCGGCTGCACCCGCTCCAGCACCCGTCCACCGTCCAGGGCGTGCTGGAGATCCTCGCCGGGCTCCAGGACATCCTCCGCGAGGTGTCCGGCATGGACGCGGTCTGCCTCCAGGCGGGCGCCGGGTCCGCGGCTATCTACGCCAACGTCAAGACGGTGCAGGCGTACCACCGGGCCCGCGGCGAGCACGAGCAGCGGGACGAGATCATCACCACGATCTTCTCCCACCCGTCCAACGCGGCGACTGCTCGGACCGCCGGCTACAAGGTCATCACCCTCTATCCGGACGAGACGGGGTTCCCCGACCTCGACGCGTTGCGCGGAGCCGTCTCGCAGCGCACCGCGGCCCTGTTCATCACCAACCCCGAAGACACGGGCATCTTCAACCCCCGCATCACGGAGTACGTCGAGGCCGTGCACGCGGTCGGCGGGCTCTGCGTGTACGACCAGGCGAACGCCAACGGGCTCCTCGGGATCACCCGGGCCCGCGACGCGGGCTTCGACCTGTGCCACTTCAACCTGCACAAGACGTTCTCCACACCGCACGCCTGCGGCGGTCCCGCTGCGGGCGCGATCGGCGCGACGGACGCTCTCGCCCCGTTCCTGCCGGGCCCGCGCCTGGTGCGCGGCGCGGACGGGCTCGACTGGGAGAACGGCGGCACCACGGCAACGGCCTCGGTCCGCCCCTTCTACGGCGTCGTGCCCAACCTGGTCCGCGCCTACGCGTGGGCCAGGGCGCTCGGCGGCGAGGGGCTGCGGCAGGTGGCCGAGACCGCGATCGTCAACAACAACTACGTCCTGGCCTCGCTCGCCGACATCGACGGTCTCTCCGTGCCGTACGCGCAGGGACAGCACCGCATCGAACAGGTGCGCTACAGCTGGGCGGAGCTGACCGCGGAGACGGGCGTCACCAGCGGTGAGATCGGCGCGCGGATGGCCGACCACGGGATGCACTACTGGACCAGCCACCACCCGTACGTGGTGCCCGAGCCGGTAACCCTCGAACCGACCGAGTCCTACTCCCGGCGCGAACTCGACGAGTACGTCGCAGCGATCAAGCAGACCGCCCACGAGGCCCGGACCGATCCGCAGCTGGTACGGGCCGCCCCGCACCGCAGCTCGATCCACACCGTCGACGACGAGGCCGTCAGCGACCCGGACACCTGGGCGACCTCCTGGCGCGCCTACCGGCGCAAGTACGAGGGCGAGGTCTTCCCCGAGCCCGAGCGCTGGCAGGCCGCGGCGGACCTGCCCCTGCCACAGCGGCCGCCCAAGGCGAAGCACCGGTGAGCGCATGCCGACCGTAGGACTCCTCGTCAACCCCGTCGCGGGCATCGGCGGCCCGGCCGGGCTGCGGGGCAGCGACGGCGCCGACACACAGCGCCGCGCCCGCGAGCGCGGCGCGGTTGCGGCCGCACCGCAGCGGGCCCGGGGCGCGCTGGCCGCCCTCATCGAGGCATGGCCCGGCGCCCCGGTGCTCACCGGGGGAGGCGCTCTGGGCGAGGACGCGGCCCAGGACGCAGGGTGCCGCGTTGAGGTGGTCCACCGGGCTCCGGGGGACACGACGACCCCCCAGGACACCCGACGCACCGTCACCGCGCTGCTGGACCGGGGCGTCGACATCCTCCTCGTCGCGGGCGGCGACGGCACCGCACGGGACGTCGCAGCCGTCTACCGGAACGCCGCGGGCCGCGCCGGAGCCGACAGTCGGGGCCTGCCCCCGGTCGTCGGCGTACCCGGCGGCGTGAAGATGCACTCCGGCGTGTTCGCGCGCTCGCCGCGCACCGCGGGACTGCTGGCGGCGGAGGTGCTGCGCGCTGCCGCCGCCGGGTATGCCGTGACGACCCGCCAGGCGGAGGTGGTGGACCACGACGAGGAGGCCCGGCGCGCCGGGGTGCTCTCCACCTCCCTCCACGGCCACCTGCCCGTCCCGGCCCGGACAGCGGGGTTGCAGGGCGGCAAGGTGGGGGCCGGCCGCTCCGGGGGCGACGCCGCCGGGGTCGCAGGGCTCGCCGCCGAGTGCGCCCGCCGGATGCGGAAGCACGACCTGTGGGTCCTCGGACCGGGCACGACCGTCGCCGCCGCCGCCCGCGCTCTCGGGGTGCGCAACACCCTGCTCGGAATCGACGTGGTGGACGGCGGGACGACGGTCGGTCGCGATGTGGACGCCCGGTGCCTGGCGGATCTCACCGCCGGGCGGCGCCCGCGGCTGCTCCTGTCCCCGGTCGGGGGACAGGGCATGATCCTGGGGCGCGGAAACCAGCAGCTGGACGCGGCGTTCCTCGCGCGCCTGCGACCGGCGGACCTGCTCCTCGCCGCGACGCCCGAAAAGCTGGCGGCGCTCGCCGGCGGACCGTTGTGGGTGGACACTCCGACGCCGGAGCTCGGTGAACTCCTCGCCGGCTACCACCGGGTGGTCACCGGGTGGCAGCAGTACGCCGTGATGCCGGTGCGCAGCGCGAACGCGGCCGGGGTCGACGCCGCCTGACGATCTCGATGAGGAAAGGACACAGGATGAACGACACACCGACTGGGGCGCGGGGGCGCCCCGTGGCGATGGTCACGGGAGGGGCGGGAAGCTTCGGCTCCGCGAGCTGCCGCCGCTTGGCCGCCGACGGCTTCGCCGTCGCGGTGAGCGACCGGGACCTGGCCGCCGCCGAGCGGACGGCGGCCGGGATCGACGGCGCGTTCGCCGTCGGACTCGACGTCACGGACGCGGATGCCGTTCGGGCGGGTGTCGACGCCGTACTGGGGTGCCACGGCCGCCTCGACGTCGTCGTCAACAACGCGGGCGTCGCCCCGCCGGGGACCATGTCCACCACCGCACTCGAGGCGTTCGACGCCACGCTGGCGATCAACCTGCGTGGTGCCTATCTGGTGACGGCCGCGGCCATGGAGGCGCTGATGGACAGCCCGCGCGCCCGTGTCGTCATGATCGGCTCACGCACGTGGCTGGCCGGCGGCAACCCGGCCTACTCGGCGAGCAAGGCCGGAATGGTGGGCCTGTGCCGGTCGGTGGCGCAGGACCTGGCCCCGACCGGCGGGACGTGCAACGTGGTGGCCCCCGGCCCCGTGGACACGGGGTTCGTCGACGCCATGGACATGGGCGACACCCGGCGCGAGAACTTCGAGCGGTATGCGCGTATGACGCCCCTGGGCCGGGTCGCGACACCGGAGGACATCGCCTCGGCGGTCGCGTTCTTCGCGTCACGGGAAGCCGGCTTCATCACCGGTGAGACGCTCAACGTGGCGGGCGGGCTCCAGCTCGCCCCGAAGCTGTGAGCGCCCTGGGCGCCCTTCCCGGAGGAAGGGAGGACGGCGCCGCAACCGGGGCCACGGGCACCACCGCGGCCCCGGACCCGAAATCCTCGACGGACCCGGACCTCGGTGCCGCCACGCTCCTGGTCCTCGGCGCGGGGAAGATGGGCCTGGGCATTGCGGAACTGGCCGTCTCCCGGGGGCATACCGTCCAGGTCGTCGAGCCGGATCCCGCGTCCGCCCGGCGGGCTCGCGAGCGGCTGACCGCCGCTTCCCCCGGCGGCACCGCAGGCCGGGCACGCGTGGTCGGCGGCCTCGCCGCATGCATCCCGGCGGACATGGTCCTCGAAGCCGTGCCCGAAGACCCGGTCCTGAAGGCCGAGATCCTGCGGATGGCCGAACGGCTGGTCGCGGACGGCGGCGTCCTCGCGACCAACACCAGCTCGCTGGCGGTCACCGAGATGGCCGCGGCCCTGGACCAGCCGGAACGTTTCTGCGGAATGCACTTCTTTCAACCGGTGCCCACCACGCCGCTCCTGGAGGTGATCCGCACTCCGCAGACCAGCGACGCGGCCGTCGCCACCGCCTCCGCGTGGGCGCGCCACCTCGGCAAGACGGAGATCCGCTGTGCCGACTCCCCGGGCTTCGCCACGAGCCGTCTCGGAGTGGCGATCGGACTGGAGGCGATGCGGATGGCCGAGGAGGGCATCGCCACACCCGAGGACATCGACACCGGGATGGAACTCGGCTACCGGCACGGTGTCGGACCGCTGCGCATGAGCGACATGGTCGGCCTCGACGTCCGGCTCGCCATCGCCGAGCATCTGGCCGCCACCCTCGGACCCCGCTTCGAGCCGCCGCGGATCCTGCGCGACATGGTCTTGGCCGGGCATCTCGGCGAGAAGACCGGCCAGGGATTCTTCCGCTGGCCGCACACCCACGACTCGCCCACCAGGGCGGCCCTCACCAGCGAAGGCGGAAGACCTCATGACTGACACGACCCCCAGAACGGCCGACGACGCGCCACGGCGCACCGTCTCACCCCACAAGGTGGCCTTCGCCAGCTTCATCGGCACCAGCATCGAGTGGTACGACTTCTTCCTCTACGGCACGGCGTCCGCGCTCGTCTTCGGGGACCTGTTCTTCCCCACCGGCGACCCGCTGATCAGCACCCTGCTGGCGTTCGCCACCTTCGGCGTGGGATTCGCCGCCCGACCCATCGGCGGCGCGGTCTTCGGCAGCCTCGGCGACAAGCTGGGCCGTAAGAAGGTCCTGGTCGTGACGCTGCTGGTGATGGGCGCAGCGACCGCGGCGATCGGCCTGCTGCCCACCTACGGGCAGATCGGGGTGGCCGCGCCGATCCTGCTGGTGCTCCTGCGTCTCGTCCAGGGCTTCGGGGTCGGCGGCGAGTGGGGCGCGGCCGCACTGATGGCCGTCGAACACGCACCCAAGGGCCGCAGGGGGTTCTTCGGGAGCATGCCGCAGATGGGCGTGCCCGCCGGCACGATCCTGTCGACGGGCGCCTTCGTGCTCATCAACCGCATGGACGAGCAGGCATTCCTCTCCTGGGGCTGGCGCATCCCGTTCCTCGCGAGCTTCCTGCTGGTCATCGTGGGGCTGCTGATCCGAGTCTCGGTGGAGGAGTCCCCGGAGTTCGAGAAGCTTGTGAAGGAGAAGAAGCAGGTCGCGATGCCGCTGCGCTCCGCGGTCCGCGACCACTGGCGCGTCATCCTGCTCGCGGGCGGCATGCGGTTCTCGGAGAACTCCGTGTTCTACGTCGTCACCGTCTTCCTGCTCAGCTACGGCACCACCGCGCTCGGCCTCGAACGCGCGGCGCTGCTCAACGCGGCGCTCATAGCGGCGTTCGTGGAGATCCTGACGATCCCGTACTTCGGGGCCGTGTCGGCCCGCTTCGGCGCACGTCGGATGTACCTGTCCGCGGCGGCGCTGTCGGTACTGCTGGCCTTCCCGTTCTTCCTCACCGTCAACACCGGCAACATGGTGGCCGTCACGATTGCCATGATCGTCACCATCGTCGTGGCCTGTGTGATGTACGCGCTGCAGCCGTCGATGATGGGCTCGCTGTTCCCGGCGGAGGTGCGATCCAGTGCGGTATCGATCGGATACCAGATCGCCGCAGTGTTCGCGGGCGGTCTGTCCCCGTTCATCGCGACCGGCCTGTACGCCTGGTCGGGCGAGCAGTGGTGGCCCATCGCGGCCTACATGATGGTCATGGGGCTCATCACCTGGATCTGCACCCACCTCGCCACGAAGCGGTACGGCGGCCACCTCACCTGACCGCTTCTGCGGCGCGTGCGGCACGGAGCCGGTGCGTCCGTGCCCTGGGCCGCCCCCCGGTGTCCTCCGGATCCGCCTCCTGCGGCCCGGCCCGCCGCTCGCCGCTCCGGCCCGCCCGGGCGGGCCGGAGCGGCGAGCGGCTGTCACCAGGTGGTGAGGTCGACCGCGCGGACGCGGTGCGGGTCGGTCTCGTCAACCGTCCAGCGTTCCTCCTCGACCAGCCCGTCGGCCTCCTCGACCACGATGCAGAGCCGCATGCCGTCCTGACCGGTGAGGAGGAACCCGCACAGCGCCGGGCTCGGCGGCGTCTCGACGAACGGCCGGGCCAGGGTCCGCAGCACGCGCAGTGCCTGGTCCGTGCGTGCGGGTGGGGCGGAGCGCGGTTCCTGCTTGGCGGCCTACGGCCGTCAGGGCGCCGGGGGAGCGAGTGCAGAGCCTCCCGGCGGCCGAGCGGTGGGCACCGCAGGAGACCCACGCGCACGCAGGCTCGGCGGGGCCTCCGAGGACCGTAGCGTCTTGACGGCCCGGCGCAGGGGCCAGCCGTCCTCGACCACGCAGCGGGCCAGGCGCAGGCGTCCGGTCTCGGTCAGGGGTGCATTACGGTGGGGCACGAGGGCCTTTCTGTTGGTGTAGACGTCGCAATCCACACCAAACCGGAAGGCCCTCACCCGTTCGAGATCCCTCGACCGAGACCTGCATCACCCGTCCACAACCTCCCAGGACAGCCCTTAGGTCGAACATGTGTCCCGGTGATCCCGTGCGTCCGGGCCAGCGGCCCGGAGAAGTGCCGCCCCACAAGCACCACAACAGCACGTGATTTCCTTGCGTATTCCTTTCATGGAAATGCTTGCGCAAGGGCCTATCGCATGAATATGGCTCGTCTTACGATGAATTACATGGACCCGGTGGTATTTCTTTTGACCCTCGGCGCGATTTGTCGTATTACCAGATTCATAACCAAAGACGTACTGGCTGCCGGGTTGCGCACGTGGGTGGCCGAACGCTTCGGGGACGAATCCGGTCCCGCCTATCTGGTCACTTGCGGTTGGTGCACGGGGACCTGGGCCGCCGCATCGGTCGTGCCGCTCGCCTTCCTGGCCGGCGACACCACCGTATTCCGGGCACTCGCCATGATCCTGACCTTGTCCTACCTGGCGGGCCTGGCGTCCGCCTGGCTCGACTGAAGAAAGTGCGACGGAGTACAGGAGTACGGAGGAGGAGTTCCCATGGGATGCAACTGCGGTGCACGTGCCCGCGGACGGGCGACCATCTACCGGCTGGTCCTGCCGAACGGCGTCACGCGCGACTACCCCACCCGCCAGGAGGCCGAAGCCGCGCGGCGGCGCGGCGGCGGCACCGTCATCGTGGTCAACCAGTAGTCGCCGTACCGCCGGTGCCCTTTCCGCGCGCGGGGCGGACGGCCTATGGGCGTTCCCGCGCCGGTGGGTACCGGAGAATATCTGAATTGCGCCCCCGGCCCCCTGGGCGCTCCGCCGTACGGGTGCCTTTGCGTGCACCCGTATGGCGGATGAACGGGCCCAGGGCGCCTACTGGGAGGCGCCGGAGAATGAATCCCCGGCGTCCGCTTGTGCGGTCGGCGAGTAATGCGCCGACACGGCTCCTTTCATTCCGGCGTGCCATTTCCGCTGTCACCCGAAAGGGCGTCGGGTCGCTCTGGCCCCGTACACTCCCAAAGGAGGCTGCACCTTGGCCAGTTCCATCACCACGCTGACATCGTCCCCCCAGCCCTCGGTCTGCGGGGAGTCGGTCACCTTCACCGTCCAGGTCTCCCCGGAACCGCCGGAGACCACCACCCCGACCGGCACCGTCAGCGTCATCATCAGCGACGACGGGCCCACGATCGTCGCCCCTCTGGACGCCGCCGGCCAGGCCCAGGTCACCGTCGACGACCTGGGCGTCGGCACCCACCAGGCGATCGCCGCCTACAGCGGCGACAGCACCTTCGACCCGTCGTCGTCCGGCCTCGTGACCCAGGTCGTCAACGCCGCGGACACCACCACCGTCGTGACGGCCGGCCCGAACCCCTCGGTCTGCGGCGAGACCGTCACCCTCTGCGCGACCGTCACCATCGACCCGCCCGGCACGGGCACCCCGACCGGCACCATCACCTTCACCGGTCCCGGCGGGCTGAACCAGACCGCCGTGCTCGACGGCAGCGGCCACGCCTGCGTGACGACGGCGGCGCTGAGCACCGGCACCGTCACGGTCACCTACAGCGGCGACGACTGCGCCACGAGCTCCACGGACACCGTCGACGTCACGGTCGACCAGGCGGACACGACGACAGTGGTGACGGCCGGCCCCGACCCGTCGGTCTGTGGCCAGCCGGTCACCCTTTGCGCGACGGTCACCACCGACGCCCCCGGTTCCGGCGTCCCCACGGGCACGGTGACCTTCACCGGGCCCGGCGGCTTCAGCCAGACCGCGGCACTGGACCCCACCGGCCAGTCCTGCGTGACGACCGGCTCGCTGACCACCGGCACGGTGAGCGCCACCTACAACGGCGACTCCTGTGCCACGCCGTCCACCGCCACGGTCGACGTGACGGTGGACGAGGCACTGACGGACATCGACGTCACGGTCACCCCCGACCCGTCCGTGTGCGGACAGGACGTCACCATCTGCGCGACGGTCACCACCCAGCCACCGGGTTCGGGCACACCGACGGGCACGGTGACCTTCACGGCCGACGGCGGTCTCAACCAGACCGTCCCCCTCGACGCCGCCGGCCAGGCCTGTGTCACCACCACACTGATCACCGGAGAGGTCTCCGCCGTCTACAACGGCGAGGGCTCCTGTTTCGCGGGCTCCGCCGAAGCGGTCGCGGTCACGGTCGACCAGGCCGCGACCACCACCTCGGTCACCGCCATCCCCGATCCGTCGGTCTGCGGCGAGCTGGTGACGGTCTGTGCGACGGTCACCATCGACCCGCCCGGTTCGGGTACGCCGACGGGGACGGTGACCTTCACCGGCCCCGGCGGGCTGAACCAGACGGTCACCCTCGATGCCACCGGCGAGGCGTGCGTCACGACCACCGCGCTCGCCACCGGCACGATCACGGCCACCTACAACGGCGACAGCTGCGCACTGAGTTCGACCGGCAGCACGGACGTGACAGTCAATCCGGCGGACACCACGACCGCCGTCGCCGTCACCCCGAACCCGTCGGTGTGCGGCCAGTCGGTGACGTTCTGCGCGACGGTCACCATCGACGCCCCCGGTTCCGGCGTTCCGACGGGCACGGTGACGTTCACGGCCCCGGGCGGTTTCAGCCAGACCGCCGTGCTGGGCCCCACCGGACAGGCATGCGTGACCACCACCACGCTGACCACCGGGACGGTCACGGCCGTCTACAACGGCGCGGCGTGCTTCAACCCGTCCACCGGCACGGCAGACGTGACGGTGAACGAGGCGTCGACGACCACGATGGTCACCGCCACCCCGAACCCGTCCGTCTGCGGCCAGACGGTGACCCTGTGCGCCACGGTGACGACCGACCAGCCCGGTTCGGGTACGCCGACGGGGACGGTGACGTTCGCGGGTCCCGGCGGGCTCAACCAGACGGTGGCTCTGAACGCCGCCGGCCAGGCATGCATCACCTCGACCTCCCTGCCCACCGGCACGGTGACCGCCACGTACAACGGCGAGGGCCCCTGCTTCGCCGGCTCGTCCGGCACCGTCGCCGTCACGGCCGGCCCCGCCGACACCACCACCACGGTGACGGCAGTGCCCGGTCCCTCGGTCTGTGGTGAGCTGGTGACGGTGTGCGTGGGCGTCACCGTCGACCCGCCCGGCTCGGGCACCCCGACCGGCACCGTCACCTTCACCGGGCCCGGCGGGCTGAACGAGACGGTCACCCTGGACGCCACGGGCGGGGCCTGCCTGACCACCACGTCGCTGGAGACCGGCACGATCACGGCCACCTACAACGGCAGCTCCTGCGCCAACCCGTCCACCGGCACCGTCGACGTCACGGTCGACCAGGCGGCGACCACCACGACCGTGACCGCGACCCCGGACCCGGCGGTGTGCGGCCAGACGGTCACGTTCTGCGCGACCGTCACCATCGACCCGCCCGGCTCGGGGATCCCGACGGGGACGGTGACGTTCACCGGCCCGGGCGGGCTGAACCAGACGGTGCCGCTGAACGCCACCGGCGAGGCATGCTTCACCGCCCCCGCCACGCTCTCCGGCACCGTCACGGCCACCTACGACGGCGACGACTGCGCCGCGTCCTCCACCGGCACGGTCGACGTGACGGTGAGCGAGGCGTTGACGACCACGGTGGTCACCGCGACCCCCGACCCGTCGGTGTGCGGGCAGACGGTGACGCTGTGCGCGACGGTGACCACCAACGCGCCCGGCTCGGGGACGCCGACGGGCACGGTGACGTTCACCGGTCCCGGCGGCCTCAACCAGACGGTAAGCCTGGACCCGAGCGGCAAGACCTGCCTGACCACCACCACCCTGGCCCCGGGCACCGTCACCGCCGTCTACAACGGCGAGGGCCCGTGCTTCGCCGCGTCCAGCGACACCGTCACGGTCACGGTCGACCCGGCCACGACCAGCACCGCGGTCTCGCTCACGCCGAACCCGTCGGTGTGCGGTCAGCCGGTGACGGTGTGTGCGACGGTGACGACGAATCTGCCGGGTTCGGGGACGCCGACGGGGACGGTGACGTTCACCGGCCCGGGCGGGCTTGACCAGACAGTGTCGCTGAACGCCGCCGGCCAGGCTTGCGTCACCACGACGTCGCTGGCCACGGGGACCATCGTCGCCACGTACAACGGCGCAGCCTGCCTCACCGCGTCGAGCGGCACCGCCTCCGTCACGGTCGACCCGGCCACGACCAGCACCGCGGTCTCGCTCACGCCGAACCCGTCGGTGTGCGGCCAGACGGTGACCCTGTGCGCCACGGTGACGACCGACCAGCCCGGTTCGGGTACGCCGACGGGGACGGTGACGTTCACGGGTCCCGGCGGGCTCGACCAGACGGTGGCCTTGAACGCCGCCGGCCAGGCCTGCATCACCTCGACGTCGCCGGCCACGGGCACCATCACCGCCACGTACGACGGCGCGCCCTGCTTCACCGGCTCCACCGGCACGGCCACCGCCACGGTGAACGAGGCGGCGACCACCACGACGGTGACGGCGACGCCGAATCCGTCGGTGTGCGGTCAGTCGGTGACGGTGTGTGCGAAGGTCACGACGAACGCGCCCGGTTCGGGGACGCCGACGGGGACGGTGACGTTCACAGGCCCGGGCGGGCTCAACCAGACGGTGCCGCTGAACGCCGCCGGCCAGGCATGCCTGAGCAGCACGTCGTTCATCTCCGGCACGATCATCGCCACGTACAACGGTGAGGGCCCCTGCTTCGCGGCCTCCTCGGGCTCCGTCACCCTCGTCGTCGATCCGGCCGCCACCACCACGACCGTGACGGCCACGCCGAACCCGTCCGTCTGCGGCCAGTCGGTCACGCTCTGCGCAACCGTCACCACCAACGCGCCGGGCTCCGGCACGCCGACCGGCTCCGTCACCTTCACCGCACCCGGCGGGCTGAACGTGACGGTGCCGCTGAACGCCGGCGGACAGGCGTGCTTCTCCAGCACCTCGCTGAGCGCCGGCACCGTCAACGCCGTCTACAACGGCGGCAACTGCTTCCTGCCGTCCGCCGGCGCCGCCTCCCTCACGGTCCATCCGGCCGCCAGCACCACGACGGTGACGGCGACACCGTCGACATCGGTCTGCGGCCAGTCGGTCACACTCTGCGCGACGGTCACCATCACCCCACCAGGTTCGGGCACGCCCACCGGGACGGTGACGTTCACAGGTCCCGGCGGGCTCAACCAGACGGTGGCCCTGAACGCCGCCGGCCAGGCATGCGTCACGACGACCTCGCTGGCCACCGGCACCGTCACCGCCACGTACAACGGCAGCGGCTGCGCCGGCGGCTCCAGCGGCTTTGTCGCCGTCACTGTGAACGAGGCGGCGACCACGACGACCGTCACGGCGACCCCCGGCACGTCCGTCTGCGGTCAGTCGGTGACGGTCTGCGCCAAGGTCACCACCAACGCGCCCGGTTCGGGCACGCCCACCGGGACGGTGACGTTCACGGGTCCCGGCGGGCTCAACCAGACGGTGCCGCTGAACGCCGCCGGCCAGGCATGCATCACCTCGACCTCCCTGCCCACCGGCACGATCACCGCCACGTACAACGGTGAGGGCCCGTGCTTCGCCGGCTCGTCAGGTACCGTCGCCGTCACGGTCAACCCCGCCGCCACCACCACCGCGGTCGCGCTCGTGCCGAACCTGTTGGTGTGCGGGCAGCCGGTGGGGGTGTGCGCGACGGTGACCGCCAACGCGCCCGGTTCGGGTACGCCGACCGGGACGGTGACGTTCACGGGTCCCGGCGGGCTCAACGCGACGGTCGCGCTCAACGCCGCCGGGCAGGCATGCCTCATCACGAACAGCCTGTCCTCCGGCACCATCACCGCCGTCTACAACGGCACGCCGTGCTTCACCGGCTCGACCGGGACGGCCACCGCCACGGTCAACCCGGCGGCGACCACCACGACGGTCACGGCGACACCGAACCCGTCGGACTGCGGTCAGTCGGTGACGGTCTGCGCCAAGGTCACCACCAACGCGCCCGGTTCGGGTACGCCGACCGGGACGGTGACGTTCACGGGTCCCGGCGGGCTCAACGCGACGGTCGCGCTCAACGCCGCCGGGCAGGCATGCCTCAGCTCCCCCAGCCTGTCCTCCGGCACCATCACCGCCCACTACAACGGCGCACCGTGCTTCAAGGCGTCGACGGGTTCCGTGGTCATCAACGCGACGAGCGTGGCCACCACTCTTACGGCCGCACCCCGGCAGGTCCGGCGGCGGTTCAACGGCACCCTCGTCATCCCGACCATGAACGCGAGGCTGAGGAAGGCCGCGACCAACGCACCCATCCCCGGCATGACGGTGACCTTCACCGCCAACACGGTGAACGGGCCGATCCTGATCGGCACGGCCGTCACCGACGCCAGCGGCGTGGCGACCCTCGCCCCGCCCCCCGTCACCGTTCCCGGCACCATCGTGAGGGCGGCCAGCTACAAGGCGTCGTTCGCCGGAGCGGCCTGCTTCGCACCGTCCTCGGTCACGGCGGGCCTGAACTTCGTCCCGTACCCGCCGGTCCCGTAACCCACCCGACCGCACAGACCGCGCCGGGCCGCACACCGCGGCCCGGCGCGGGCGTGCACGCGTCCGGCGTCCAGGCGGCCACCAGATCCAGGAGCCCGGGAAAGCGGCGCCGCGGGTCGCCGTCATCCTCGGATTCGGCGCCGCCGTGACGCAGGGCGTCGGCGAGCTGCGCACCGTGGTCGCCATCTGGCGTGGTCCCACCCTGCGGCCGTTGCCGCCAGGTCCTCCTCGACCTCCGCCCGAGGGTCGAGGTCATCGTGGGCCGGGGCGGCGAGTGCCGGTCGGTCCCGAACCGCGACCTCCTCCGCGAGAGCCTCTTCCGGGCCGACCGCCGGCTCCCGGACGAGGCCCCCAGGCCCGATCCCGGCTCCGGATCAGCTCGCGGCGGAGTCCAGCAGGCGCCCCATCCACTCCTCGATGCCGTCGACCGTGCGCGGCAGGGCGCCCGACATCAGACGGGCGCCGTCCGCAGTGATGACCAGGTCGTCCTCGATGCGCACGCCGAGCCCGCGCAGCTCGGCCGGGAGGGTCTCGTCGTCCGGCTGGAGGTACAGGCCAGGCTCCACCGTGAGGACCTGGCCCTCCTCCAGGACGCCGTCCAGGTAGGTCTCCGACCGGGCCTTCGCGCAGTCGTGGACGTCCAGGCCGAGCATGTGACCGCTGCTGCACAGCGTGTACCGCCGGTACAGATCGCCCTCCGTGTTCTTGAGGACGCCCCACTCCGCGAGGCCCTCCGCGATCACCCGCATGCCGGCCCGGTGGAAGTCGCGGAAGCTCGCCCCGGGGCGCAGGGCCGCCATCCCCGCGTCCTGGGCGGCGAGGACCAGTTCGTAGACCTGCCGCTGCACCGGGGAGAAGCGGCCCGACAGCGGCAGGGTGCGCGTGATGTCGGCCGTGTACAGGGTGTCGGTCTCCACGCCCGCGTCCAGGAGCAGCAGGTCCTCCCCGTTCAGGCGGCCGTCGTTGCGGATCCAGTGCAGGACGCACGCGTGCGCGCCGGAGGCGGCGATGGTGTCGTAGCCGGTGCCGTTGCCCTCGGCCCGGGCGCGCAGGCCGAAGACCCCCTCGATCCACCGCTCCCCGCGCGGGTGCGCCAGGGCGCGCGGCAGCGCCCGTACGACGTCCTCGAAGCCGGCGGTCGTGTGGTCGACGGCGAGCTGCAGCTGCTCGACCTCCCACGCGTCCTTGACCAGGCGCAACTCGGACAGGGCGGCCGCCAGTTCGGCGTCGGTGGCGGCGTCGCGGCCCACCGGTGAGCCGAGTGCGTCCAGGTGGGCGCAGCGGATGCCGGTGAGACGCTCGGCCTCCGCCAGGTCGGGGCGGCGGCCCACCCAGAACTCCCCGTAGCGGCGGTCCCGGTAGAACTCCTTGTTCCCGTCCGCCCGCGGCGAGCGCGGCCGCAGGTAAAGGACCGCCTCGTGTCCGTGCGGTCCCGACGGCTCCATGACCAGGACGTGGCCCACCTGGTCCTCGCCGGTCAGCCCGGTCAGCCACGCGTACGCGCTGTGCGGGCGGAAGCGGTGGTCGCAGTCGTTGGAGCGGACCTTCAGCTCCCCGGCCGGAATGATCAGCCGCTCGCCAGGGAAGCGGGCCGAGAGCCGGGCCCGGCGCGCCGGGGTGAGGGCGTGGCCGGGCGCCCGCGCCGCGTCCGGCAGCGGGGACGGGGCCCAGTTCCCCGCCATGAATCGGGACAACTCCGGTGACACCGGCAGGTCGTGGCTGCCGGTGTGGAGACGGGAGGTGGTGTCGGTCACGGAGGCTCCCTCGAGAAGACGTGAACTGGTGGGCGCACAGGTATTGTCAGTGCAATTTCACATTACTATGTTACAGCTCACGCGAGGCATGTTAATCCCCGTCAAACGTCATGCGCGGCACGGCAGTTACCGCACCTCACCCCCACCTCGCCTCTCCAGCCAGGAGTCCTCGGTGTTCAGGCGCAGAGCGGTGCGCTCGTGGCCGGGGTGCGGGAGGGCGACGCTCAGCGGTGTGCCGCCGGCGGGACCGTTGAGGGCCGCCCGCCTCACGGCACCGGAGCTGACGCGCCGTCCGGGACGGCGGGCATTCCGATGTCCGGGCCCACCCAACAGCCCCTGATCCGAGCCGATTCGGACACGGCTGGATAACGGCAATGCGAACCTCTTGTGCAGTGCAATTTCACATTACTATGTTACCGGTCACATCCTAGAGCGCTGCCCCTCACTGGAGTGACCCATGACCAAGCGCACCCAACTCGCCCTCGCCACCGCCCTGGTGGTGGCACTCGCACTCGGCGCCTCGGGCTGCTCCGACCCCAAGAAGGGCTCTGCGGGCAACGACGCAGGCGCCAACCCCGCCGCCGCCAACGACGGCAAGATCCTCGGCGGGACCCCGGTGAAGGGCGGGACCCTCACCGTCCTGTCCAACCAGGACTTCTCCCACCTCGACCCCGCCCGCAACTGGGTCATGCCGACCATGGACTTCGGCATCCGCCTCCTCTACCGCACGCTCGTCACCTTCAAGGCCGAGCCCGGCAAGGGCGGCAGCGAACTCGTCCCGGACCTCGCCACCGACCTCGGCACCCCCTCCAACGGGGGCCGGACCTGGACCTTCACCCTCAAGGAAGGCGTGAAGTACGAGGACGGCTCACCGATCAAGGCCCAGGACATCAAGTACAACGTCGAGCGTTCCTTCGCCCCCGACCTCACCGGCGGCCCCGACTACGCCGCCCAGTACCTGGCCGGCGCCGAGGGCTACAAGGGCCCCCTCAAGGGGCAGCACCTCGACTCGGTCAAGACCCCCGACGACCGCACGATCGTCTTCGAACTCAAGCGGCCCGTCGCCGAGTTCTCCGCCACCGCCACCCTGTCGACCTTCGCGCCCGTGCCCGCCTCCCAGGAGAAGGGCACCCAGTACGACGCCCGCCCCTTCTCCTCCGGCCCGTACAAGATCGAGAAGTACGACCGCGACAAGAAGCTCGTGCTCGTCCGCAACGAGCACTGGGACCCGAAGACCGACGCCGTCCGCAAGGCATACCCCGACAAGTTCGTCGTCGTCATGGGCCTCAAGGGCGGCCAGATCGACGACCGCATCATCGCCAGCGAGGGCGCCGACGCCTCCGCCGTCCAGTACTCCGACATGCGGCCCGAGAGCGCCCCCAAGGTGCTGCCCAAGCCCGACGTCAAGGGGCGCATGCTCGCCGAGTCCCAGGGCTGCACCGAGATGCTCCACCTCAACAACTCCCGCGCCCCCTTCGACGACCCCAAGGTCCGCGAGGCCATGCAGTACGCCGTCGACAAGGAGGCCGTGGTCACCGCGGGCGGCGGACCGGCCCTCAACGAGGTGGCCACCGCCTACCTGCCCCCGGCCCTCTCCGGCGGCAAGCAGGCCGACACCCTGAAGATCGCCCCCTCCGGCGACCCCGCCAAGGCCAAGGAGTTGCTCAAGGCCGCCGGCAAGAAGACCCTCAAGGTCTCTCTCGCCGTCTCCACCGGCGACAAGGGCAAGGCCGAAGCCGTCCAGCAGGGCCTGGCCCGCGCCGGCGTCGAGGTCGTCGTCGACACCATCGACCCGGGCGCCTACTACGACGTCATCGGTGACCTCTCCACGACCCCCGACATGACGCTCACCGGCTGGTGCCCCGACTACCCCTCCGGCTCCACCTGGATCCCCTTCGTCTTCGACGGACGCACCATCAAGGAGAAGGGAAACCAGGGCAACAACGCCCAGTTCCGCGACGAGGCGACCATGAAGCGGATCGACGAGATCAACGCCATGGCCGACGCCCGGCAGGCCAACCAGGCATGGAGCGACCTCGACGCCGAGATCATGAAGAAGTCCCCGTCCATCCCGCTCCTGCTGAAGCGCAAGCCGCTGCTCGTCGGCACCAACATCGCGGGCGCCTACGGCCACCCCGTCTGGACCGGCACCATCGACTACGCCACCGTCGGCCTCAAGGATCCTTCCAAGAGCAAGGGCTGACCGGCCAGCCATGACCGCCACCGCATCCGCCCCCGCCGCCCGCGAGGTGAAGCAGGCCCTGCCGGGCAGCAGTCCCTGGCAGCTCGCCCGGCGGGAGCTCCGCCGCCGCCCCGCCGTCCGCGTCAGCCTCTGCGTCGTCCTCCTCTTCGTCCTGATGGCCGCCACCGCCCCCTGGCTGGGCGCGCTCGGCGGCTGGTCCCCCGAGGAGTTCGACAAGTCCGCCGTCGACCCCTACCTCGGCGGCCAGCCCCTCGGCTCCTTCGGCGGGATCAGCCCCGAGCACTGGTTCGGCGTGGAACCCGTCACCGGCCGCGACCTGTTCGCCCGCGTGGTCCACGGCGCCCAGATCTCCCTCCTCATCGCCTTCGCCGCCACCGCCATCGTGGTCGTCGCCGGAACCGCCGCCGGGATCGCCGCCGGCTACTTCGGCGGCCGCACCGACGCCGTCCTGTCCCGGCTGATGGACCTGACCATGTCCTTCCCGTCCCTCATCTTCATGATCGCGATGCTGTCCGTCGCCAAGGACGTCAACCGCATCGTCCTCATGACCACCGTGATCGGCGTCTTCGGCTGGCCCGGCGTCGCCCGCGTCGTCCGCGGCCAGACCCTCTCCCTCAAACACCGCGAGTACGTGGACGCCGCCCGAGTCGGCGGCGCCGGCTCCTGGCGGATCCTGACGCGCGACATCCTCCCCGGCGTCTCGGGCCCCGTCATCGCCTACACCACCCTGCTCATCCCCGGGATGATCAGCACCGAGGCCGCCCTCAGCTACCTCGGCGTGGGCGTGCGCCCGCCCACCCCCTCCTGGGGCCAGATGATCGCCGAGTCCGTCGCCTTCTACGAGACCGACCCCATGTACTTCGTCATCCCGAGCGTCTTCCTCTTCCTCGCCGTGCTCGCCTTCACCCTGCTCGGCGACGCCCTGCGCGACATCCTCGACCCGAGGGGCGGCCGCACGTGATCCTCTACCTCGCCCGACGCCTGCTCGCCCTCGCCGGCGTGCTCCTGGCCATCGCCGCCGTCACCTTCCTCATCTTCTACGTCCTGCCCGCCGACCCGGCCGCAGCCGCCTGCGGCAAGACCTGCAGCGCCGAGCGCCTCGCCGACGTACGCGCCTACCTGGGCCTCGACCAGCCGCTGTGGCGGCAGTTCGCCGACTTCCTCACGGGCATCTTCACCGGCCGCACCCTCGGCACCGGCCAGTACGCCGTCGCCTGCGACTTCCCCTGCCTGGGCTATTCGTACGAGAACTCCCTGCCCGTGTGGGACCTGCTCATGGACCGGCTCCCGGTCTCCGCCTCCCTCGCCCTCGGTGCCGCCGTCCTCTGGCTGCTCCTCGGCCTCGGCGCCGGCGTCACCGCCGCCCTGCGCAAGGACACCGTCACCGACAAGGCCCTGATGGTCGGCGCCGTCGCTGCCGCCTCCCTGCCCGTCTACTTCACCTCCGTCCTGCTCATCTACGGGGTCATCCGCGTCGCCGGACTCCTGCCCTACCCCACCTACCAGGCGTTCTCCGACGACCCGCTCGCCTGGGCGGCCAACCTGCTGCTGCCCTGGATCGCCCTCGCCCTGCTCTACGCCGCCATGTACGCCCGCCAGAGCCGCGGCTCCATGATCGAGGCGATGGCCGAGCCGTACATCCGCACCGCCCGCGCCAAGGGCATGCCCGAGCGCACGGTCGTCGTCAAACACGGGCTGCGCTCCGGAATGACCCCGATCCTCACCATTTTCGGCATCGACCTCGGCGGGCTGCTGGCCGGTGCCGTCATCACCGAGTCCATCTTCGGGCTCCCCGGCATCGGCCGGCTCTTCTACGGGGCGCTGGTCAGCTCCGACCAACCCGTCGTCCTCGGCGTCACCCTCCTCGCCGCCTTCTTCATCGTCGTCGCCAACCTCGTCGTCGACCTCCTGTACGCCGTCGTCGACCCGAGGGTGAGGTACTGATGGACGCTCCGCTCCTGGAGGTACGCGATCTGCGCGTCACCTTCACCACCCCGCGCGGTACCGTACGGGCCGTCGACTCGCTCGGCTTCACCGTCGAGGCCGGCCGCACCCTCGGCATCGTCGGAGAGTCCGGTTCCGGCAAGTCGGTCACCTCCCTCGCCGTCATGGGCCTGCACCGGGCCGGGGCCGAAGTCGCGGGCTCCGTACGGCTGTCCGGCCGGGAGCTGACGGGCCTGTCCGAGCGGGAGCTCTCCCGGGTCCGCGGCCGCAGGATGGCCATGATCTTCCAGGATCCACTGTCCAGCCTGCACCCCTACTACACGGTCGGCGAGCAGATCGCCGAGCACTACCGGGTGCACTTCAAGGCCCGCCGGGCCGCCGCCCGCCAGAGGGCGGTCGACATGCTCGGCGAGGTCGGCATCCCCGAACCCGCCCGCCGGGCCGGGGAGTACCCGCACCAGTTCTCCGGCGGCATGCGTCAGCGCGCGATGATCGCCATGGCCCTGGCCTGCGAACCCGAACTGCTCATCGCCGACGAACCCACCACCGCCCTCGACGTCACCGTGCAGGCCCAGATCCTGGAACTGATCGCCCGTCTCCAGCAGGAGCGCGGCCTCGGCGTCGTCATGATCACCCACGACCTGGGCGTCGTCGCCCGCGTCGCCGACGAGGTGCTGGTCATGTACGGCGGCCGGGCCGCCGAACAGGCCCCGGCCGACGCCCTGTTCGCCGACCCCGCGCACCCCTACACCCGGGGGCTGCTCGACTCACTGCCCCGCCTCGACACCGCCGACGACGCCCCGCTGCCCTCCATTCCCGGCTCCCCGCCCTCCCTGCTCATCTCGGCCCCCGGCTGCGCGTTCGCCCCCCGCTGCCCGCGCGCCGCCGGTCCCTGCGCCGACGTACGCCCCGAGCTCCTGGCCCACGGGGACACGAACGGGCCGGCGCGGACGGTGGCCTGCCACCACGCCGGCTCCCAGGCCGCCGAGGAGGCCGCCCGATGACCACCACCACCGCAACCACCGCCGCCACCGGGACGGACACCCCGGCCGCCGGACCCCTGCTGTCCGTACGCGACCTCACCATGACCTTCCCCGGGAGACGGACCGCGACCGGGCGCCGGGGGGCGCCCGTGCGCGCCGTCGACGGAGTCTCCTTCGACCTGGCGGCCGGGCAGACCCTCGGCCTCGTCGGGGAGTCCGGCTGCGGAAAGTCCACCACCGGCCGCATGCTCGTACGGCTCCTGGATCCCACCTCGGGCCGGATCGCCTTCGACGGCCAAGAGATCAGCCGGATCTCGCAGCGGGCCCTGCGGCCGCTGCGCCGCGACATCCAGATGGTCTTCCAGGACCCGCACTCCTCCCTCAACCCCCGCCAGACCGTGGCCCGGATCATTGCCGACCCGCTGCTGGTACAGGGCCAAAGCGCTGCCGACGCCCGTCGGCGCGCGGCCGAGCTGATGGAGCTGGTCGGCCTGATCCCCGAGCACATCGACCGCTACCCGCACGAGTTCTCCGGCGGCCAGGCCCAGCGCATCGGCATCGCCCGGTCGCTGGCCACCGGCCCCCGCCTGATCGTGGCCGACGAGCCGGTGTCCGCCCTCGACGTCTCCGTCCAGGCCCAGATCGTGAACCTGATGGAACGGCTCCGTGCGGAACTCGGCCTCGCCTACGTGTTCATCGCGCACGACCTCTCGGTGGTCAAGCGGGTCAGCGACCGTGTCGCCGTCATGTACCTCGGCCGGATCGTCGAGATCGGGGACAAGAAGTCCCTCTACGAGAACCCCCAGCACCCCTACACACGGGCGCTGTTGTCCGCCGTACCGCTGCCCGACCCGGCGGCGGAACGGCGCAGGGAGCGGATCGTGCTGCTCGGGGACCCGCCGAGCCCGGCCGCCCCGCCCCCGGGCTGCACCTTCCACCCGCGCTGCCCCAAGGCGCGGGAGATCTGCCGCACCGAGCGGCCGTTGCTGCAGCTTGCCGCGTCGCGCGAGGTGGCGTGTCACTTCCCGGGTGACTGACGGGGATCACGGGAAGAGGCAGGGCCTCGGGGACAGAGGCGTGACCAACAGCGTCACGAAGGCGTCCCCGGGGCCCTGCCGACGCTGCCGCGGTCCCGGGCGCTGCCGCGCGAGTTCGCGGCGGCCGGCTCCAGCGCCGCTGCCGGCACTCCCGGGGGCGGTGCAGGAGGCGGTCCCGGTCGTTCCCGCGAGCGCGCTTCCCCGTCCGCACCTCGCCTCTTGCCTGGGCGGCCAGTCGACGCTGCCCTGGAATACCTGGCCCGGCCGCTCCCTCGTCGCGTATGCAGAAAGAGTCGAATCCCCTGCGCTGGAAGAGGCTCCCTTGCGCGACCACGAAAACGTCCGGACGACCGGAACCGACGCCACCCGCAGGGCGGCCCGCAGCCCCGAAACCGCATCACGCCCCCCATTGCCAGGGCTTCTCCCTCTGCAGGCCACCATGGGGAACGCCGCCGTGGTCCAGATGCTCGGCCAGGCCGGACACCGCTCGACCGAGGAGCAGCAGCACGCCGCCGGATGCGGCCATGACCAAGCCGAGCAGCCCGCCGTGCAACGCTCCGCCGTCCATGACGTCCTGCGCGCCCCCGGCCGTCCCCTCGACGACGAGACGCGCGAGGACATGGAAGCCCGTTTCGGCGCGGACTTCTCCGACGTCCGTATCCACGACGACAGCGCCGCCAGAGCCTCCGCCGCCGAGGTCGGCGCCCGCGCGTACACCTCAGGCAACCATGTCGTCATCGGCGACGGCGGCGCCGACGAGCACACCCTCGCCCACGAACTCACCCACGTCATCCAGCAGCGTCAGGGCCCTGTCGCCGGGGCGGACAACGGCAACGGGCTGAAGGTCTCCGATCCCTCAGACCGGTACGAACGCGAAGCCGAGGCCAACGCCACGCGGGTGATGCGTGCGCCCGCGTCCGCAGCGGCCCCGGAACACCCGCGCGCCGGACGGCCCCGGTCCACGGAGACGGTGCAGCGGGCTGTTGTCGCGCAGGTGGAATCAGGCGACGGCCGGAGCGTCTCGGAAATCCATTTCGCGGGACGTCCTGAATCACCGTATTCCGGCACCATGGGCGACCATTCCACTGCCTACGTCGTCCAGCAGGAGGCAGTCAAACGGGCCGTGAAAGGCAAGACACCGCTGCAGGCCGCGCAGCACATCCAAGCCCTTGTCGCGCGCAGCGCCGAACTCCCCGGCGTGACGAGAAGCGACAACCTTCCGCAGGAGATGAAGGATGAATGCGATGCGGCGTTGCGAGAGCTGAACGAAACTATCAATCTGATAACGGGAGGGAATGTCCCGGAAGGGAATCAGTTCCCCCTGGTCCAGAAGATGGTGAGTAATTTTCTTCATTTCCGCGAGCTGATCCCTTTCACCACGATGAATGTGGCAGCCGTTTCGCAAGGAAGAGCAGGGAAGGGCAAGGCCGAGTCCGGATCCAACCGGACCTTGTCCGAATGCGCCGAATTCGTAGCAATGAATCCGGGTGTCCCGCTCAGTAACCAGGAGGTGGAGTCCGTCAAATTGGCGATGTGGAAGATCATGGACCGCGACGGAGTCGCACTCGTGGCCACCGAACACAGGGAGACAGTGCTGCAGGAGCTGGCGCCGGGAATGAACCCTGCCCTACTCCCGGGGGAAAGGTGCGGCATCATCATAGAGCAGCATTTGACCTCGATAGAGATGGCCTACCCGGGAATAATAGGGAGCGTCTTCGGGGCCATGGGATCTGCGAAAGATGCCTTCATGGTGGAAATGGGGCCGGTGTTGGCCGGGAGGAAGGAGGAGAATAAACTCTACTATGCCGAAGAGCTGAAAAAGAAAACGGTCCTCATCGAGGACTATCAAAATCGAGGGATGCACGAGGGCAGGGGGCGATCCAAGGCTTACGAGAGAGAGGTGGAGGTCTGGTATGAGCTTGCGGAGGGCCTGAAGTTCAACGGCGGCGGCATGCCTGACTTTCCTGCTCCTCGGCAGCAGGCGTCAGGGAGGACCCTCAGGAGCAAGTTCGTGAAGAGTTCCACGATGAGTTTCCTGGCCGAGACGCTGGAAAATGCGAACCTCGAAGCGGATCGTGGGGCGATGGGCCCCTCCTGGTCGAATTCCGCTACCCCGGCCGGGGGGCAAACCGCGCACAATACAACCATGCGGAGAGATGATGATTCGGAGAGGCAGTACCTCACGTCTCAGGTCGAAGTGACAGGGGGCAGGATCAGTGCATACCACTCCGCAGGACGTAGCCCCTCGCCTTTCTCCGGCACCATGGGGGCACATACCACCGCCTGGATCGCCCATCTGGACAGCATTCGTACCAACATTGTCGGACGAACCCTCGACGAAGCGGCACGCTTCATCATTGACACGGCAATCCCTGAAGCTCGCAAGATGGCCGAAACGGCCAGCACGGCCTTTTCCTTCTCCTTGGACGAGCAAGGCGCGAATCACCGGGAAAAGCTGGTGGAGGCCGAACGTCACCTCGAGGGTTCCGTGTATATTTTGTCCGCTGTTGCGTCTGAGGCCGGAGGCAATCCGCTTCAGGCGGCAAGATATCCGCTCGTGTTGCAGCAGGCGATCAACGCGCTGCTCACCTTCATCAACTTCATCCCGGGGGCCACCATAGATAAAAGTGACACGGGAGGAAAGGCGGAGGGTGTGGCCAGAAATAACCTTCTCCAGTATGAAAACGGCACCAAGTTCTTGAACAAGAATGAACTCCGGCGTCACATACGGGAACTCCTTGATTACCCTGAAGACGCGACACCGGCCCAAAAAAGAGCACTGGATGAGAATCACAAGCGTGTCGTCAAATCCTCTTACCCGAAATCGGCCAGAGATGCCGGCATCGCGTAGGAATTGACAGAGCCTCGCCCGTTCGGTGTCCGCTTCGTACGCGCTCCAAGAGGGGCGCCCCGGGGCCACCCAAGCGAGGTCCGACCACCGGAGCCCCGGCTTCGGTCGGGTCCTGCGCGCGTCGGCCAGCGCCGCTAAGTCAGCGGGTCATGCCCTTTTTGATGAAGTGCGGCACTGCCCCGTGGCAGATTGTGGCCCAGATCAGAGGCCCCGGAGAGATCCGGGGCCTCTGACGCTTCCCATCGGTGGGCCGGGTCTCTGCTGCTTCAGCCGATGCAGTTCGGGACGGGGATGTCGCTGCCGTCGCAGTTGGTGGGCTGGTTGCCCTGGACCCGGGTGGACTGCAGGGTGACGGTGCCGCCGGCGTTGAGGACGCCGCCGGGGGCGGCGATCGCCATATTGTTGTTGACGTTGCTGGACGTGATGGTCGTCGTGCCGCCTCCGAAGTTGGCGACACCTCCGGCCCGTCCGGCGTTGTTGTTGTTGACGTTGGTGGCGACGATTTCCAGAATGCCGTCGTTGGCCGCGCCACCTCCGGCACCGCCGGCCGTGTTGGCGATGATGCGGCTGTTCAAGATGGTCATGTCACCGTCGTTGGCGACGCCGCCGCCGTTCACGTTGGCGGTGTTGCCCATGATGGAGGTTCTCACGATCCGGGTGGTGGTCCCCGATCCGCCGCCGATTCCTCCCGAGAAGTTGGCGTGGTTGTGGCGGATGACGCTGTCGGTCACGGTCAGCGTGCCGTGGTTCGCGATGCCGCCGCCGAAGTCCGGCGCGTCACCCTTGGTGATGGTGGCGTCCGAGAGCGCGAGGTTGCCACCGGGGCTGACGGAGAGAATGCCGAAGCTGATTGTGGACTTACGGGTGATGGTGCTGTGCCGGGCTTCGATGGAGATCGTGCTGGTGATGTCCGGCAGCGGCGCGGAGAGCCTATAGGTGCAGCCCGGCGCCAGCACCAGGTTTCCGCCCCCCGAGGCGTTCGCGTTGGCGATGGCGATGGACAGGGCACTCGCACTGCATGGGACGTGCGTATGCGCCGATGCGGGAGCGGCGGTTGCGATGACCGTCGCGATGGCTCCGACGCACATTGCCTGTGCGACGAGTGCCGACGGCTTACGGGTGAACATGAATGGGTAGCTCCTTCAGAAGTCCCGGATCCGCAGGATGCTCCCGGCACCGAAGGCAGCGGCGCCGTATCTCGGGGAGCGGTTTCGATGTTGCCCTCGTCGACGCGCGACAGTCAGGGGCGGGAGGGGGATGTCCGCTCGGACGGTGTAGCCGTTTCCGTCCAACGGCCGACAGGGGCATCCGAGATGCGGTCGCTCGAGCCGGCCTGGCTTCCCGTCATGTTCGCACCGTGCCGGTGCCCGTTCCGTGCGCCAATGGGCCATCGCAGCAGGCGAGGTGAGGAATGAAGTGGGGCCGAGCGTTCCCTCAAGTGGCCACGCCGTCTCGCCGGCACTGGGCAGTAGCGGGGTGTGAGCGGCCAGTGCGGCCGGAAACGGCGGCGTACGGAGTGGAGTTGGAGGGCGTGGCCGTGGGTGAACGCGCGCAGGAACGTGCCCAGCGTGGAAGGGGAAGGATGCCGCCGAGCAGGACGGGCATGGCACAGGGGCGCAGGATGCCGAGGTCGTCGATGCGGTCCGCCCCCGCGACCATGCCGGCCACCACGCTGGTGACCTTTGGCGTCCACCGCTGACCCGCGCCGTTCCCCGCTCCGGTCCGGCTCCGCCTTGTCCGTCGTCAGGCGAGCGAGTGCGCACCTCTCGGCCAGCCGCAGCGCCGGAACCAGCCCGGCATGCGCGACCGGATTCGCGTCGTCGAATGTGGCGGACCCCGCCGAAGCGGCATGGGGCGATTGCATCTCGCGGGTGTTCCCTTGCCCTGTGGATGTGGAGCCGCCGGCAGTCCCATCGTTCCGGCTCAGAGGGCATCCGCGTCTTCATGTCCAAGCCCTGGACCGGCGATCGCCCGGTGGATCGAGGCCAAGAGGTGGGGCGGCACGGGGCCGGAGAAACCGCGAACGTGCGCGGATGCTAGCTTCCGTTCCCGTGATGGAGCATCAGGACGAAACCAGGGCGGCCTACGACGGGGTCGTCGAGCTGTATGCGTCGATGTTCGCCAATCGGTTGGAGACGCATCCGTTCTCGCGGAACATGATCGGCACCTTCGCCGAGCTGGTGCGGGCGACGGAGAACCCGCGGGCAGTCGACGTCGGGTGCGGGCCTGGACATCTGACGGCCATGCTGCACGACCTGGGGCTGGACGCCTTCGGGCTCGACCTCTCCCCGGGAATGGTCGACCACGCCCGGCGGGCCCATCCGGCGCTGCGGTTCGACGAGGCGCGGATGGAGGACCTGCCGGTCGAGGACGGCGCGCTCGGCGGCGTGCTGGCCCACTACTCGATGATCCATACTCCGCCTGGGGAATTGCCCGCGCTGCTTGCCGAGCAGGTGCGTGTCCTGGCACCGGGCGGCCTGCTCCTGGTCTCGCTCTTCGCGACCGACGGACCGGAGCCGGTCCGCTTCGACCACAAGGTGACGCCCGCCTATAGCTGGCCGGTGGACCGGTTCGCCGATTTGCTGGCCGGGGCCGGGCTCGTCCCGTTCGCACGGCTGCTCCACGACCCGGCCTCCGAGCGGGGCTTCCTCGACGCCCACTTGCTGGCCCGCCTCCCCTAATACTCCAGTCTGACTTGGCGATCGGTTCCGTCGCACGGCCACCCTCCCAGTGGCCGGTGACGGCCCGGCCGGCGGCTTCGGCGGTCGCTCGCTGATCATCACCATGTCCTTCGCCATGCGGGGCTGTCGCTTGTTCGACTGGCGGTGCGGCCGGCGCGTGGCACGGCCGGTCCGCAGGGCCCGAGTCAGCTCGCGGCAGAGTTCGCCGCGGCCCTGGACGTAGAGAGCCTGGTAGATCGTCTCGTGAACCACGTGCATCTCCGGCCGGTCGGGAAGGCGGGCCCGCAGAGCGTGACAGATCTGCTCCGGGCTCCAGCGACGTTCGAGATGACGCTGGACGAAGTCCCGCAGCTCGGGGTTCTGACCGATCCTTCCCGGCTTCGGGCGAGGTCGGCGGGCGTCGGCTCGGGACCGTGCAGCGTGCGGACGATAGGCCCAGCGGGACGCGTTCCCGCGCAGGGGCATGCCGTTGCGGCGTATCTCCCGGCTGACTGTCGAGGGGCTGCGGCCCAGCTCGGCCGCGATGGTGCGGATCGACGCCCGTTCGCGCAGCCGGTCGGCGATGTGGATGCGCTCGGACTCACGCAGATAGCGGCTCGGACCTGCCGATGGCGAATCCCGGCGGACCGGGGAATCGCCTTCGACAGGCCCTTGTGGGCGTGACGGCCGTTGCGCCACACCCTGCCGGTCCGCGGGTTGATCCCCACAAGCCGACATGCCTCTTTGTTGCTGTGACCCTGCTGCACGAGCTGGAAGTATGCCGACCGCTCAGCGGTCAGTTTCTTCCGCCCCTGCGGCTTGACGGTCCTCCCGGATCTGGTGGTCCATCGCATCCCCTGAGCTGGGGTGTTGCGACGACCACTGGAACGGAAGAATCCGTCCGAGGGTGTTTCAACGCGACCCGCATGCACGCGGGCTTGGAGGCCGCGCCGACAGGCGTGGGGTCATGGTCGCCGGGTGGGGCGATCGTCCCAGTGGTGGGTGGTCCAGGCACGACGGGTGAGGCTGTGCACGGTGGTCACGGAGTGGCGCACCTCCGTGACCACCAGACCCCGTGTCCGTTCTGTTCCTGGGGTGCTCCATCGCGCCTGTCCGCGCGAGTTCTCAGTGGGTGGTGACGTGGACGTTGCTGTCAGCACTGTCCTCCAGGTGCGCTACCGGGCATGACGTCTCCTGCCAGGTGAACTCGGTCTTGATCTGGATTCCGCAGAAGGGAGAGTTGTCCCAGTCGAGCTGGTTGAAGTGGCTGAGCACGGAGATGTTGTCCCCGTCGACACTGGGGGCAGCGCTGGCCCCGCCGACGCCGGCGAAGAGGATTCCGCAGGTGGCCGCGGCCACCACTGCGATCTTCTTGACATTCCTCATGTTTCTTTTCTCCTTCGCTGTTCTGCCCTCATTGGGCAGACACCGCAGGGAACGAGCCGCAAGATCGACACGTAACGTCATTCAGCCGTTGACCACTCGCACGGCCGTACACGTCACCAACCTTCCGGAGGACCGGACCCGACCCACGCCCCCTTACGTCGGTCCCGCCCCTCACACTGCTCATGGACGCTGACGACCACCGGCGGGGCTTGACCGAGCAGGCCGCCGACGCCGCGATCGACACCGCCTGCCGACTGCTGCGGCTGCCGTCGATCCGGCATGAGTTCGACGAGATCGCAGACCGGCGGTCAAGGACCAGATGACCTACCGCGGCTTCCTCGCCGAACTGCTGATGGCCGAGTGCGACGACCGGGCCCGCCGCCGTTCGGAACGACGGATCAAGGCGGCGGGCTTCCCGCGGGAGAAGTCCCTGCGGGCCTTCGACTTCGATGCCAAGCCGAATATCGACGCGGCCACCGTGAACACGCTCGCCGGCTGCGAGTGGATCAAGAAGGGGCAGCCGCAGCCGCTCTGGCTGATCGGTGACTCCGGTCATCGAGACCGGCACGGACTCCTACCGCCGCGCCGGCACCCGGGCCCGAGCCGAGGAACCGGTCAAGGCGGGCTGACCACTCCGGAGTCTGCCTCGCCTGCCCGCCGCTCTCCGGGCGCCGGGCCGGCACCATGCACTGCTGCACGAAGCGCTTACACACGCCTGCGCCGGGGCTTGCCGCTTCCGCGCCCAGTCTCTCGACGGCAGCCGCAGCCGGGCCCGCCGCCGTTCGTGATGCCGCTGTTGACGAGAGCCAGCTGGAAGGACTGATCATCGAGGCGCAGACGGCCCTGCCATTCGAACTGTCCGCCCTGGCGAACCGGTGCGCTTCGGCCCTCGGCCGGGAGACCGTGCGGATCTACCTCGTGGACCTCCGACAACGGCTGCTCATCCCACTCGACGAGGCGTTGGAGCCGCTGCCGGTGGCCGATTCGTTGGCCGGCTGGGCGTACCGCACCGTCTCCCCGCGAGTGGCCGACGCCGACGACGGCGTGATCGTCTGGATGCCTCTGGTCGACGGTGCGGAGCGGCTGGGCGTGCTGGCGGTGCGGGCCGTCTCGCTCGACGGGGTGCGTATGCGTCGCAGCCGGATGCCGGCCCATCTGTTCGCCATGCTGATCACCTCCAAGCGCGCCTACAGCGACTGGCTCGCCGCCCGCATCCGCACCGCGACCATGCGGTTGCCCGCCGAGATGCTGCGGGCCTTCCTGCCACCCCACACTGTCGGCAGCAGCAGGTGCGTCTCGACCGCAGTCCTGGAACCGGCGTACGACGTCGTCGGCGACGCCTTCGACCACTCCGTGGTCAAGAACGTGCGTCCAGCGCGGGTGTGCCCGGTGGCCTCCACCGTGACCACGAGCCGACAACCGGCACGCATGCCTTGGACAAGGTGGTGCCCGGTCCGGTGGTGTCGGACCCGGCCTCTAGGCTGCGGGGCATGACCCGTTCCTGGACACGACTGCATGAGCACCTCGGCGCTGCTCCCGACCCACCGGACTCCGACATGGTCCGCCGGGCCGCTGCCGACCTGACGGCGCAGCTCGCCCTCGACCCGCACCTTTGACCGCCCCGCCGCCTTCGCACCGTCCGCGTCCCGCAGACGGTGACCGGGAAAGGGCCGTCGCCCCCACCAGAAAGCAGATATTGCCCGTGCTTCACGAGACCCCGATCTACAACCGCCTCATCGCGGAACAGGGAGACATCCCTGCTCAGGTGCGTGGCGAAGCCCAAAGACTGGCAAGAGAGCTGGAACAGGTCATCCCGCCTTTGCACCTGTCAGCCCCTGCTGTTCGGAGCGGTCCTCCTTCAAGGCCACGCACCTGACCGCCGACGCCATGCGGTCTGCGCTGACCGGCCGTCTGCCACATCATGGCCGGTGGCGGCCTTCACGCCGGGCCTGCTGCCCGGAGCCGACGGCCCGCGAGAAGCCGCCCGCAGATCCGCCTATCGGGAGCCAGGGGTTGAGGACGGGTCATCACGACTCCCAAAGCGGGCCAGATGCCCGGGTCCACCGGCCATGTGTTCTCCGGGCGTCCGTCGCGCGGACCTGGTCCCTGACGCCGCCCGGAGCTGGTCGAGCGCGTTCATGACCGCGTGGACGGTGGCTTCGTCGGCCGCGGTGATGTCGGGACGACGAGCCAGGGCTCGCTGAGGTGCTGCGTGGGGATCGGTTCCATGCCCGGACCGATGAGCATCCAGCTGCCGGGTTCCTCCAGGACCCGCGCCGTCGGCCCCTCACGGGTGACACTACGTCACCACGTTTCCCTCAGGGCGGCTCCTGCGACGGAGTTCAGGTCCTGCGGGGCCATTGATGCGACCGGGTAGCAGCACCGCACGCGTAGAAGCGTGCTCCGCAGTCCGCTCCGGCGACTGGGCCGAGGGGGTCAGGCGTGATCCACGAGCTGGGATTGGGAAAGGCCCGCCTCACGCGCGCAGTGTGCGCAGCAGAAGAACTGCCCGTCCGCCTGCATACCGTGGCCCAGGATGCGGCACTGGCAGTTGACACAGGTCGGGGCCATCTTCTGGGCGGCGCATTCGATGCTGTCGAAGACGTGGACCGCTCCTCCCGCGGCACGCACCTCGAACGCCAGCTCGTAGTCGTTGTGGCAGACCTCGCACACGGCCATGGACGATATCCCTTACTGCCGGAATGGATGAGCTGGGCACCTGCACCTTCGCTCGCCGGTGAAGGCGCGGTGCCGAGGACACTAGCGGAAGAGCGCGCCTATCCTCCGGCAGCGCGTGCACTGCTACCCGACCGTGCCGGCGGAATCACTCACACAGCGACCTCGCGCCAACGCTCGGTTCCCGATGGGCCTCGGCGAAGGGCGGCCGGCCCACCACCGGATCCGGACGAGAACGTTCCCGAAGAGGGCGCGGACTGCTCGTGGAGCGATGGTGCTGTTGCTTTCAGTCGTGCAGCTCGCCCGCAGGCCGAGCGACGCCGCCGGACAACCAGGCCGGTGCCCGGAGAGCCGGCATCGGCGATCGTCACTGAGCCATGTGTCGGCTACTCGGGTGGGTGCGGCGCGTCCGACCGGCAGGGGCGGCAGACGCCGGGGAGTTCCACGGTGTGCTCGACCTGGCGAATGCGGTGGTGGCGGCCAGGGCGTCGGCCCAGCGCTCGACGCTCTCCGCGTCCACGGGCGGCTGTGGCGGCTGTGGCGGGGCGTGGCCGGCAGAAGCGTTCGCCGGTCCTTTCCGCACCACGCACGGGAACTCGTCGCCGCCGTCGTACCTGCCGGGGCCCGGCCACCACGGGGCTCCCGCAGGTGCTGCGACGCTGGCTGGAGGACCGGCTGCCGCACACGATGGTGCCGCGCCGGATCGTCACGCTGCCCGCGATCCCGCTGACCGCCAACGGCAAGGTGGACCGGCGGTTCCGTGACCGCAGCGGTGACCGCGACCTCGGCCCGCCCCACGGGCGAGGCGGAGGCGACGCCGCACCTCGTCGGCGATCGGGTCGGCCCGGGACCGGCCGATGACGGCGGGGCCTTTGAACCCCGCGGGGTCAGCGGGATGTCGCACGCGCGTAGTCCGGCTCGGCCTCAGCCGCCAGGCTGCCGCGGTTGCCGACGAACCAGCCGATCGTCAGCAGCACCGCCCAGAGCACGCCGACATACAGCGAGATCCGGCCATCGGGGTCCATCGCTGTCAGTACCGTGACGAAGGCGAGGAAGGCCAGCGCGATCCAGCTGCACACCGTGCCGCCCGGCGCCGGAAAGGAAGAGGCCGGCAGCAGACCCTTGAGCACCTTGCCGCGGTAGCGGATGTGGCTGAGCAGGATCATCGCCCAGGTCCAGATGGCCGCCGCGGTGGCGACCGACATGACGTACCCGAACGCCTTCTCCGGCACCAGGTAGTTGAGCATCACGCCGATCGACATCACGATCACCGACGCTGTGATGCCCGCGGCAGGGACTTTCCGCCCGTTCAGTTTGCCGAAGATCTTCGGCGCCTCGGAGTTCGCCGCCAGGTCGCGCAGCATGCGGCCGGTGGAGTACATGCCCGAGTTGCAGGACGACAGGGCTGCCGTCAGGACGACGAAGTTCACGATGCCGGCCGCCAGCGGGATGCCGATCTTGTCGAAGGCCGCCACGAAGGGGCTCACGCCGGCGTGGAATTCCGTCCACTTCACGACCGACAGGATCACGATCAGCGAGCCGACGTAGAAGACGATGATGCGCCACGGGAGCGTGTTGATCGCCTTCGGGAGGGTTTCCTCCGGGTTCTCGGACTCGCCCGCCGTGACGCCGACCAGCTCGACAGCGAGGTACGCAAACATCACGCCCTGCAGTGTCATCAAGCTGGATCCGATGCCGTTCGGGAAGATGCCGCCGTGCGACCACAGGTTACTCACCGTGGCGGTGTCGCCGGCCTGGGAGAATCCCAGCGTCAGCACACCCGCGCCAATGACGATCATGCCAATGATGGCCGTCACCTTGACCATCGAGAACCAGAACTCCAGCTCACCGAAGATCTTCACCGAGATCAGGTTGACGCCGAAGAGCACCACCAGGAAGGCGAGCGCGCTGGTCCACTGCGGGATGTCCGGGAACCAGTAGTTGATGTAAATGGCCGCCGCGGTCAACTCGGTCATGCCGGTGACGGCCCACATCAGCCAGTACGTCCATCCGGTCGCGTAGCCGAAGAACGGGCCCAGGAACTCGCGTGCGTACTCCGCGAACGAGCCCGAGACAGGGCGGTACAGGAGCAGCTCACCGAGTGCCCGCATGATGAAAAAGATGATCACGCCCGCGAGCGCGTACATCAGGATGAGGCTGGTGCCGGCCTTCTCGATGTTCTTGCCGGCTCCCAGGAAGAGTCCGACGCCGATCGCGCCGCCAATGGCGATCATTTGCACCTGGCGGCTGCCGAGTCCGCGCTCGTATCCCTCTGCGGAGGCGTCAGCAACTGTCGCCTGGGGGACTTTCGGGGTGGTCATATCCGCGCCTTTCATCGTGCACGTGACAACGTGTTCACGCTCTCCGTGGACAAGCTCGAGTTCCTTCGTGATACGTCCGTAGGCATTCGTGTCGGGTGGGATGGCCCAAGGACCGTCCCGTAATCCCTGGTGGATCAGCGTGCGGCGTCGGATGCGGTGCATCGCAAGGCGGAGGGACACCCGAATACTGCATGTATGCGGGCGTTTCCGGCAACGCGGCGAGGTGTCGTAGCTGACGCCGCACGCCCGTCAGGAATCACGGGACAGCCCTTAGCGGGACGTGAGCGAAGGCCGCACGGCCTGACGCGTGTGACAGGGGTGTACCGGCGCATCATCTGGTCACAGGCCCACCATTCGGACGATGGGGGCACCGGTCCCGTCGACGCCACGGACGGGAGCCCGGGCTCACGCCCTGCGGCTGTGTCGTCGTTCGGGTCGTCGCTGATCAGCGGGACGGTAACGGGGCGGCCGGTGAGTTCGTGGTTCCTCGTCTCGGGGTCACCGGTCGCTCGGGGTGCGCCCTTGATGGTTCAGCCGGGCGAGCGCCGCCATCGCGCGATCCCAGCACCGTTGCGTGCTGCTGCTGCCGACGAAGCGAGCGAGGAAGCGGAGAAGACGCGGACTCGCCGACGGCGGCACGTACACCGGCGAAGAGGGGACACCAAACCGCAGAGAGTCCCGCCATGCCGGCGCCGACGGCGGTCACACGCCGCGGGGGCCGATCGCTCATCACCTTCGCCATGGCCCCCATGATGAAGCGAGCCCCCATCACAATTGAATGTCGGATTCCGCCACTCTTGTCACCCTGGACTGTTCCGGGATTACATTCCTGAAGCATGGTCACCGCTTTTCGTATCTTTGAGAGCTTTGGCCCGGGTGTAGCCACGACGCTGGTCGCGGGACGGCCGGTGGAAGTGACCGGGCTCCACGTGTACGGCGACCCGGCCGGCGCGATGGAACGCGGCGCGCTCGTTCTCGCCACCGGAGCCCTCACGGAGGAGACCCGGCTCGAGGTGATGGACAGCGTCACCGAACGGCAGGCGGCGGGTGTTCTGCTGCGTGGTCCTGTCGCTGACCGGGTGCGGCATCGGGCCGCCGACAGCCACCTCGCCTTGGGCGAGCTGGCCGAGAATGTCGGCTGGGTACAGTTCATCTCGATGGCTGATGCCATGCTCCAACACGTCCACGCGCCACTCGACAACGCCCACGACGCGCACCAACGGATCTTCCGACTCAGCGACGACGTCGCCGAGCTGCTGGCCGCCCCCATCACGGTGGAGGACCTCCGGAGCCAAGTAGTGGCCTACTCGGCCTTTGGAGAGACTGCCGACCAAGTACGGATGGACAGCATCCTGGGGCGCGCGGTACCGGACAAAATCGTGACGCAGCTGCGCGCAGCAGGCACCTTCCGCCGCCTCGCAGCGAGTCATGAGCCGTTCAAGGTCGAAATCGAGGATCCCGGCTTCCTGACACGTCTGGTCGTCCCCATACGCGTCGGCCCCGAGGTCATCGGATCGATCTGGGCAATCCACAACGGTGAGCTGACGCCGCAGAAGCGGCAGCGCCTTCTCGACATGGCACGTTCCTTGGGATTGCTGCTCGTTCGACTGCGTGCGCACGAAGAACTCTCCAGCCGCTACACGGCGGACCGGATCCGTGAGGCGTTCCGCAGACCCGTTGACAGCTCCTCGACCGAGCCCCTGGTCCTGCCCGCTCGAGAGGTCCGGGTGGCGGCGCTGGGCCGCTTGAACGGCACGAGCGCACAGAATGACCTCGCCGTATGGCGCACCGTTTTCAGACGTCACGCCTGGGCCGACCCGATCCTCACCGACATGGAGGGGCTGGTGTACGCGATCCTCACAGACGGTGACGGCCCGGGTAGCTGGACCTGGGCTCGCTCCCTGAGCTTGAACGGGCGTATCGGGCAGGTCGGTGCAAGTCGCCCCGCCTCTTCGGCGACGGCTCTGCCTGCCAGGAGCCGGGAGGCCCTCGAAGTGCTGGGCACCGGCGTGGCTCTGGAGCGCCCAGCCGTCAGCTACGAAGAGGTATGGGCCCAAGTGGTCATCCGTCGGACCCACGCCAACCTGCCTGGTGACCTGATCCACGACCTCAGCAGGCTGGAGGACAAGGGCCGCGATCGGCGGGCGCTGGCCTCCACGCTGCTGACCTGGCTGATGAACTGGGGCGACTACAACCGTGCCGCGCGAATCCTGCGGCTCCACCCCAATACCGTGCGGCAACGAATGCGCCGGATCGAGCACCTCATCCACAGAGTGGACCTGTCGGATCCCGAACAGCGACTGGCCGTGACCCTGGTGCTGCAGGCACATCTCCAGCGTGACGAGCCAGTCCGAACGGAGCCGGACAAGAGGGCTACAGGCTGATGCGCATGCCGCTCTGTGCAAGGACAACGACGTCCACGCTGCCTCGCACCAGGCCAATGCCCGGCACGCAACATGCACTACTCCTTGAGGCCGGTACGGGCCCTCAAAGCCTCAGAGCCGGCATCGGGCGGTGGTGCACGATGGTGATCCGGATGCACTGCGGCGGCTGCGAGTGCTGCGAGGGGTAAAAAAAGTCAGGAGCCCCTTGCCGCGTCCGGCGCATCCACTGCCGCGTTGTGCCAGCCGTACACCCGGCAGCCGAAGAACAGTGCCGTTCGCACGATGACGGCGGGCTCCCGCCATCGACACCATGGCTTCACTCCACAACCCAGCCGGGCATCGGTGGATTCATCGGAAGGACGATGGCGTGAAGAGGGGCAGTTCTTACGCGGCCCACAGCCGCGAGGTCATCAGTCGCGCGCACCGGGTTCACGAAGAACCGGCGCTCGCGGAAGCTCGGATCGATCTCGCGGCGATCCGAGCCAACGCGGCTCGGTTGCGCGATGCGGCAGGTTCCGCCGAAGTGATGGCCGTGGTGAAAGCCGATGGCTACGGGCACGGCATGGTTCCCTGCGCCCGCGCGGCACTGGCCGGCGGCGCGACCTGGATCGGCGTCGCACGCATGCACGAAGCATTGGCGCTGCGCGCAGCGGGGATCGGCAGCCGGATCCTCGCCTGGCTGCTGGGCACCGGTGACGACTGGGCTTCCGCCGTTGCCGCCGGGATCGAACTATCGGCCGGAGACCCCTGGGCAGTCGAGGCCGCGACTCAGGCGGCAACGGCTGCGGGCCGACCGGGCCTGCTGCACCTGAAGATCGATACCGGGCTGGGCCGCGGTGGCGCCTCGCCCGCCCACTGGCCCGCCCTGCTGGAGACGGCTTCACGTGCGGAGGCATCCGGGCATGTCCGGGTCGTTGGGATCTGGTCCCATCTCGCCCACGCCGATCACCCTGGCCACCCCGAGTCCGACCGGCAGGTGGAGCACTTCCGTGATGCGGTCGGGCTCGCGAGGAAGGCGGGGCTGCGTCCCGAAGTCCTCCACCTGGCCAACTCGGCAGCCACCCTCAACCTTCCGCGGACCCACTTCGACCTCGTGCGCCCCGGGCTCGCGCTCTTCGGGCTGAGCCCGGTGCCGGAGGTGGCCGAGCCGGCGGCCCTGGGGCTGCGGCCGGCGATGACGCTCACCGCCCGGCTGGTCTCCGTCAAGCGAGTCCCCGCCGGGCACGGAGTCTCCTACGGCCACCGCTACCGCACCCCCCGCGAGACAACGCTCGGTCTGATCCCGCTGGGGTACGCCGACGGCGTACCCCGGCACGCCTCCGGTGCCGGTCCGCTCCTCGCCGCCGGCCGACAGCGCACGGTGGCGGGCACGGTCTGCATGGACCAGTTCGTCGTCGACCTCGGCGACGACACAGCCGCAGCCGGCGACGAGATCGTGCTCTTCGGCCCCGGAGACCACGGGGAGCCCGGTGCCGAGGACTGGGCACGTGCAGCCGGAACCCTCTCCTACGAGATCGTCACACGCATCGGCGCGCGTGTACCGCGCACGTACACCGGTGGTTCCGCCCCGGAAGAACGCTGACGTCGACCCGTTCACCGGCCCGCAGACAGCCTCCGGATCGAGGCGAGGCCAACAGCGAAGGCGTCGTGCCCGCCCGCTGCGCTCATCCCCCGTAGGTGCTGAGCGGCGCAGTCAGGGACCGCCGGGTCTCTCGTGTGTGCTGGAGTCGATCAGTCCTTGTTCCTCGGCCAGGCCGATCACGGTATCGGCAATGGTTCTCGCTGGTAGTAGGGCATCGACCACCGTCGCCCCGAGCTGTTTGACGCTTCTTTGGAACCCGGGTGCCCAGCCGACCAGCCACTCGCGGGTAGCGCCACTGCGGCCGAAATCCGTGCTGCGTGAGGACACCCGGCGCACCATGGTCTCGATGTCCAGTTCCAGCAGGACCACCAGATCGAAGCATGGGATGAAGTCCACGATGTTGAGCGCGGTACCGCACACGAGGCGCTGGCGGTGATGCCGTGCGGTGCGAGTTCGACGGCGAGGGCTGAGCGCCGCATCGACGACACCGGGCCACGGCGTACGGTCGCCGTGGCCCGGTGTCCGCGCGTGGGTGTCACCCGCGCCTGGTCTGTCGAAGGCTTACCGCGTCGACGTATCCGGTCATGAGGTTCCACGTGGACGAGTACAGCGAGACGCGGACCGACGCCGTACCAGGCGGAGCCGTACCACTCGCCTGCGCGTCGATCCAGCGCCGCTGGTCCGCGCTGCGCAGCGGTGCGCTCGCCATCCGGCCGACCGGCTGGCCGGCCCCGTCGAGGAAGCTCAGCAGCAGCACCGAATCGTCGGTGCTTCCGTCCTCGATGTACACCTTGGCACGGGCCCGGTAGTACGCCCCCGCGGCAGCCGGCACCGGCTCACTGGTCAGCTCCGCCGACGCCTCGGGGCCGCTCCGGGCCGCATCGACGATCTTCATGCTGCGCCTGCCGGTGTACGCCCGCTCTTGCGAGAGGGTGAACAGGGTGCCACCGCCCTGCCATCCCGGGACGGCGCCGTCGTCCAGCGGCGCCACTTCGAAGCCGGCGTTGTCGACGGCCACGGCGCGGGCCAGGCCGCGGCGCACCGGGATCATCCGCAGCCGGGACTCCGCCTTCTTGCCGAGGAAGTAGATGTTCTCGTGGCCGTCGGCGTCCCGGGCCAGGGTCATGAAGGCGACCTCCTCGTCGTAGTCGCCGAGTGTCACGTGGTCCATGGTCTTGGGGTTCACAACGGTGAGCTTGCTGGCCAGGGTGGTGTACAGCAGGCCGTCGGCGCCCCAGCGGAGGTAGACCGGCCGCCACATGCCGTAGTTCTTCACCTCGGGGTAGACGTTCTTGTACTTGACGACCTGGAGGGTGTCCGGGTCCACCGCGAACAGGAATCCGTCGGCCGCGCCCCACAGCAGGCCGTCGCGGCCGAAGCTGAGACCGCTGATCATCTTCGGGCTGCCGAGGCCGGGGAGGTCGAGGGTGAACTCCTTGACCTTGCGTTCGCCGGCGACATCCCAGACGAACATCTTGGCCTCGGACTCGGTGGCGTCGGTCCCCAGACCGCCGTGGACGGTGGTGGAGCCGTAGATCCGTCCGCCGCGCTGGGCGAGCCCGGCGACGCTCTGGTTGTGGACGATGCCGGGGTAGGTCTTCTTCTCGCCGCTGTCGGGGTCGTAGATGGTCAGCGCGCCGCCGAGCTTGCCGTAGTCGGGGATGGAGCCGATGAGCAGCTTGCCGTCGTGGGCCTTCATCACGTACGGCCGGTCCTGTCCGGAGCCGAGACGGAACTTCTCGGAGACGGCCGGGGTCGCCGCGTCCAGCTTCGCCGAGGAGATGATGCCTCCGGGGTAGATGCCGAAGTACATCGTGTCGCCCAGGCCCGCCATGCCCTCGGCCTGGCCCATCGGGAAGCGGGTGGTGCGGCCGGTGCGCGGGTCGAAGCGGGACCCGGTGCCGCCGGGGTAGCCGCTCATGAACAGCGTGCCGTCCGGCGCCGCCTCCAGGTTGTGCAGCGGGTTCGGTGCGCCCTTCACCACCGAGGGCAGCACCTTGCTCCGCCGTGACGCGATGTCGAAAGCGGTGATTTTGCCGCCCGACTGCAGGGTGACGAGCGAGGTCCCGGGGAGGTCCGGATCATTGAGCGGTACCCAGGCGGCACCGCGCAGCGAGGTACCGAAGGCGATTCCGGTCGAGCGGGACTCCAGCGTCGCCGTGTCGATCTCGTACAGCTCGCGGTTGTTGGTGACGTACACCTTCCCGTCCCGCGACTGAAGCTGGTTGAAGGAGAAGACCCCCGCGTCCGAAGACGTGTTCTTGCCGACGGACTTGTCGCTCCACTTGCCGGCGTCGAGGTCGTAGAAGAGCAGCTTCATCTGCGGGTCGGCGAACTTGACGAACAGCCAGCCGTCGACGACCGCCATGTCGTAGGCGAAGGGCACCTTCTGGGGCTCCACTCCCAGGAGCGCCGGGACCTGGTCGGAGATCTTCGTCTTCGTACCGGTGGCGGTGTCGAGCCGGATGACGTCACCGACGGAGCCCACGCCCGCGTAGACGGATCCGTCGTGGTAGGCGAGGGAGCGCACGTACTGCTGGCCGGGCACCATCTGCCCGTAGTCGTGGAAGTCCTTGCTCTGCGGGTCGTATCTGAACACCTTGCCGTTGGGGAAGGTGCCGATCCAGACGTTGCCCTCCGGGTCCGTGGTCATCGACCACAGCGACTTCTCGCCCGCAACGGTGCCGAGCTTGCGCACTTCCTTGTCGGCCGGGCTGTAGCTCCACAGCTCTCCCGTCTGGCCGCCGGTGATGGCGGCGATGTAGACGGTGCCGTCGGGGCCGATCGCATGCCGCCAGGACTGCTGCACGCCAGGCAGCGTGAACGAGCGCAGCAGCCGGTTGTCCCGGATGTCGATGACGTTGAAGATCGCGTTCTCGGCGGAGACCGTCGCGTACATCGTGGGCCGGCCGTCCTCCGTACCCACCACGGCGTCGCTGATGGAGACCGTTTCCTGCTGGACGCCGAGGTCGGCCTCGGGGCCGAACCACTTCCGGTCCAGTGCCGATTTACTGGTGCCGCCACCTCCCCAGGCTGCGGCGAAGGGTGCAGGACCCGCGACCAGAACGGTCAGGGCGAGCAGCAGGATGAGGAGATGTCTAGGGCGTTTTTGGGCCACCGTGGTCCCTCCAGATTATGAGAGTCTTCCCCATAAGTGGGCGTGTTGTTCGCGGACTTGAGCGACATCAGCGTCCTCCTGACGCTTGACCACCGCAGTGTTTTCGTGAACTCTCTGATTAATCCCTATGGCCGAAACGACGTCAAGAGGAGTACATGGACGCATCCCGACCAGCCGGCGGTGACTTGGCGCAGCTGCGTCGGCTCAACACGTTCGGCGCGCTGCGGGCGCTGAGAAGTGCCGGCGCGCCGGTGACGCTGACCGAGCTGGCCACGCTCACCGGTCTCTCCCGCGCCTCGGCGGAGGACCTCGCCACCGAGCTGACCGACCAGGGGTGGGCGGCCGAAGTCCCGCCCGCGCCCGGCGCGGTGGGACGACCGGCCCGCCGTTACCGGTTCCGGGCCGAGTCCGGTTACGTCTTCGGGCTGGACATCGGCGCCCACAGCGTCCTCGCCGTGCTCGCCGACCTCTGCGGCACGGTCGTCACCACGGCCCGCCGAACGGTGCCGCCGGACATCCGGCGCGCCGACCGGCTTGCCGTCATCGGCGACGTGATGACCGAGTGCCTGGACGACGCGGGAATCGACGCCCACCGGATCTGGACGATCAGCGCCGGCACCACCGGCGTCGTCGGCCCGGAGGGAGACGTCGTACTCGCGGGAGCGGCCGCCGACTGGACCGGCGTACGGCTCGCCGAGCACCTGGACGAACGCTGCGCCGGGGCGGTCCTGGTGGACAACGACACCCGGCTGGCCGCACTCGCCGAGCAACGCCTCGGTGCGGCACGGGACATCGAGGACGCCGTCTACATCCACGCCGGTCTCGGCCTCAGCGCGGCGCTGATCATCGGCGGCCGGGTGCACCGGGGATACGGCGGCGCGGCGGGCGAGATCGGCAGCTTCCCCGTCACCCCCTGGGCGACCGCCGCCACCCGCCTGGCGTGTTGTCCCGCCGTCCCGCCCGGCGTACCCCCGCGGAACGCCGCCGCCCATGTGCTGGCCGCCGCCCGCCGGGGCGACACCGTCGCCGTGCGCGCCGTCGACCGCTACGCCAGCGACGTGGCCCTCGGCCTCGCGGCCATGGTGCTGACCGTCGACCCGCAACGGGTCGTGCTGGGTGGGGGACTGGCCCAGTCCGCCGACGTCCTGCTCCCCCACCTCCGTAACCGTCTGGAGCCGCTGTGCATCCGGGTCCCCGATCTCCAGCCGTCCTCGCTCGGCGACGACAGGGTCGCGCTCGGTGCGATCTGGCGAGCCGTCGAGCACGTCGAGACGACGTATCTCGCGCACAACCGGCGGCCCACGGCGGCGCGCCCGTGAACGGCCGTTGCGGACCTCAGGCTTGCGGTAGGTCATCCGGTCCTTCGCCGCGCCGTCGGCGGACTCGTCGCGGATCTGGGGCGTGTTTCAGCGCGGCCCCCGCCGCAGGCCGGTCGTGACGCTCGGGCCCGGCTGGGCTCGGCGGACCCCGCCGGGATCGCCGCATCCGGCCGGACTTGCCGAGGCCGTCGTGGTATTGGAGTCCGTCGTGCTGTGAACGCGTACTCCACCGGCGACTCGGCCGTCGTGGTTCCTGGCATCGGCGCGGGGAACGTGGTCCGCTGGCCCGGCGGGCGCGTTGCGGGGTGAGTCGCGGAGCCCGTTCCGCACCTCGGCCCCCGGGCCGGCTACCGGAAGAGGAGAACCATGACCGTCCCTCACCACCGTGCGCCGGACACCGGCGTCGTCGGCGTTCTGGACCTCTGCCGTGCCGGGCGGCGGGAGGCCGTTCCGGCGGCGTCCGACGAGCCCGGCGGCCGGGTGTGCACGGACCGGCGGGATTCCTACCTCCTGGACCGAGGCTGCCAGGTGTTCGACACCTCCTGCCCGCAGGCCAGGAGACGGGGCGGCACGAGCGGTCTGCGGCGGCGGCCGTTCACACCCGGCTTCGGCGCGAACCGCCCCGGTCGGGACGGGACGGTGTTCCGGCAGTCGGCCGACCCGCGCGGCACCGACACCCGCGACCGGCGGCGGATCGCGGTGCGCACCCTCGGGGCCGCGCCGCCCGCGACGCGGCCACCCTCGCCGTCGAGCCGCACGACCCGTTGCGGGCCGGGCAGGTACGTCTGCGGCGACCACCGTACGAACGGGGCGGTACCGGGCGCGCCGGTGTCCGGGACGCGCGCCGCCCGGGAGACCCCCGCCGACCCGGCCCGGAGCTGACGCGGTACCGGCCGACCGGCCACGTCCGTGACGGGGCCGGGCCCAAGCGTGGGGGGGGGGGGGGGGGGGGGGGGGGGGGGGGCGGGCCGCCCGGCGGAGGCCCGGGTAGCCCCGGGGGACCGGCCCCCCGC